>NZ_JBPXKS010000003.1:0-377324 GCF_054558755.1 Aquirufa sp. A-Brett2-W8
TCTTGTACCTCCAATAAACCGTCCAAAGCAACCCGCTCTGGTGTGAATCTAATCACTCGATTTACTCTCAGTCTTGCCCTAGAAACCTTCTGTTCCTAGCGATTGGGAGTGCAAAGATGTAGGATTATTTTATAATCTACAAACTGCGCTCTAATTATTTTGTAATTATTTTGAAGGGAATCTAAATCCTATACTATTTGAAGGATAAAATATAATTTTTCTGCTTTCCGTTTCCTATTAAAAGGAATTTGCCCTTGATTTTATCGAAATTTAGTGGGCTAGCAGGGTCAGTGATTTTGACCTTATTGACACTGATGGCATTTCCTTGGATGGCTTTTCTAGCTTCGCCTTTAGAAGAACAAATTAGATTTTCTGTTCCGACGCTGATAAGGTCGGTTAGGTTTTGGCATTCTGATAATAAAGAAGCAGACACTTCATAGACGGGTAATTGCGCAACAAGTGCATCTGAGGCTTCAGTTAATAGTTCAATTGCATCTTTAGAGAAGAGTAGGGCAGATGCTTCGATCACTAATGTACAAACGTCTGCACCATGAACACGGGTGGTTACTTCTTCGGCTACGGCTTTTTGAAGTAAGCGAAGATGAGGTGCCTCTGCATGAGCGCGTTCCATTTCATCGATTTGATCCTTCGTAAATAAGGTAAATACGCGGATTAAACGCGGTACATCTGCATCGGCGGCATTTAACCAAAATTGATAGAAGGCGAAAGGAGAGGTTCTTGTGGGATCTAACCAAACATTACCCGATTCTGATTTACCAAATTTGGATCCATCTGCCTTAGTAACTAAAGGAGTGGTTAATGCAAAGGCCGCACGTTCTGTGGCATCTTCATCGTGTCCTTCCTTCCGGCGAATGATTTCTGTACCTGTGGTAATATTTCCCCACTGATCAGATCCGCCCATTTGAAGACTCACATTCTTCGTCTTATATAAGTGGTAAAAATCGTAGCCTTGTAATAATTGATAGGAGAATTCAGTGAAGGAAATGCCGGTTTCTAGGCGTTTTTTTACCGAATCTTTGGACATCATATAATTAACGGTCAAGAGTTTACCTGCTTCACGTAGGAAACCTAGGAAGCTGAATTCTTTAAACCAATCGTAATTATTTACCAATTCGGCTGAATTAGCTCCGCCATGAAATTCCAAGAACTTTTCTAGCTGTGATTGTATACCTATTTGATTTGCGCGAAGTGTATCTTCCGAAAGAAAATCGCGTTCAGCCGATTTTCCAGATGGGTCGCCAATCATTCCGGTAGCTCCACCCACTAAAGCAATGGGCTTATGACCAGCCAGTTGAAAATGCTTTAAAAGCATAATTGCTGCCAAATTTCCAATATGAAGACTCGGTGCAGTAGGGTCAAAACCGATATAAGCCACCGTCATTTCTTTGGCTAACTGATCCTCTAAACCAGGAATCATATCGTGTAACATCCCTCTCCAACGTAATTCTTCAATGAAATTTGTCATAATGTATTATTTTATGCAAAAATACTAAATATCCTGCTTTTTATATAATATGGAGGAATCCCCGTAGCTAAGGAAGCGGTATTCGTTGTCCAAAGCAGCCTTATAAACGTTCTTCCAATCATCGCCAATTAGTGCGGCAATCAATACTAAAAGGGTTGATTTAGGTTGATGAAAATTGGTCACCAGGGCATCGCAGAAATGTAGGGTATAGCCCGGCATAATTAATATTTCCGTTTCTGCTAGCCAATGTTCCAGCTTTTGAACCTTTATATAGGTAAGAACGGCTTCGAGTGAATCTTTGATCGAAATGCTTTTTTCTCTCTTTTCGTAAGCGAATTCTTTGGGAATAATAAGGACTCCATTTTCTAAAGGTCTTTTTTCATGTAACCAAACTCCACTCCAATATAAACTTTCTAAAGCACGTAATGAAGTGGTTCCAACAGGAACAAAGGGTCCTTTATGTGCTAGTAATGTTTCAATTAAGGCAGGGGTAAAGACTAATTGTTCCCGATGCATCGGATGGTTTTCAACGTCATCTTCTTTTACGGGTAAGAAAGTTCCGGCCCCTACGTGCAAGGTAAGGTACGTTTTCTGAATTCCGCGACGGTCTACATCGGTTAATACCTCATCGGAGAAATGTAAGCTGGCTGTGGGAGCGGCTACGGCTCCGAGTTTTTCCGAAAATAAAGTTTGGTAACGATCTGAATCATTGAGTTCTGCCTCGCGCTCCATATAAGGAGGAAGGGGTATTTTGCCGATTTCATCTAGTATTTGGGCAAAACTTTGGTCTGTATTCCAATTAATTTGAATCTGATTCTCCTCTCGATTTAACCAAGAAAAGCGTAGATCACCGTTTTTTAGCACATCGCCGTCCTTCCAACGCTTTTTATTCCCCACCAAACATTCCCAAGTAATTTCTCCTTTACTCTCCATTAATTGTTCGGTAGGAGCTGAATCGGATGTAGGATGCAATAAAAAAAGTTCGATCGCAACGCCATTTTCTTTCAACAGAGGAATGCGTGCAGGAATGACTTTGGTATTATTGAAAATTAATAGCGCATTTTCAGGCAATTGATCTGCTAAATTTCGAAATGCCTCGTGCTTAATAAGCCCGTCAGAATAGACTAATAGTTTAGAATCGTGTCGGTTAGCTAAAGGAAATTGAGCGATTTTCGATTCAGGTAAAGAATAATCAAAAGCCTGAATGGGAATATTCGGCATTTGAATACTCATAGTTCTTCTTCGAATTTAGGGCTTGTGAATAATCGAATCGGTAAATAAATCAGCCAAAGCAATAGGAATACAATACCTAAAGCTGGCAAGTAGCTATAATCTGTTTGGTTAGTTCTTTCGTCATTTAGCATAAGTAATGCTCTCATCACTAAGATTAAATAAGTATTAATGATGGCAGGAAAGAAGTGTAACCAATTGACAAAGGTACTTTTAATGGCTCCATTGCCTTTTTCAGCAAAAACGGCTAAAATTTGTGACCATTTTTCTGTTGGAATTTTTTCGATGGATTTAATCAATAAGAGGGCCAAAACATTTAATAAAGTACTGATTCCCGCGACTAGGTAGAAGACGTCTTCTTTTGGCAAAAATCCATCCCCTCGTCCTGTTTCTCCAAAATGCACCGCTGTCGGATCAGGAAGGCCTCGGTAAATAAATAGTAAGGAGATTCCGAACGCCAACATGGAAAAAATTCGCCAAACTCGAGATGCAAAATAGTCTATCGACATAGTTGATTAAAATGTCTGTAAAATTAGTTTTGAAATTCATACCGACCTAATCTTTATTTCTATTATTTTTGTAGATAAACCTAATATAATGGCAATCTATACGAAGAATGGAGATGGTGGATTTACGCGCTTAGCGGATGGAAAAGGATTGTCTAAATCTGACGTCCGAATGGATGCTATCGGAGATATCGATGAATTAAATTGTCACCTGGGTGCTCTGATCTGTCAGCTAGACAAGGAGTTAGCGTCTAATTTGCAATCAATACAGTCAAGTCTATTCGTTTTAGGCGCCCACGTGGCAAGTGATTCGAAGGAATATTTAGGGAATATGAAATTGATTTCCCTAGAAGATATTGTGGCGATTGAGGACATGATTGACGAAATTGATAGTAAAGTAGCACCGATGCGCTTCTTTATTTTGCCTGGTGGACATCCCACCATTGCGGCCGCACAAATAGCTCGGACCGTTTGTCGCAGAGCAGAGCGTTGCCTAATTCGTTGGGTTCAAGTGGAAGAAAAAGAAGATTATGCGACTGCGATCGCTTATATGAATAGATTATCAGATTACTTATTTATGATGTGCCGTTATTTGCACCATTCACTTGGTATCCCCGAGATACCTTGGAATTCAGGCAAGTAGAAACAAAACTTTATGCAAATCCCCATTCAAAAAACGCCTACATCTCGCTTAAGCGAGGTGGATTTTGACAATTTGGCTTTCGGCCGCAGTTTTGCTGATCACATGCTCGTCGCTGAATATGCAGACGGAGCTTGGAAATCTGTCCAAATTCAACCTTATGGTCCCTTGTCATATCAGCCAGCGATGATGTCGATTCATTATGGCCAGTCGATTTTTGAAGGTATGAAAGCATATCGTTCTAAAAAAGGAGAGGTATTAATCTTCCGTCCAGAAGAAAATTTGAAGCGCTTTAATAAGTCAGCGCTTCGTATGTGCATGCCAGAAGTTCCAGAAGAGATTTTCTTAGGAGGTCTAAAGCAATTAATCGAATTAGATAATGCTTGGGTTCCAGAAAAAGAGGGTTGCTCTTTGTACATTCGTCCCTTCATGTTTGCGACGGATGAATATGTAGGAGTTTCTCCTTCCACGACCTATAAGTTTATTATTTTCAATTGCCCGGTAGGTTCGTATTATACAAAGCCCTTGCGTGTTCGGGTGGAAACAGAATTTATTCGTGCCGCAAAAGGGGGAGTAGGTTTTGCGAAGAATGCAGGAAATTACGGAGGTTCTCTTTATCCAACTGTTCAGGCGAATAAAGCCGGTTATGATCAGATTATTTGGACAGATGCAGCGACACACCAATACGTAGAGGAAGCAGGCACAATGAATCTACTGTTTATCATTAATGGAGTTCTAGTAACTGCGCCTACAGGTGATACCATTTTAGATGGTGTTACTCGAAAGTCGGTGATACAAATTGCCAAAGATTGGGGTGTTGCAGTGCAGGAGCGACTTTTATCCGTAAAGGAGCTAGTGGAAGGTATTAGTTCAGGTGCTGTGACTGAGGCCTTTGGAGCAGGAACCGCTGCCGTTATTGCACCTATCCAAACGATTGGTTTTGATGGAAAGGATTATGAATTGCCAGCGCGCCAAGAGTCAGATTTTTCGGCTAAAGTATTCAACGAGATCAGCCAAATTCGTTTAGGCGAAATCGATGACACACGTGGTTGGATTTATAAAATTTAATTAGCGGCTTTAAAGCTGATTTTTATACCCGGATCTTTGGGCGTACTTACGTTCTCTAATAAGATTCGGGTATTTTTATTTTTAGCCCAAAGAATTTGTTGCCCACTTACTTCTGATGCGCCAAACTTGCTATCCAAGTAGCCTTTCCACTGATCAATTAATGGTTGAACATCTTGTGCAGCATCCACAAAAATATCAAAATTGATCTCCACTAATTTATTTTGCTCATTCGGAGCATACGTGATATCACTGAAATTCAAATCAGATTCATCAAAATAAAGCGTGTAGGATTTGCCTTTATCTGGTTGTGCTTCAGCTAAGTCTAGGGAATCTTGAATAGAATTAAAGTCTTGTCCCCAGGTTGTATTTCTGATTATTTTGTTTGGGCTCAAAGATAGTTTCTGCACCCAATCACCGCTATCTTCCCAAGCAGCCGTGATGGCTTCCGTTTGAGCGCTATCTGTATTTTCACTTTGCTTATCCTGGCTGCATGATGCTAAACTAACGATTGCAATAGAAAAAATAAATAAGGCCAAAAACGAAACAATTGGTTTACTTAACGGGTTCGACATATAATTATCATTAAGGGTGATTTTTTTATTTGTCAAAAATAATTGAATTTCGCCATTGACAATAAAAAATGTTATTTTTGAAGCAAAAATAGAATTTAAAGGTCTTAGGCCTATAAGATATATAAGATTATTAGTGGTTAGGTATTTTTAAAATGAGCCGGTCTTTGATCGGCTTTTTTTTTGTCTAAAATTCCCTTCCAATACTAACTACTAAGCCCGATTTTCCTCCATTTACGATGGGAACGCCTAGTTTACAAACAAAATTATAATAGGTCACTATGTCAAAACCCAGTCCCATGCCATAAATCCACCGATTAGCAAAGCGTGTGGCGGATAATTCGGGATTAGGTTGGTAGACGTATGCAAAATCAAAAAATACGGTTGGATAAACTGCAATCGGCATTTGGTTGAATTGCTTGTAAGGAATGAATTTAATCGGAATGATTTTATTAAATAATTGGTATTTAAACGTGTTTTTAGAAAGTAAATAATTGGTACCATCAATGACGTTTAATTCATAGCCGCGCACATTATCATTTCCATATCCGAGTGCTTGCAAGTTCGCATAGGGGATGTTTTTGTTTTCTTGCGTAATCTTGGCTTTCCATTGTGTAGTAATGAAAAAATTAGATCCCATATCAAAAAAATACGCAATGGAGGCTTTAACGTCCCAATAGTTCAAGGCATCTTGCGCTAATATCCCATAAAAATTGTAAGCGAGATCGATCTTTTTGCCTCTCAATGGATAGGGTGCGAAATCCCGAAAATCGTAGGAGTAGGCATACGTTAATTGTAAGAAGTTTTGCTCATTAGATCCTTTGTAAAAGTAATTTGGATTCAATTGACTGATAGTGTCTGCTACCACCGAATGGCTGTAGCGTATTTCGGCAAAGTGGAAATCGTAAAACTTGAGACGTTTGCGAAAGCTCAAAGCCCCACTCCAGCGTTCTCGTAGAATTTTATTGCTACTTAAAATCTGTAAGGTATCATTTATGGTCCTAGCAGCAAGATTTTTATTGGTAGTATAGCTTAGCGCAGCTCCTAATCCCAGTGTTTTTTTTGTATCAATATAAGGATTAGAATAACCTAATTCTAAACGTTGTGTAAATCCCGTCTCCGCTTTAAAACTAAGCCTTTCGTTTCTTCCCCTGAAGTTGTTATGGATGAAATGGGCTCCATAGATGGTACGCTCCAATGATCGTCCTCTAGACCACCAATCATTTAGATTTCGGTCTGCTAATTGAAAGATGGGGTAGCCTAATAAATACCATTGTTCTAAGAATTCGAAGGTAATTTTAATATGATCTGTTTGACTCTGGTGATAATCTCCCTTCACCCAAATAAATAAATTCGTATTGGTCAGTTTGCGGCGATTGAATTCTAATCGTTTATCTAATTCAGAAATAAAAATAGAGTCTCCAGGTAGGAAGTCTAATTCTCTCAGAAGGATATTATCTCTCGTTTTCTCGTTTCCTTTAAAAATGACACTATCTACTATGATGTATTGCGCCTTCGCTGTTTCCGTGAGAAACAAGTAGAGAATTAGAATTAAAAGGAGGCGGATTGACTTCACCTCGCAATTTAGTCATTTAGAGCGATTTATTCACATACAATCGTCTCTTGGCTCGCATACCAAGGCTCGAAGTTAGCCTCGTATTTTTTCTCTATGCTTGGGCGTTTAATTTTCATGGTAGGAGTTAAGCATTCATTTTCAATGGTCCAATCTTCCTGCACTACGACCATTTTCTTTAAATGTTCATAATTTTTTAATGCAGGATTGACTTCTTCGCGAAGGGATTGCAAGGTGCTAAGGATATCTGAGCGATCTTTCGATTTCCCCAATGCGCTCAGTACAACTAGAACAATCGGCTGAGGCAGATTTACGCCTACAACGCAGACTTGTTCAATGTATTCGTGAGTGTTTAACTTGTTTTCAATTGGCGCCGGGGCAACATAATGCCCTTTAGCTGTTTTGAAATTATCTTTAACGCGTCCAATGATGGAAATAAACCCATCTGTAGTCAATTTGCCTTGGTCCCCTGTTTTTAGCCAACCATCCTCCGTAAACAATTCCTTAGTTAGGTTGGGCTCCTTAAAATAACCTGTCGTATTGTAGGGAGCGCGCATTTGGATTTCATTAGAAATAGAATCAATCCGAGTTTCACAATCGGGATGAATGCGGCCGACTGTTCCTAATTTGATTTGATCGCGTGGCATAAGCGTGGTTAAGCCCATATTTTCTGTCATCCCATAAGCTTCTTGTATAAAGATGCCCAGTCTTTGAAACCATAATAGAAGCTCCTCTGTAATTGGTGCTGCACCGGTCACAGCTAGTTTAGCACAATCAAGGCCAAGTCCCTTTTGGATCTTTTTCTGAATGATGTTTTTGACAATTGGAATGCTCAATAGAAGGTTGAGCTTCTTTTGGCCTCCTATTTTCAGTAAAATACCCTCTTGAAACTTTGACCAAATACGTGGAACCGCTAAGAAATGAGTAGGTCTGGCGCTGGCTAAATTCGTAGAAAAGGTATCTAGGTTTTCAACAAAATAAATGGTTCCACCTGCAGCTGTCGCTGAAAATTCAACGAAATTTCGTTCTGCGATATGGCACAAAGGCAAATAAGAGATGTATCGTGTGTTAGGAAGGTCTACTAAGGCAATTTCTCGAGCCATATTAATTCCAGCTTCTATTCCACCGTAAGTAATCATTACGCCTTTCGGCATACCAGTAGTTCCTGATGTATAAACGATGGTGGCAATATCAGTGGAATTGGGACTAGGACGCGTCGAAATCTCAGAGGTGCTTGCAACAATATCTGACCACTGCGTACCAGATCTTTCTGTACTTTCGGGCGTATGAATAAGTAAGATGTTCGCCGGAATTCCGTCTTTGATTTTGTCCCAATGATCTAATTTACCAACGATTAAAATTTGACACTCGGAATGGACCAGTACCTGATTTAGTTGGTCCTTAGTTAGAGTTGCATAGAAAGGGACCGAAATAGCTCCTGCTGCTGATATAGCTAAGTCTGCCATAATCCAATGGGCCGAGTTTTTAGACAAAATACCTACATTCTTTGAACCCTTTTTTAGCGTAACTTGAATGTAGTGGGCTATTTTTTTTACCTCGATTGCAGCAGCAGAGTAGGAGTAGTCAATGAATTGATCTCCATGCGGTTGTTTTAAATAGAGGGTCTCAGGAGTGTGATTTTCCCAATGTAGAAAATTCTCCAAATTGCTTTGGTAATGCGTTATCATGAATCGAGTTTAAAGGTAAATTAGTAAGGAAAAATAAAACTTATTTCCTTCAAATCATAGGATTCTACCGTGAATTCTTTTTCAATTTCTAATAATCCCTGTTCATTAACGCCTAAAATTTTTCCTGTAAATTTTTCATTTGACGCTTCATATGGAGCCCATTGCAAGCGCCTAAATAATCTTTCGTGATAGATTTCGTCGATTTTTTCGAATTGCTCCCCGGTGAATAGGGTGTATGATTCTTCCACACCTTGTGAGATATAATTATAGATTTCGGGCAGTGAGATGGCTTGCTTTAGGTCCAAATAGGATCGAAGGGAAGTGCCTCTCATATTTTCAAATAGAATTTGGTTGATATTTAATCCAATTCCAATGATGGAGAAACTCCACTTTCCCGCTTGAAAATTATTTTCAATTAAGATGCCTCCCATTTTAATGCCATCAAGGTAGATGTCATTAGGCCATTTTATTTCAAAGTTGAAACTTTCACCTTGCGTTGCTCGCGACCAGGATTCTAATCCGGCCAAAATACCGTTTGCAATGGCTTTGCTCAGATAGAATTGTTTGTCTAATAAATGGTGCGGAGGTCGCAGTAAAAAAGACAGGGTAAGGTTTTGGTTCGGTTCCGTATTCCAGGTATTTCCTCTTTGACCTCTGCCTGCAGTTTGGTGGCCTGCAACCCAAGCAAACCCCTCCGGTAAATCTTCATTTAAAGCCTCTTGAAAGGCCACAGAATTTGTCGATGGACAAATGTCTAGATATTTACTCTTTTTGCCAACGAAGCGGGTAGGGGCTTGGTAATTGTTCAATTATTATTTGTAATTTTAGGGTTACAAGAACAAATTTAGATTTTTATTCGTTATTGGTTTCTTGTTATACAAATTAATACAGAAAAAACATTTATGAGTAAAACTCTTAAGAAAGTCGCTAACAAAGTCGATGCGTCAGAAGAAATGGTGAGCTGGGTGGTAAAAGGCATGCAGAATAAAAAAGCACAGGAAATTACGGTGTTGGATTTACGTAAGGTAGACAATGCTTTTACGGACTTTTTTGTGATTTGTTCGGGTACTTCAGATACGCAAATTGAAGCGATCGCTGATTCGGTCGATAAAGAGGTCTGGGAATCAGGTAAAATTCACGTTCGTGCGGTAGAAGGAAAAGCAAACCGGGAGTGGATTTTGATGGATTATTATGATGTCATTGTCCACGTATTCTTAAAGGATAAACGTGCTTTCTTTAAGTTAGAAGAGTTGTGGGGGGATGCGAAATTCACGGTTTTCCCAGATTAATTTTATTTTTAGATTATTAGAACCTTTGCACCTTTCTAGGTGTTTAATGCCCAACTATAAAAATATAAAATGGCCAAACAAGGTAACAATTTCAAAAATGCGAAGCGCTCTGGCTTACAACCAAGAATGCCTAAGAAACCAGTAGGAGGATTCCAGAGCTGGATGGTCGTAGGTTTAGTGATCGCAGTTATTAGTATGTTTTTCTTTTCGAAAGAAACGACATTGCAGCCTATCACGATCAAGCAGTTTGAGTCGATGTTGATTCAAAAAGAGGTGGAGAAGGTCATAATTGTGAATGATAAAATAGTCGAAGTAAGTCTGAAGACAGCCTATATTCCGAAATATTTTAAGAAAAATACGACTCAGAAATTAGTGCCTACGGCACAAGTTCCTCACTTTGAATTCGAAATAAATTCAAAAGAGAGTTTTGAGAGATTCTTAGAAGATCGACAGAAAACGTTCCCGCGCAATGAACAAGTCATGGCTTCTCCGGAGACGAGAACAGGTCCTTTGGACTGGTTAGGTACTTGGGGTTTCTTCATATTGATGGGATTAAGTTTCTACTTCTTGTTCTTCCGCATGGGTGGTGGAGCTGGCGGTGGCGGTCAGATATTCAATATTGGTCGTTCTCGTGCGACATTAATCGAAGGAGAATCGAAAGTGAAGATTACTTTTGATGATGTGGCTGGTTTAGATGAGGCCAAAGAGGAGATTCAAGAAATTGTCGAGTTCTTAAAATTCCCTAAAAAATTCACTGATTTAGGAGGTAAAATCCCGAAAGGTGCGCTATTAGTAGGTGCTCCTGGTACGGGTAAAACGTTATTAGCTAAAGCGGTTGCCGGAGAAGCGGGTGTTCCATTTTTCTCGCTTTCAGGTTCGGATTTCGTTGAAATGTTTGTGGGTGTTGGGGCAGCACGTGTCCGGGATTTATTTAAGCAAGCAAAAGAAAAATCGCCTTGTATCATCTTTATCGATGAAATTGATGCGGTAGGTCGTTCCCGTGGTCGTGGTTCTATGCCAGGAGGAAACGATGAGCGTGAAAACACGTTAAATTCCCTTTTAGTGGAAATGGATGGTTTTGCTACCGATTCTGGTATTATCATAATGGCGGCAACAAACCGTCCAGATGTATTAGATCCAGCTTTACTTCGTCCAGGCCGTTTTGATCGTCAAATTTCGATTGACAAACCCGATATTATTGGACGTGAGGCAATCTTCAAAGTGCATTTAAAGCCCTTGAAATTAGCTGCTGATACGGACCCTAAGGAGCTTGCAGCTCAAACTCCTGGTTTTGCTGGTGCAGAGATCGCAAATGTTTGTAACGAAGCAGCTTTAATCGCAGCTCGTCGTTCTAAAACAGCTGTGGATATGAATGACTTCCAAGAGGCGATGGATCGTGTGATAGGTGGATTAGAGAAGAAAAACAAATTGATTTCTCCCGAGGAGAAGAAAATTGTAGCTTACCATGAAGCAGGGCACGCTATTGCAGGCTGGTTCTTAGAGCATGCGAATCCTTTAGTGAAGGTGTCGATTGTACCTCGTGGTGTTGCTGCTTTAGGTTATGCACAATACTTGCCTAAGGAGCAATTCTTGTATCGTACGGAGCAATTAATGGATGAAATGTGTGTGACTTTAGGTGGTCGTGCAGCAGAAGAAATTGTGTTTGGAAAGATCTCCACAGGAGCTCAAAACGATTTAGAACGTATTACAAAATTAGCCTACTCCATGGTGACCATTTATGGTATGAATGAGAAATTAGGTAATATATCTTATTACGATTCTAAAGGTTCAGAATACCAGTTTAATAAGCCTTATTCTGAAACGACGGCGCGTGAAATTGATGAAGAAGTTCGAAAAATCATCAAAGAAGCTTATGAGCGCACGAAGAAATTGTTGAAATCCAAGAAAGATAAATTGACGATTTTAGCAGAGCAATTATTGAAAAAAGAGGTCTTGTTTCAAAGTGATTTAGAGGCTCTAGTAGGCCCGCGTCCATTTGAGCAACTAACCTCTTACCAAGAGTTTATCAAAGGCGAAACAGAGAAGAAGCGCAAAGATGCTAAAGATGAGCGCGATCTAGCTGAGGAGAAGAAGAATGCACCTAAAAAGGCTGAAGTGGCTAAAAAGACCCCAGTAAAAAAGGCGCCGGCTAAAAAGCCAGTAGCCTCTAAAGACGTGGCTGCGAAGCCAAGAGCTAGAAAGCCTAAAGCTACAGATAGTTAATTAACAGGGGTGCCTCACAGGGCACCCCTATTTTTTATATGATTCAAATAGATCTTAGTCCTTGGAAAAAAGTGTATTTCGCATCTGATTTTCATTTGGGATTTCCAGATGAATTATCTTCAAGGGAACGAGAGAAAGCTTTAGTTAACTGGTTAGATCTAGTCCAGTCGGATGCGCAAGATGTATTCTTATTAGGGGATTTATTTGATTTTTGGTTTGAATACAAAACGGCCGTTCCGCGTGGTTTTGTTCGCTTTTTAGGAAAGCTATCTGCGCTGGCAGATCAAGGTATTTCCATTCATATTTTTGTAGGTAATCATGATCTTTGGATGTGGGATTATTTAGAAAAAGAAGTGGGCGCTAAGATTTACCGTTCCCCATCCGATTTATCCATTAAAACGGCAGCTAAAACCTTTTTGCTTCACATCGGCCATGGAGATGGTTTAGGTCCGGGAGATACCGGTTATAAGATGTTAAAGAAGGTCTTTACAAATCCTTTGGCTCAGTGGCTTTTTGGATTCTTACATCCGAATGTGGGAATAAGTTTAGCCAATTTTTGGTCATCCACTAGAAAAGAAGGTACGCTATCGAAAGGGGAGCAGGCATTTGATCCAGAGACGGATTATATTGTGTCTTATGTAAATGAAATGGCTCAATTAAAGCCCGCAATTGAAGCTTTTGTCTTTGGTCACCGCCATCATCCGATTGCTTATCCTATAGCTTCTGGGGCCACCTATTACAATTTAGGGGATTGGTTTAATCCTCATTTAAAAAATGCTTACTATCTCCAAATTGATGAAAATAAAATCGACTTTATTCATTTTAACGCTTCTGGCGTTTAATTCTTTTTCCCAAAAACCTACGGAACAATGGCGCCCAGCCATTCATTTTAGTCCGAAGATAAACTGGACAAATGATCCCAATGGATTAATCTATATCAATGGATATTACCACCTATTTTTCCAACATAATCCGAAAGGGAATGAGTGGGGAAATATGAGCTGGGGTCATGCGAAAAGTAAAGATTTATTGCATTGGGAGGAATTGCCTGTGGCTATTCCGCATGGAAAAGAGTACATTTTTTCTGGATGTGTGGTGTTGGATAAAGACCATGTTTCTGGTTTAGGGGACCTGAATAAACCCTTATTGATTGCGATATATACGGCCGATTATCCCAATACCTTACAAGAGCAGCACCTTGCTTTTTCAAATAATGAAGGTGTAACCTGGACTAAATACGATCAAAATCCAGTGCTTTCCATTCAATTGAAGGATTTTAGAGACCCTAATATTATTTGGCATGAACCATCTCATCAATATGTGATGTCAGTGGTGAAACCTTGGGAATTTACGGTGCAATTTTATGGTTCTAAAGATCTTTTGCATTGGAATTATTTGAGTGAGTTTGGCCATCAAGGCGATGTGGATATGATTTGGGAATGTCCATCCTTAATGGAATTGCCTGTAGAAGGTTCTAAGGATACGAAATGGGTATTTGCTGTATCTAGTCAAGGACCCTATAAAAAGGCAGTGGGTATGCAATATTTCGTAGGGGATTTCGATGGAAAAACCTTTACAAATGACGCGCCTAAAGAGCAGGTGAATTATGTGGATTATGGCCGCGACTTCTATGCAGCTATTCCTTTTTATAATACGGTAAATAAAGAGGCATATTGGTTAGGATGGATGCTGAGTTGGTCCTATGCGAAGGAGCAACCTACTTTTCCTTATAAAGGCCAAATGTCTTTGGCCAGAACTTTATCCCTCGTTCGCACGTCGCAGGGCTTGCGACTAAAACAAGTTTTGAAGCCTGATTTGACAAAATTAAAACCTGATTACGAAGCTCATAATCTAGTTTTAAAGGGTTCGAAGGACTTATCTGGCATGAAGTTTTTGCAAAACAAGACCTATGTAATTGAGCTAAAAGTCGATGCTACGAATGCCAAACAATGGGGAATTGAGTTGGGTGATGGGGCAAAAGACAACCCGGAATTGACCCGAATTGGTTTCGATGAAAAGAGTCGAGATTGGTTTATTGATCGCCGATTAAGTGGTCAAATTCCAGCTCCAGGTTTTGATATGATTCAATCAGCGCCATTTACACCTGGTGGAGATAAGGTTTTGCAGCTCGTGGTAGATCGTTCCACTTTAGAATTATTGGCACAAGATGGCACGGTAGCCATCAGCTCCTTGCGTTTTCCGACTAAAAAAGAATCTGTTCGATTAGTATCCTTAGGCGGAGAACTCAGGATAAAGGAATTGCGTATTTGGGAGATTAAATAGGTTTTTTTGTGTACCTTCACTAGTTAATAATTTAATAAAAAAAATATGTCACAAATTCACACTCGATTCGAGGTCATGACGGAGCTCGCTAAAAATATGGATAACTATGTGAAGGACTATTTAGTCCCGATCGATACCAATTGGCAGCCTGCTGATATGTTACCCGATTCGACTAAGGATTCGTTCTTTGATGATGTGAAAGCTTTGCAAGAAGCCGCTAATGAATTGCCCTACGATTATTGGGCTGTTTTAGTGGGTGATACTATTACAGAAGAAGCTTTACCTACCTACGAATCCTGGTTATTAGGTATGGAGTCGGTGAATCAAGTAGACCAAACAGATGGCTGGTCTCGGTGGATTCGTACCTGGACTGCTGAAGAAAATCGTCATGGAAACCTGTTAAATACGTATTTGTATCTTTCTGGTAAGGTAAATATGAAATCGGTGGCCATTTCTACTCAATATCTAATTGCGGATGGTTTTGATATTGGAACAACAGCTGATCCTTATCGGAATTTTGTCTATACTTCGTTTCAAGAACTAGCAACGAATATTTCTCACCGTAGAACAGCATCCTTAGCTAAGCAACATGGTAATACTTTATTGTCACGTATGTGTGCACAAATAGCGGCGGATGAATTACGTCACCACAAGGCATATCGTTCTTTTGTTTCTGAAATTTTTACTTTAGATCCGAATGAAATGATGCTTGCTTTCGCTGATATGATGAAAAAGAAAATTGTGATGCCAGCGCATTTTTTACGCGAAATAAATGGTGCGAAAAGTTCTTTATTTGAGCATTTCTCTGATGCAGCACAACGTTTAGGGGTATATACTACCACTGACTATATAACCATCATGAAGGGTTTAATCACTGATTGGGATATCGAAAACATGAAGGGATTGAATGAAACGGCAGAGAAGGCACGTGATTATGTAGCTAATTTGCCAGCTCGATTAGAAAAATTAGCAGATCGAGTAAAGGTGCCTGAATTGGCTTATCCTTTCTCTTGGATTGCCTAAACATGTCTACTAAATTATCAATGGATGAGCTCAATAGGCTCGATGTGTCCACTTATAAAAATATAGAGAAATTCCCTTTTGTGATCGTTTTGGATGACATAAGGAGTATGAATAACATTGGTTCTGCGTTTCGAACAGGGGATGCTTTTCGTTGTTCATCGATTCATTTATGCGGAATAACTGCGCAACCCCCTCATAGAGAGATTTCAAAAACTGCCTTAGGTGCGGATGAGTCTGTAGACTGGGTCTATTTTGCGGATGCAGCAGATAGCCTCAAAGCCTTGCGTTCTGAGGGATACCAAATCGTTTGTGTGGAGCAAGTACAAGGCTCCGTTTCTTTAGAAAAATTCAAGCCTGTTACAGGTCGAAAATACGCTTTTGTATTCGGTAACGAAGTCTTTGGGGTCAATGATGCGTGGATTCAAGAGGCAGATTTTAGTTTAGAAATTCCTCAATTTGGAACAAAACACTCCCTTAATGTGTCCGTGAGTATGGGGGTGGTTATTTGGGATTTTGTGTCTAAAATCATCTCCTAAATTTATTTATCCGCTGTATTTTGCGTTCATCCTTTTTTTAGGTTGTTGAACGTATTTTTTGTTTAAATTCGTCTCAATAATTTCAATCTATGATACTATCTATTCAACATGTGGTGAAGCGTTATGCGGATCACACAGCACTGGCTGGGGTTAGTTTGGAGATTCCGAAAGGCCAAATATTTGGTCTTCTAGGTCCCAATGGCGCCGGTAAAACTTCCCTCATTCGAATCATTACTCAAATAACGGCACCCGATGAGGGGCAGGTTATTTTTGATGGGGAACTCTTACATTCAAAACATGTGGAACAGATAGGTTATTTGCCTGAGGAGCGGGGTTTATACAAGAAGATGAAGGTAGGAGACCAATTGATGTATTTAGCTCAATTAAAGGGGCTTTCTAAAGCTGAAGCGCAAAGTCGATTGAAAGATTGGTTTATCCGATTGGATATTAAAGACTGGTGGAATAAGCAAGTAGATGATTTGTCTAAAGGCATGCAACAAAAGACCCAGTTCATCGCAACAGTGGTTCATGAACCGAAATTATTGATTTTAGATGAACCGTTTTCTGGGTTCGATCCTATTAATGCAAATATGCTGAAGGATGAGATTTTGGGATTAAAAGAACGAGGCACAAGTATTTTGTTTTCCACTCACCGAATGGAATCAGTGGAAGAGTTATGCGACAGCATAGCCTTAATAAATCAAGCGAAAGTTGTTTTAACAGGGGAAAAGGAAGAGGTGCGCAATCGATTTAAGAAAGATGAATATGCGGTGAAGTTTTCGGGTGAATTGACTAATTCCTCTGCTTTTGAAGTAGTTTCTATCGATGCTGAACAGCATTCGGCGGTAATTAAATTAGCTAAATCGAATGGGACAAATCAGGCTATTTCTGCCTTGATTAAACAAGTGGATCTTTTCGAATTTAAGGAAGTGACCCCCTCTTTTAATGACATTTTTATTCAGGTAGTAGAAGAAACGAAATAAGCGATGAACAAGATATTATTAGTGATTCAACGGGAGTATTTGACCCGAATTCAAAAGAAATCATTCTGGATAGCCTCTCTATTAGGGCCTATATTGATTACGGCGATTTATGCCATACCTATTTGGCTAGCGATGCAAGACAAAGAGGTGAAACGAATCGAGATTTTAGATGAGAGTGGTTTGTTTCAGGCCAAAGATTTAGTGGATAAAGAGGTGGATTTCAAGCTCGTGAATAAGCCTGCTGCTGAATTGAAGAAGACCTTTACGGAGGAGGGTTTCGTGGCATTTGTTCACTTGCCTAAAAACATATTGAGTGATTCAAAAGAGCTAAAGATTTATTCGGAGAAGAATTTAAGCCTCCCTCTAAAATCCTCTATTGAGCGTGTCATTGAGAAAAAGGTACGTGCCACTTTAATGCAGAAGGCAGGCATCGCTTCAGAGGTATACGAAAAAACGCAAGTTGAGATTAATAGCGAGACCATTTCTGTTTCATCTACTGGGGATGAGACCAGTTCATCCTCGGGTGGAGCAATGATTCTAGCAGGAGTGATGGGAATGCTCTTATATATTACCTTGCTATTATATGGTTCCCAGGTGATGGCTGGCGTTATTGAAGAGAAAAGTAGTCGAATCATTGAGGTGATCATTTCATCAATCAAGCCGTATCAATTGATGTTGGGCAAGATTTTGGGTGTAGGAATGGTCGGTTTGACGCAGTTCTTGCTGTGGATTGTGTTAACGATTGGGCTGACTCAAGTAGCCTCTACATTCTATGGTTCTAGTCCGATTCAACAGAGGGTAGAGCAGGTGAAAAAGGCCGACCCAGAAGTCGCGAAAACGATGGAAGCATCTCCGATGGATGAAGTAACAAAGGTGATCGAAAGCACCAATATCCCATTAGTTTTAGGCGGATTTTTGTTCTATTTCTTATTTGGGTATTTGCTGTATAGTTCTCTTTTTGCGGCGATAGGTAGTGCGGTGGAGAGCACAGCTGAAGCCCAGCAATTTACTTTTATTGTGATGCTGCCCATTATTTTGGCCTTTATTATGGCACAATTTACGATGCAGGATCCAGACAGCACGATGGCTTTTTGGGCTTCGATGATTCCATTTACTTCCCCCATCAATATGATGGTTCGTTTGCCTTATGGTGTGCCTATGTGGGAATTAGCTACTTCGATGGTTCTTCTAGTACTAGGATTTTTAGGTTGCAGCTGGATTTCAGCCCGCATTTACCGGGTGGGAATCTTGATGTATGGAAAGAAAATTACGGTGAAAGAGATGGCCAAATGGATGTTCTATAAAGGTTAATTATATAGTTAGCCAAACATCTAATTCTTCTGGTTTGAATCCAGCAATACATCTGTCATTTTGGACTAATATAGGTCGCTTAATGGCAGATGTTTTTTCTTGTAGGTAAGTGAATATATCTAAATTTACTTTCTCCGAATCGTTTAGTTGTCGATAGGTACTCCCTTGTTTGTTAAGGACGATTTCTTCGCCTAATTGATCCATAAAAAAGCGTAATTGCTCAGCGCTGATGCCCTTTTTCTTATAGTCGTGGAACTCAAAAGGAATCCCTTTTTCGTTTAAAAAGTCAAAAGTCTTTTTCATCGTGTTGCATGCAGGAATTCCGTAAATTGTAAGCATCTTATTGTTTTTGGTGGTATTTTTGTTAACTAAGACAAATTTAATACAAAACATCGTATGGAGTATAGAATTGAAAAAGATACTATGGGTAAGGTGCAAGTGCCTGCTCATGTTTATTGGGGTGCTCAAACGCAACGTTCGATTGAGAATTTTCCGATAGCTCAGGATATTAATAAAATGCCTAAAGAGATCATTCGTGCCTTTGCGTATTTAAAAAAGGCAGCGGCGATTACGAATTTTGAGGCAGGTGTCTTAGATGAGGCTAAAAAGAATTTAATTGGTCAAGTTTGCGATGAAATTTTAGGTGGACAATGGGCAGACCAATTCCCTTTAGTGGTTTGGCAAACTGGTTCAGGAACGCAGTCAAATATGAATTGTAATGAGGTGATTGCTTATCGCGCTCACGTATTACAGGGTGGAAACTTGCTAGATGAGCAGAAGTTTGTACATCCTAACGATGATGTTAATAAGTCTCAATCTTCTAATGACACCTTTCCTACTGCGATGCACATTGCTGCCTACCAGTCGTTAATGGAAGTCACTATCCCTGGAATTACAAAATTGAGAGATACGTTAGCAGCAAAGTCAAAAGCATTTAAAAACGTAGTTAAAATAGGTCGTACACACTTCATGGATGCGACCCCTTTGACATTAGGACAGGAATTCTCTGGTTATGTATCACAATTAGATCACGGTTTACGTGCGATAAACAATAGCTTAGCGCACCTTTCTGAACTAGCTTTAGGAGGAACGGCCGTAGGGACAGGTATTAATACCCCTAAAGGTTATTCTGAAAATGTAGCCAAGCATATTGCCACATTGACTGGATTGCCGTTTGTGACGGCAGAAAATAAGTTTGAGGCTCTTGCTGCGCACGATGCAATCGTAGAAGCTCACGGAGCTTTAAAAACGGTGGCAGTAAGCTTAATGAAGATAGGAAATGATGTTCGGATGCTTTCTTCTGGCCCTCGTTCTGGAATTGGAGAGATTCATATCCCTGATAATGAACCGGGATCTTCGATCATGCCCGGTAAAGTAAATCCTACGCAATGTGAAGCAATGACCATGGTTGCGGCCCAAGTAATGGGTAATGACGTAGCCATCGGAATTGGTGGATCGAATGGCCATTTCGAGCTAAATGTATTCAAGCCGGTGATGATTTATAATTTCTTACATTCTGCTCGTTTGATCGGGGATGTATGTGTGGCATTTAATGATAAGTGTGCGGTAGGCATCGAGCCTTTGCACGATAACATTGCAAAGCACGTAAATAACTCATTAATGCTAGTTACAGCCTTAAATACCAAAATTGGTTATTATAAAGCAGCCGAAATAGCACAAACAGCCCATAAAAATGGCTCTACATTAAAGGAAACAGCGATTTCGTTAGGTTATGTAACAGCGGAAGAGTTTGATGCATGGGTAAAGCCTGAGAATATGGTAGGCGAGATCAATCTATAAGGAGACAAAAAATACGCGATTCTCGTGGCGAATAAATAAAAAAGACTCATACGTTGAGTATGAGCCTTTTTTCGTTGAATTTTATACTATTTACGCCATTTCTCTCAATTCGAGACTGTAAAACTCATTAGGGTAGGGAAAACTAGCGGCAATTTCTTCGGCTACCTCTAAGCTCGGTAAAATCAGTGTGACGATCTGAGAAATTTCACCACCTTCAATTTGTTGGGTCAGTCGGTGGTCTATTTTTCCACTTTGATTTAGCACCTTCAACTCACTTGAAAATTTCTGAAAAAGCATGTCTGCATAAGTCGCTTTTAGGCCCTTTAACCAGGTCCGAATTTGATCTAATTCTAGCTCCGATGCCAAGCTAAATTCGCTTGAAATTCCTGCCACTGGGCCTCGAATAATGAACACAAATCGCTTCATTTTAAATTGAATTATTTTTATAAATTAGAATTCAGACTGGAATTTATCAAAAGGATTTTCTTTCGGTATTTTAGGAGTCGGCTCCGATTTTTCTTTAGGTATTGCCTTTGGTTTAGGTAGAAAAGGGGAGAGCCATTCGTCTAATTGACGAAGAGCATCCTTCTCTAATTGATAGTAAATGAAGACACCATTTCTACGCGTACTAACTAAACCTGCATCTTTTAAAACGGACAAATGCCTGGAAATAGTAGGGGCGGCGTAGTCAAATTGATCAAATATAGCCGTAGCGGGAAGCTCTCCTTCCTTTAATAGTTCGATGATTTTCCGTCTGGACTCATCCCCTAAAGCCTTTGCTATGTTCTCTACAGCCATGCTATTATTTGATATTTAGCTAAGTTAATATATTCAATTTAAATCTCCAAATCAGGTTATTGATAAACTATATAGCAGTATGACTAATTAATTAGCAAAATAAACAAGTATTAATTAGCTATACTGTAAAGTATACTATTTATATATAGCTATAATGCTAAATAATAGATTAGAGAGAGGAGAGTATAGATTTGAGATTTTGAATGGTAAATGGTTAATGGTAAATGATTCAACTAGTCCAGCGACTAAGAAGTAGTCGACTAAGTCACAAAGTGACGACTAAACGGCAAAGCCGTGACTTTAGCCTACTGAGTTACATACACCCGCTTAACCCGCTCGCTGATATTTGTCATGAGTTCGTAAGGGATAGTTTCAGCCTGTTTGGCTAAATCGTATAATTGTATTTTTCCGCCAAAGGCTATAGCGGTATCTCCTAGTGAAATGTCAGGGAATTCACTGATATCTACCATGCACATATCCATGCAAATGGTACCTACCGTGGGACATAAATTTCCTTTGATTTCGAAGCTTCCTTTGCCCATTCCCAAGGCTCTTGAATAGCCGTCTGCATATCCTATTGCGAGGGTCGCAATGCGTCCAGATTGATTGAGTTTTCCTCTTCTTCCGTAGCCAATAGTTACCTCTGAGGCTATGTTTTTTATCTGAGAAATGGATGTTTTTAAGGTTAAAACGTTTTCAATCTTATTTTTTACGTTCGGATTACCTGTTATTCCGTATAAACTGATGCCTAATCGTACCATATCTAGGCGCGCTGAAGGGTAATTTTGTATGGCAGCGGAGTTCGCGATATGCTTGATAGTTTGATAGCCTAAGCTCTCTTCTATTTGAAGAGTAGCGATCTTGAATTGATGTATTTGTTCTTCTGTAAATGGAGCATGTTGAGGACTATCTGCAGCAGCTAAATGACTCAAGATACTAGCCACCCACAAATGAGGCATTTGAGCTAAATTCTCTGCTAATTCAGCGATTTCAGCTGGCTCAAATCCTAATCTTTTCATCCCCGTATCTAATTTGATATGGATTTTGATATTTTTACTTTGTTGTGTTCCGTATTCATCGATTGCTTTTAGAAGTTCAAAACTGTAGATTTCAGGTTCTAAGCCATTTTCTGTTAATTTATCAAACTCTTCTATGTTCGGATTCATGACCATTATAGGGACGTATATACCATGTTTTCGCAAGTATACGCCTTCATCCGTATAAGCTACGGTTAGGTAATCAACACCGCTATTTTGTAGTAGCGTGGCTATTTCAATGGCTCCTGTCCCATAAGCAAATGCTTTGACCATGACCATTAGTTTTGTTTCGGGGCCGATGTCCTTTTTAAAGTAGGTTAAATTATGCTGTATAGCATCTAAATTAACCTCTAATTGCGTTCTATGGGTCTTATTTTCTAAGGCGTGTACAAGTTTCTCAAAATTATATTTTCGAGCTCCTTTGAGTAATATTTGGCTATTACTAATCGAATTTAAAAGACCCGATGCGATAAGATCATCGGTACTATGGAAGACATCTATTTGGTTAAATATGGTCTTATTACGGATAATTTGTTCTCCTATTCCTATGATTCGATCAATTTTTTGATGCTGAATTAAGCCTGAAATGGTGGAATAGAGGTCTTTTTCAGGTAAACCCGTTTCTAGAAAATCACTCAAGATTAAAACGCTTTTCATCTGCCCCTTTTTCTGTAAAAGAGGTAAAGCTAGACGAAGGCCATCTAAATCGTTGTTATAGGAATCGTCTATTAGTGTATTTCCACGCAATCCTTCTTTCATTTCAAGACGCATGGATATAGGCTTAAGTAATTTAGCCTTTAAACCTAATTCGTCTCGGTTAAGGCCTAAAATGGAGGCCATAATGATACAATGCGTTGCGTTTTCTAGCGATGCTTCGTCTGTGAAATCAATTTGACTGTCGATGAAGGCCTCGCTTTGTGCTGCTTTGATAACTTTTATTTGAGAGGATTTACCTTTTGTTTGCCAAAATGTAAACAATCCCTTCTCTGGACTAATCGTATTCCAGCCGTATAATTCGCAGGATGGATTTATCTCCTGCATAATTCGATTGATGGGATCATTTTGAAGGTCTTTTACTCGATAGACGAGTTTTTTGGCCTTTTTAAATAGCGTTAATTTCTCTCTTAGCTTTTCCTCGTCTGAATTAAAATTAGAACCATGCGCTTCTCCAAAATGAGTAAAAATACCATAATCAGGCTGCAGCATCGCTTCAATCTTTTCCATTTCACCTACCTGAGAAATACCGGCCTCGAAAATTCCCAAAGTATGTTTCTCCTGCATGGCCCATATGGAAAGGGGAACACCGATTTGAGAATTATAACTTTTCGGGCTTTTGACCACGGAGAAATTGCCGTTACACAAGATGGCGAGCCATTCTTTGCAGATTGTTTTGCCATTTGATCCGGTTATGCCCAGTACAGGAAAATGAAATTGTTCTCGGTGGCTTTTGGCAATTGATTGTAGGGTGGCGATACTATTTTCGACGACATAAATGTTTGTCTGTTCCCAGTTAGCTGCTTTTTCAGCTAAAATTCCGTGCCATGCTGATTCTTCGACGATAAACTCCCTTACACCTTTGGCATATAAAGATTCCATATATTGGTGCCCATCGTGGTTCAGGCCGTTCACCGCAAAAAAGGCCGTTTTAGATGGCTCATAAATTTGGCGACTATCTAAACTTAGGTAGCTAGAACGTAGATGGCTGGGTTTTTTATACTGAATCATAGAGGCAATTTGGGTCAAAAGACTAAAATACAAAAAGGCGAGGAAACATTCCTCGCCTTCGGCAATTTTATATAATTTTTGAGTTCCTAAGCCTCTAAAGCCGCAACCCCAGGTAAAGTTTTACCTTCCATATATTCTAATAAAGCACCTCCACCAGTGGACACGTAGCTAACGCGATCGCCATAACCTGCATTATTTACAGCAGAAGCGGAGTCACCACCTCCAATTAAGGAGAAAGCACCATTTTCTTCTGTTGCTTTTACTACGGCATCTGCAATTGCGTTTGTGCCAATGGCAAAATGAGGGAATTCAAAAACACCCATTGGGCCGTTCCAAAGTATCGTTTTTGATTTTGCAATCGTCTCTTGGAATAAGGCAATGGATTTAGGTCCGATATCTAAACCTTCCCAACCATCAGGAATCTCACCGCGTTCTACCGTTTGGCGGTTAGCATTATTATTGAAATCATCTGCACAAACATTGTCTAAAGGCATGATTAAGTTCACGCCTTTGGCCTTCGCTTTTTCGATTAATTCCTTCGCTAAAGCAACTTTATCTGGCTCACAGATAGAATTGCCTATCTTACCGCCTTCAGCAAGCGAGAAGGTATAGGTCATACCGCCGCCGATGATTAAATTATCTACTTTGTCTAAAAGACGCTCAATAATCAAGATTTTATCCGAGATTTTCGATCCACCCATAATCGCCGTAAACGGACGTTCGGAATATTCAAGAATCTTCTGTGCATTATCTAATTCTGCTTGCATCACGTAGCCGCTCACTTTATCTGTGAAAAACTGTCCGATCACCGCTGTGGAAGCGTGTGCACGGTGTGCTGTTCCGAAGGCATCATTCACCCACACATTACCTAGACGAGCTAGTTTTTTAGCAAAATCAACATCCCCTTTTTCTTCTTCCTTGTAGAAACGAAGGTTTTCTAAAAGCAAGATTTCGCCTGCTTGTAAACCATTTGCTATTTCCACTGCTTCATCTGAAATACAATCTGAAACAAACTTTACTTTAACACCAAAAACCAATGATAATGGAGTAACTAAGTGCTTTAGCGAGTATTTTTCAGTAGGACCATCCTTCGGACGACCTAGATGAGACATTAACACAACCGATCCTCCGTCTTTTAAAATCTTTTGGATGGTAGGAATCGTCGCCTTAATTCGGGTATCATCTGTAATTTCGAAACGTTCGTTTAATGGAACATTGAAATCAACACGTACTAGCGCTTTTTTACCAGCAAAATTGAAATTAGCAACAGTTTGCATATTTTTGTTTTGATTTATGAATAAAAGGATAATCCCTAAAAAGGTAAACAAAGATAAACAATATTGAGCAATGAGCGAAAAAAGCGAAATAGAATTGTCTGCTACCTATTATTGGGATCATTTTAGCTATATTCTTCGCTACATAGACCGGCATTATTTACCCCTTTTGCAGGAATCTGAAATAGTATTTTTACAAGATTTTTCTGACTTATCTTTTGCTGCGCAATGCCTGTTTTTGCGTTTAGCCTCCCGGCGTTCGCCTTATTTTCGGATAGAGAAATTAGCTTATCCAGAGATAGGGGATGTAGCACGTCCACTGCAAGTTTTGCGCTCCGCTGGTTTTTTAATGGATATTTCTGAAGGAACGGAATCGATTTTTACAAAGCAGGAATGTGTTCTTTTGGCCAAAAAACAAGGCATCAAAGTTCCTAGCTCCGCTTCTAAAGACGAAGTGGCTGCCTTGGTTTCCTCGGTTGATTTAATCGCTTCTTTTTCTTCAGGCGTGGTAGCGCCGGCGAGAGTGGAGGTTTTTGCCTTCCTTCAGTTCTTGTTTTTTGGGACGCGATCCCGCGATTTAACCGACTTCGTGGTGCGCGACCTAGGCCATCGAGCCTTTGTGGAGGTTCAGGAGGAAGATTTAAAGCCTTATTTCCAAACGCGAGAAGAAGCGGAACAAAAATGGGCTATCTCCATGTGGCGTGAATGGTTTTTTAACACGACAGTAAGTGTGGATGAAATCTTGGCTTCTTGGCGTGTACATATATTACCCTTGTCGTCGTCCCTTTTAGAGTCATCGATTCGGTCTTTTGAGTCTGCCTGTTTTGCTTTAGGACGCTCCTTAGAGCGGAATAAAGCCTATATAGAAGCCTTGGAAGTATATGAGGTTTCTTTGTCTGGGGCTTCTTTAGAGCGCCGCGTTCGGATTTTGCAGAAATTAGGAGATTTGGAAGAAGCGGTGGCTTGGGCTAGAGTAGGATTAGAGATTTGTGTTTCTCCTACGGAGATTCATTTTTTCGAAGATTTTTTGGCCAAACAAGCCTCCAAGAAATCCATCAAACAAGTCACCTCTTCGCTTAAGCAAGCTGAAATCATTGAAATTTCACCCGAATATATCGGTCAAGTAGAAGCTGGAGTTGTTGCCTATTTTCAATCTGAAGGCTATTATGCAGCCTTTACGGAGAATCAAATCTGGCGTAATTTCCTCGGTCTTTTCGCCTGGGATTTGATCTTTGCCGATCGCAAAGAAGGCTTTCATCATCCCTTTCAATGGGCGCCGAGTCATTATGGAAAAGAGAGTTTTGCGGGTGAATTGCCGCTGCATTTATTGTCTGATCGTGTGGGTTTACTTGATTTGTTGCGCTCGCGAGCTGAGGCAAATCAAGGAGCGATGAATCCCTTAGTGGATTGGTATTCCCTTGATTTTGATCTGATGGAGCGGTTTTTGACCGTGATGCCTACCGATGGGCTGGCGGCAATTTCTCATTACCTATGGGAGCATCTAGGTACGCATGTAAAGGGTTTCCCCGATTTATTTATCCAAAAAGGAGATGAATTTGCCTTCGTCGAAGTCAAATCACCGAATGATCATTTATCGGCCATTCAGTATTTTTGGCATGATTTTTTGAGGAAGAATGGGGTGGCGGTGAGGTTAGTGAGGTTGAAATATCTAGATTAGAGATAGGAGAGTATAGAGGGAAAGCATAGAGCATAAAGAATAAAGTAGATTAGAGATCGGAGAGTATAGAGTAGAGAGGGGAATGGTAAGTGGTAAATGATGGAATCGCCGGGGGCGATCGTATAGTGGTGCGGCCTTCGGCCTATTTCCCTCAGGACTCTTTTCCTCCGGACTAAGCGACATAGTCGCGACTAAGACGAAGTCGACTAAGCCGCAGGCGACTCCCTACTAGCGACTAAGCCGCAGGCGACTAGGCGGCGAAGCAGCGACTTTTTTAACAGATTTTTTTGGCGTAGCCAAATAAAATCTGTTAAAAACTTGACATCTGCCTAAAAATAAGATACGTTTATAACGAATCTGAAACGTTCTTTTTTCTGTCAGCTTTGCTAAGATTCCCAAAGCGTTTTTCACCATTAAATTTTAAGCTTATGAAAGTGCAAGTTCACGCGATCCACTTTACTGCGGACCGCAAATTGGTAGAAAGCATTCAAGAAAAGTTAAACAAATTAGACACTTTTTATGACCGAATAACCGGAGGTGAGGTGTTTCTTAAAGTTTCGACAAGTTTAGGAAAGGTAAAAGAGAAAATGTTAGAAATTAAGATCACGGTACCTGGTGCGGTGTTATTTGTGAAAGAAACAGCAAAATCATTTGAAGAAGCATTAGACTTAGCGCTACATGCGATTGCAGAACAGATTAAACGATTTAAATCTAAAACTAATGCCGTGAAGGCGCTTCGAGCCGAAGATCTGGCTAGCGAGAAAATGTAGAAAAAAAATAAACCAAAAGAGGCGACCGAAGGTCGCCTCTTTTGGTTTAGAGCTATAGGGAGAATTAAATTCCGAAAGCAGTCTTCACTGTATCTACGTAATCTAATTTTTCCCAAGTGAATAATTCCACTACTTTGCTTACTTTTTGGCCGTTAGGACCAGTGAATTCTTTTGTAACGATTTCGTTCTTACGTCCCATGTGTCCATAAGCTGCCGTCTCAGAATAGATCGGGTTACGTAATTTCAAACGTTGCTCGATGAAGTAAGGACGCATATCGAAGATAGCCTCTACTTTACGTGCGATTTCGCCATCTGTCATATCTACTTTCGCTGTTCCGTAGGTATCGATGAATAAACCGCAAGGTTTAGCTACACCAATCGCATAAGAAACCTGCACTAATACTTGGTCACATAAACCAGCAGCGACTAAGTTTTTCGCGATATGACGCGTTGCATAGGCAGCTGAACGGTCTACTTTGGACGGATCCTTACCAGAGAAAGCACCACCACCGTGAGCCCCTTTTCCACCATAGGTATCTACGATGATTTTACGACCTGTTAAACCTGTATCTCCGTGTGGACCACCGATCACGAATTTACCAGTTGGATTAATGTGGTAGGTGATAGCATCATTAAATAAAGCTTGCAATTCAGGCTTCAATTTAGCCTTCACGCGAGGTATAACGATCTCAACGATATCCTTGTTGATTTTCGCTAACATCTCAGCTTCTGGCGCGAAGTCATCGTGCTGTGTCGAAACAACAATCGTTTCGATACGTTGTGGCACGTGGTTATCACTGTATTCAATCGTCACCTGAGATTTTGCATCAGGACGAAGGTATCCGATTAACGATGGCTCGTTATTGCGGATAGCTGAAAGTTCTTGTAAGATTTTGTGGGCTAAGTCTAAGGCCAAAGGCATGTAGTTGTCAGTCTCCTTCGTAGCGAAACCGAACATCATTCCTTGGTCACCTGCACCTTGTTCTTCTGGGTTCTTGCGATCCACCCCTTGGTTGATATCCGCTGATTGCTCGTGAATCGCTGATAAAATACCGCAAGAGTTTGCCTCAAACATATATTCTGACTTCGTATAACCAATCTTGCGAATTACTTCACGTGTGATGGCTTGTACGTCTAAATAGGTCGTTGTATTTACTTCGCCAGCTAAAATTACTTGACCAGTGGTTACAAGTGTTTCGCATGCCACTTTAGAAGTGGGGTCAAAGGCCATGAAATGGTCAATTAACGCATCAGAAATTTGATCAGCTACTTTATCTGGGTGTCCTTCAGAAACCGATTCAGAGGTGAATAGATATGCCATGGGCGAATATTATTTGTTTTTTGAGATTAAAATCAGGCCAAAAATACGATTATTCCAAGGAACCCGCAAGTTCAATTCATTTAATTTTTGACCGGTTAATAGTTTTCAATGCGGCTCTCACAAAAGGCAAAGTAGGAACGGACCACATTAATCTTAGGTCTTCTTTCCAAGTGGTTTCTTCTTGCAGGAATTTTAATAGTAAGGCTGGTTTGTTATTGTAAAAAAGGCTTTCAAAGACTTTAGACCCCGCTATTCTTTGATCAATCAATACGTGTAGGAAGACCTCGTCTAACCAGATTTTCCAAGGTCGATGTGGAATTACTAGCTGTGGGGAAGGGCCTTTTTCGAGGGCTGCCACTAAGTCTTGGCAGAATTTTTGGGTTCGGTAAAAACTGTAGCCGGTTGTGGATTTTACGAAGCCACCACTAGTTCCGATTTTTAGATGTTTTTGATATAGATTCTCCACCGCGTTTGGATTATTGCGCATCGGAATTACCCCACTTTCCTCCTCTTTTATCAGGTAATCATCCTCCGTTAGGCCATAATAGGCGAACAAATAGGATTTAATCTTATCCCGGTAGAATTCTGGTTCGCGTAAGGTTCCAGAGAAAAAGGTATATTCGAATAGGGCCTTGCGAGGACTGGTAGGGAGGACATACATAAACTCACATTCTTTACCAAAAGCCACTCGAAAGTCAAATAAATGCGCCGCGTCCGTATCGAAATTATTGAAATTGCATTCCACTTCCCATCCTAAGAAATGTTGCTTGAGATGTTTAGGGTTTGCATTATCGCAAGGAAATGGGCTGAAACTGTCAAAGATTTTTTCGGAGGCGTAGAATTCGCCTTCTGATGTTTGGACTAAAGATCCTACGCCTTGAAAAGCTATGGATTGGATTTCGGCCGCTAAGAAATGTATGTTAGGGTACTTACTTAATTCCGCTTCCACATGCGAAAACCAGTTCTTACTATTGATTTTATGATAGGCATAGGGTTCAATAGGAATTTGTTTCGAAGACGGACGAGAACTATGAAAGTAGAGCGATTCCCAGGATTTCTCGGCTAGAAAATCGAAACCACTAGTTTCAGCACTCCAGTAGCAAAAAGTTTGTTCTCGTCGAATTCCCCGGTCGATGATCAAAATGCGCCTCGAACTAAGACTACTTTTAGATAAGTAATAGGTCAAAGATAATCCTGCCATTCCCCCGCCCGCTAGGATGTAATCGTATTCTCGATAGGCTGGGCCGGGTAATTGCATAAACTAGATGTGCTTTTCCGCGTGGTAACTAGAACGTACAAGTGCGCCGGATTCTACGTAGGCAAGCCCGCGTTTCAATCCTTCCTCTTTGTACATAGCGAATGTATCAGGGTGTATCCATTCGATCACTTCATGGTGCATTTTCGTCGGTTGTAGGTATTGTCCCAAAGTCAACACATCCAATCCGTTTTCGATGAGGTCGTCCATCGCTTTCAACACCTCGTCTTGCGTCTCACCTAAACCAAGCATAATGCCTGATTTATTGCGTTTGCCGAATTCCTTTGTGCGCTTGATTTGCTCTAAACTACGCACATATTTTGCTTGAGGGCGAACATAGCGGTATAAACGTTCCACTGTTTCCATATTGTGTGAAACAACTTCCTGACCGCCTTCAATCATCCGAATAAGGGCATCCCAATTGGCTTTTACATCTGGAATTAATGTCTCAATCGTCGTTAAAGGGGTGGTTTCTTTCACCGCGCGAACAGTTTGGTACCAAATTTCAGCCCCTTTATCTTTTAATTCATCGCGATTCACCGAGGTAATTACCGCGTGCTTCACTTTCATTAATTGGATGGCATCTGCCACTCGGCGTGGTTCGTCTTCATCATATTCAATAGGACGTCCCGTTGCAACGGCACAAAAAGTGCAAGAGCGCGTACAAACGTTTCCTAGTATCATGAAAGTAGCCGTTCCTTCACCCCAGCATTCCCCCATATTAGGGCAATTTCCGGACTGGCAAATCGTGTGTAATTTGTATTCATCCACGATTTTACGCACGTTCGTATATTTTTCGCCGATCGGTAATTTAACGCGTAACCAATCTGGTTTGCGAGAATTAGCGGCAGGACTTACTTGAGGTAATTCAATCATATTTTATCTATTTACTTTTTCCAAAGAAAAAGGTCACATAACCCGTTGTATAAACGGATCTAGGGTTTGTTTGGTTTAAAATTTCCACAGGCTGGCTGAAAAAATCGACGATAAATCCCGTCTCGATGGCAAGGTAGTTCTGTTTTAAGGTCTCAAATTTAAACTCTAGAGCCGTTTTTACGTGCCATCCGGGGATAAATTTCGATTCTGATAACCCGGAAAAGAAACTGCCTTCACCGCTGATGATGGATTTAGTATAGGTATTGTCCAAAGCTTTTGCCATCGGAACACTCGCAGAAATAGACTTTCCCGCTTCTGTATAAACAATGTCTACAAAATAGGGCTTTTGAATTCCGATGGTAGGACCCGTTGCAATGCGACCATTCAAACTCGTTCCTCCTTCACTTGCTTGTTTTAATAAAGCCCATTGGCGACCGTATTCAGGTCTGAAATTGATCAAATAATTTAATTTTCCTTCTACGTAAGTTCTACCATTATAGGAAAAGGGGGAATCGAATTCGCGGTAATCTTTAGTATTCGTTAGATCCACATTTACGAAAGATCGGTTTTTAAATGATTTAATAAAGCTAAAGCCACCTAAAATGCCCGAGTTTGTATTGGTATTTACGCCAATTCCCCAGGAAGAAGAGGATGCATTAATTTCTTTTTTCTGGGGTGCTGCTGATTTTCTTTGGCCCATCATAAGCAAAGGGACACTAAAAATCACCCAAAATAAAAAAAATCTAGGCATGGATAAAAGGTTTGATTTCTTCTACTGAAATGTCCCAATGAGTGGCAGAATAAGGGCATGCACCCTTATCAATCACCAGTACTTGTGGGGACTGATGTTCAACGTCGAATTGACTAGCTATTTGGCCTGAAATAGGTCTATAGGCAATTAAATCCAGATAATAGGCAGGAGCATTTTCCGAATCCCAAGCTCTTTCAAAACGATTTAATGCCGTAGAGGAGATGGAGCAACGCGTACTATGTTTGAAAATGACCACTGGTTTTTCTTGCGACATATTCACGATTTCTGCCAGTTGTTTCTCATCAGTCAAGGGTATCCAATTCATATTCACCTGCCTTTTTCGTAATTTTATCAATTCAATATCAAATTTAGTAAAAAATGAGGGTTTGCCTCTATTCTTTTGTCTTGTTTTTATATCGAGGGCTTATTCGTTTAGCCGCCTTGTTTCAAAGCAAAGCGCATTTGATGAATGAGGGCCAAAAACATGTTTGGGATGGTCTAGAAGAACATTTTGAAACGAATAAAAAACCCGTGGTCTGGTTTCATACCGCATCGATGGGCGAATTTGAGCAAGGGAGACCCATTATTGAGTCGTATAAAAAGGAGAATCCATCGCATTTTATTTTAGTGACCTTCTTTTCACCCTCCGGTTATGAGGTACGAAAGAATTATGTTGGTGCTGATTATGTTAGTTATTTGCCTTTAGACGGCTATTTTACTAGTGCTCGATTTATAGATTTAGTGAAGCCTTCGCTGGCGGTTTTTGTGAAGTATGAATTTTGGCATTATTATTTAACTGGATTAAAAAAGCGATCGATTCCAACCATTTTAGTTTCAGCTATATTTAGGCCAAAACAAGTGTTTTTCAACTGGTATGGAGGTTTTTTTCTTCGCTTATTAGCTTGTTTTGAACATCTGTTTGTTCAAGATCAGGCATCTGCCGATTTGCTTCAGCGGCCGAATGTAACAGTGGCTGGAGATACTCGATTTGATCGTGTGTTAGACACCTTGCGAAATCCCGTTCCCTGGAATCTATTAACTAAATTTTTAGATAATAAAGAATTTATGGTGGTCGGTTCTGCGTGGCAGGCGGATATGGATTGTTTAATCCCGATAATTAATTCAAAGAAATATCCCTTCAAATGGGTGATTGCACCCCATGAAATTCATTCGGGTGAGTTGAAGACTTGGGAAGATCAGATAGATTTACAGGTGACTTACTCGATAGGTCCTTTTATTGAAAATGCCGATGTGCTTTTTGTCAACGAGGTGGGGCGTTTAGCGAATTTATATAATGGAGCATCCTTCGCATACGTTGGTGGAGCATTTGGCGATGGTTTACATAATACTTTAGAAGCTGCGGTATTTGGTCCAACCGTATTTTTTGGCAATAAAAACTACCAGAAATTCCGAGAAGCAAGAGAGTTAATTGAATTAGGACTTGCCTTCCCGATCGGATCGTCTGATGAATTAGATAAAACAATGCGCGGGATTTACGCCAGAGACGATTTATTTGTAAATAAGCAAGTGCAATCTCGTGCTTTCGTGCAATTACAAGCGGGAGCAACCGAAAGAATCATGGAATTTGTGCGTAATTTAGCAATCAATGGAAGGAAGTAAAGGCTTAATTATGCGTTCAACCGGATCTTGGTACGAAATTCGTTCCGAGTCTGGAAAGGTATTTAAAGGCCGTTTGAAGGGTAAATTTAAATTAAAAGGCCCCAAAACTTCGAATCCAGTCACCGTCGGTGATCGTGTCATTTATGCCGTAGAGGATGAAGCGAACGAAACAGTGGTTATAGAGGAAATCATTCCGCGCACGAATTACATCATCCGAAAATCCGTTCATAAAACCGGTCAGGGGCAGTTAATGGCCGCGAATGTGGATCAAGCCATTTTCGTGATGACCTTAAAATCTCCTAAAACATCTTTGGGCTTTTTAGATCGTTTTTTAGTGACTGCCGAAGCTTTTCGCATCCCGGTTACCATCGTTTTTAATAAGATGGACTTATTTAATGAGGAGGAGGAGGACCAAATCTTCGGCTACGCAGCCCTTTATCAGGATTTAGGCTATGGCATTTTGTTTACCTCCATTCCACGAAGTCAAGGTGTAGACGAGTTTAAAGCAATGTTTGCCGGAAAAGTGTCGCTATTAGCAGGACATTCGGGCGTGGGGAAATCTAGTTTATTGAATTTAGTATCTCCACATTTGAATATCAAAGTGAATGAGATTTCTGATTTTGCCCAAAGAGGGGTGCACACCACCACCTACTCCACCATGTGGGAATTAGGGCCAGAAACCTACTTAATCGATAGCCCAGGCATCAATGAACTTGGGGTCATGGAGATCGAAAAAGAGGAATTATCACACTATTTTCCCGAAATGCGTGCCTTAATAGGCGAATGTAAATTCAATAATTGCCTACATATTTCGGAGCCATCCTGTGCGGTTTTAAAAGCATTTGAGGCGGGCGAAATCGCCCATAGTCGCTATTTAAGTTATTTGAGTATCTTTGAAAATAACGATAACCGTCGCTAAACCTATGAAACAATTTTATTTATGGGGCATCGATTTAGGTGGAACTAAAATCGAATGCGCTGTTTTAGCTGCCGATGACCTAACTCACATCATCGCGCGTGAACGCATTGACACTGAGGCCTCTAAGGGCTACGAACATATTATTTCGCAAGTCGCTCGTTTGGTATCGCGGGTGTCTGATCAGATTGGTGTTTCGCCTACGCATATTGGTTTTGCCACTCCAGGTGTATTGAATCCCGCTACCCAAACCATGAAAAACTGCAACACGACCTCGATGAACGGTCGTCCGATGGCGGTTGATTTAGCAAAAGCTACTGGAGCTCAGGTTCGGTTAGCGAATGATGCTAATTGCTTTGCTTTGGCAGAAACCTTGATGGGAGTTGTTCAGGATGTAAATCCTAAGGCTGAGGTCGTTTTTGGGATCATCATGGGAACCGGTGTGGGTGGTGGTTTAGTTGTCCACGGTCAGGTAATCAATGGTTTGCATGGAATAGGTGGCGAATGGGGTCATAACATCTTAGAAGAAGGCGGGACGCCTTGTTATTGCGGTAAGTCAGGATGCGTGGAACACGTGATTTCGGGCCCAGCTTTAGAGGGTTTTTATATGTCCCAAAGTGGTCAAAAACTCAGAATGCCCCAAATTCTTCAAGCGCATTTAGCCGGAACAGATACTTTCGCTTCTGCAACCATCGAGCGTATGCTAGAGAATTTTGGACGCGCCGTTTCCACCCTAATTAATGTATTGGACCCTCAAGTAATCGTCATTGGTGGTGGCGTGGGTAATATCGATTTACTTTATTCAGAGGGAATCGAACGAATTAAGAAATACATTTTCAATTCTGGAGAGGTCTTGACTCCGATTGTGAAGCCTAAGTTGGGGGATTCGGCTGGGGTTTTTGGTGCAGCGCTTCTTTATAAATCTGAGGCCATTTAGTTTGGGGATTTTCAAATTGGTCTACGTCATAATTTCTAAAATCCCCAAACTAAAACAGCCTTCAGATTTTAAATCGCTTGCTCTTTTTAGAGTTCGTAAGAATAGTTTTTGATTTTTATCATTTGAAAATTAATATTAGCCACATCAATTCTTGTAAAGAATCGAAAGGTTTTAAAAAAGAGATTCACAAAATTATGGCGCAGCCCAATTTTAGAACTCTTTTTTATTAAACCTTGAGAAACCATTTTTTGCGCCAAAACACCCAACATACCCCCCAGCAAACCAGTACAAAAGCTATCGCATAAGCGAGTGATCCGTTGAATTTGCCAAAAATAGGCTCGAAAATATGCCAGTATAACCAATCGCTGGCTGACATATTCTGTATTTGAAATTTGCCTAATTGGATGGCAATTATCTCTGAAATGCCATAAGCAAGAATAGAATTGGTGCCAAAAACAAGGAAGAAGGTGTTACCAAAATGACGCTCTTTGGTCTCAATCCACCAGTTTAGTAAGCCGATCAAGATAAAATCAATCCCTGCGCAAATCAAGACAAAAGAGCTTGTCCATAATTTTTTGTTGATAGGAAAAGCATGATCCCAAAGGAGTGCAATTACAATTAAGGCAGTACCCCAGCCGAGTAGACCGGTTAAGGCAGATTTCCCTTCTTTGGCCTGATTCTCTAAATACAAACTCACCTGGTAGCCAAAAAGGCACGTCGAAATAGCTGGTAAGGTACTCAAAAAGCCTTCCGGGTCAAAAGCGATTCGGAGGCCATTTACTACATTACCGTGGTATAAATGTGATTCTCCGAATAAAAAGAGATCTAATTTCCGCACGGCATTTGAACTAATATCCATCCAAGATCCCGTATCTCCAAAGACATACAAAATCCCCCAAAATGACAGTAAAATTCCCGCATTTATCCAAGTAAGCCATTTTTTAGGAACTTGTAATGTGATGAAAGAAACGGCACAATAAGACAGGGCTATCCTGGGTAATACATTCAGAAAGCGTAAATTTTCGAAAGAAAAATCAAGGAATGGGAAATAGAAAACAAAGTAATTGATTAAAAAAAGATACAATGTCCGCTTTAAAATCTTGTTGCGAACAGAGGGTGTCAATTCATAATTAAATGCTTTAAATGAAAAGCGCATCGCAACACCCACCATGAACAAAAAACTAGGAAAAACGAGGTCTGTAGGAGTAAAGCCATTCCATTTAGCATGCAATAAAGGGCCATAGGTGAAATCTCCATTGCCATTATTATTTACTTGGATCATACCCGCAAGTGTGATTCCTCTCAAAATATCGAGCGAAAGAAAGCGTGTTTTCATAGTAATAGGATAGGTTTGACAATAGAGGTTGATTGTGTGGTAAATCTAAAATAATATTTCCCAGAAATGAAAGGTGCCAAGTAAATAGTTGACTCTGATTGATTTAATCTAAAAGTATGAACCACAGCACCTATATTATTTAGTAATTCCACTTCGGCATTAGCATAGGGCATCGAAATATGAATGGCAGAACCCGAACTAACTGGATTAGGGTAAATGATGAGTTTGGAAGCATCTGGTTCATTTTCTAAAATGAGTTCCATGGCAGCTATGGCTTTGTCATAATTGGGAATGCCAAAGCCTAAAAGCATATCTGTTTTCGCAAATTGAGTCCCTGATTTAAGCAAGGCATTTCTGATTTGTTGCGCCGTGTGCCTAGGAAATGTCTGTAGTAGCCCTGCTGCTAATCCTGCAATTAGTGGAGCTGAAAAGGAGGTGCCATTGGAAATCCCGATCATTCCATCCGTATAACCCACGACGGTGGAAGATCCCATCGCCACCACATCAGGCTTTATTCGACCATCGAAACTGGGCCCAATTGAGCTGAAAGACGATTTATTGCCTAACGCAGTAACGGAACCTACTGTTAAAATGGAGTCTGCGTCTGCTGGTGCTGTGATGTATTTCCAGCTATTGGCTCCTTCATTTCCCGCACTGATGGTAACTAAAATTCCTTTGCTGGCTGCCCATCCGGCGGCTTTGGAAACTAAGGTTGATTTGCCATTCATATCCGCATAGCTATGATTATGCAAGGGATTGTCAAAGGTAGAATAGCCCAAAGAAGAGGATATAATATCTGTCCCTAAGCTATCTGCCCATTCGGCTCCACGTAGCCAATTGGCTTCCTCTACAATTAATTCATGTCCACTTTCTTCGGTTTGGGCTAGGGCAAAGGAGGCTTTGTAGGTAGTCCCAATTAATTTCCCTGGTTCATAACCGGCTATTGTTGAAAGGACGTTTGTTCCGTGGCCGCCAGCTGTATATATGGAGGTAACTGTTGGGTCAGTAATTAAAGTAGCAATAATCCGTTTTTCGGAAAAGGTGTTTTGAAGGTAAGAAACAGTGTTGGCTTGTTTGAATCCGTCATCGAGTAGCGTGATGAGTGATCCTTGACCGAGTATATTTTTTGCATGCATCTGGTCGATGCCTAATTGGTTGATTTGGTAGGATGAATTTCCGTAATCGGGGCTTACCGCGCTCGATTGTGTCCCGGATAGAATTTGCTTTGCTTGACTCGAGTCAGCAGGAAAATTCCAATAAAGGCCTTTGACGCAACTTAAGGCAAGAGTTTTCTTTAAATCGCTTGGTTTTTGGGTAATAAGGGCACCATTGATCCACTTTAATGGAAATAGGATGCTGGCGCCCGTGGCTTTTATTTGATCAAGGTAGCTTTGGCTAATGGGTAAGTCTTGTGAAGTCAGGACCACGCGATTCTTTCTACGGCGTTCTAGGCTTTTGGAACTTAAAAAGGCCTCTGGCTTGTTTAACGAATAATTGTTTGAGCCTTTGTCCTTTAAAAGAATCAAATAGCGGTAGGTTTGCGCCTTCAAGGGTAAGCAAGCGCTGAATAGTAATAGGAAAATAAACCGCTGAAGCATAAAGCAAATTAAGAATTTTAAGTTAATTTTGTTTGATGAAATTGTTCGCCCAATCCTTCATGTCCCTTTTTCTCGCTGCCTGGATTCTTTTCGGCAGCCTTGGAATTTCATGGACCGAAGCGACTTGTGTGTTTACAGGGGCTAAGAAAACCAGCTTCTCTAAAGCAGAATCTTGCTGTAAAAATACATCCCAAGCATATATTTCTAGGGCTAAATGTTGTTTGCTAGGGAAATACCAGGTGAAATTTAATTTTGATTTCACGAGGGGTGTAAAAGCCATTAACTTGGCTTTTGTTTCGGCATCGCAGCCCATGGCTATTCCTTCATCAGAAAATTTTTATCAAGAACTTGATTCTTTTTCATCTTTTCAAGCTAACGCTCCACCCTTATCGCGGCAAGTTCGCTTAGCTCAATTGCAAACGTATTTGATTTGAGGAAATAGGGTAACAGCTATTTCTATCATTTAAATCAATATACCATGTATAAATTACTTATTCTTCTAAGTTTTTCTACGCTTTTACAGGCCCAAAAAGTCATAAAAAAGGATAGTATCGAACGCGATACAGAATTAAAAGAGTTTCGGGTGATCGCGAATCCGGGTCAAAAAGACGACAACGCCATTCTCGCCACCGAGGTTATGACAATCAAAACCTTAGGGAAGGCAGCTTGCTGTAATTTATCTGAGAGCTTTGAGACGAATGCGTCGGTATCTGTTAGTTATGCAGATGCTGTGACGGGTTCGAAGCAAATTCAATTACTGGGCTTAGCAGGAAATTATGTGCAAACGAATGTAGAGAATATCCCGTCGATTAGAGGTTTGAAATCTACCTACGGCTTAAATTATTTACCAGGAACCTGGATTAAATCGATTGATTTAGCCAAAGGAACAATCTCCGTTGTAAATGGATATGAATCTATGACGGGGGCCATCAATGTGGATCTGGCAAAGCCAGATACTTCGGAGGTTTATTATTTAAATACCTATACGAACTCTCAGGGGCGTTTTGAGGTCAATCAACAAGGCGCACATCGTTTTAATTCACGCTTGTCTACAGGCGTATTTACGCATTATTCCCAGCAAGTTGCTCGATTTGATGGTAATGGAGATGGCTTTTTGGACTTACCTTTATTTAACCTCATCAATGTGTTAAATCGCTGGAAATATGCCACAGATCGTTGGATGATTCAATGGGGAGCAAATTACTTACATGAGGATCGTTTAGGAGGTCAAAACGGCATTGAATCAAATTCCGATCGGTATAAGATCTACGGCTTTGGGAGCAAGACCGAGCGCTTGGAGACTTTTGCTAAGATCGCTCGCTTGTACCCTGCTAAGCCTTATCAAGGTTTGGCATTAATTTTAAGTACGGCGAACCATTCAAATGATTCCTACTTTTCCATGAAAAATTACCGAGGGCGTGAGCAAAGTGTGTACGGTAATTTGATTTTTCAATCCATTATTGGCAACACAAATCATACCTGGAAGACCGGTGCTAGCTTTTTGATGGATGCTTATCAAGAGTCCTATATTGATTCAGCTTATTCCAGGACAGAAATGGTGCCTGGAATTTATGGTGAATATACGTGGACAATTCCTACTAAATTAACGGTGGTTCTAGGCCAAAGAGTCGACTTTCACAATCAACTAGGCACCCAATGGGTACCTCGTTTACATATGAAGTGGGATGTAGCGCCGGATTGGATTGTTCGATTATCTGCCGGGAAAGGGTGGCGCCGGGTGAATCCTTTGGCAGAAAATATGGGATTCTTAATCAATAACCGAGCCTTAAAATTAGTTGGGGATCTCAATCCGCTGGAGGCCTCCTGGAATTATGGAATTACGCTAACTAAGAATATGAACATTGGATCTAGAAAAGCTAATCTGGTAGTAGATGCCTTCCGAACCGATTTCACAAATCAATGGATGGTCGATATGGAGGCGGGGTCGACTATACGAATGTATGCCATGCGTGGAGAGTCTTTTGCTACGAGTATTCAAGCAGAGTTCAATTATAGTCCGTTTAAACGATTTGAAATCAAGGCTGCCTACCGTTACCAAGATGTTCAAGCAGACTATTTACGGATGGATGGTGGTTTGATTCGACTGTCAAAGCCTTATCTTAATAAAGATCGTGTGCTAGTTAATTTAGCTTATTCGACGCCTTACGAGATTTGGAAGTATGATATAACCTGGCAATGGAATGGCTCTAGGAGAATACCAGACCATAAATTAGCGCATTTACATACTGATGCAATTCAAGAAGTAACAGCGCCACCATTCTCTACGGTTTATGCGCAAGTTACCCGTCAATTTAAAAAGTGGGAATTATATGTAGGAGTGGAAAATCTTTTTAATTTTACCCAAAAGAATCCCATTTATGTAGCTAAAGATCCATTTGCTTCAGGATTTGATGCTTCGATGGTTTGGGGGCCGATTACCGGCACCATGGTATATACAGGAATCCGTTATAAAATCAATTAATATGAAAAAGTACATCGTAGTTTCGACCCTAGTAATGGGAATGTTTGGGGCCTTTGCGTCCACAAGTCAGGTAACTCAAAAGGCAGATCAAAAGGCTGCCAAAGAGAGTAAAAAAGAAGAATATGCTTGTCCAATGAAGTGCGAAGGCAAAAAGACCTATGCTAAAAAAGGGAAGTGTCCTGCTTGCACGATGGATCTTAAATTAGTTAAAAAATAATCCTATGAAAAAGTTCTTATTTTTATTGATTCTGCCGTTTTTAACGCTTGCGGGCCCTAAAGAAACGGTTAAGATTAAAACATCTGCCATTTGCGAAATGTGCAAAGAGCGCATCGAAAAGAATTTAGCTTTGACGAAAGGCGTGGCTAAATCCGATTTGAATCTAGACGACAAGGTCATCACCGTGGAGTTCGATGCGGCAAAAATCGATGCATCAGGTATCAGAAAAGTAATCTCAGAAACGGGATACGATGCAGATGAGGTGAAGGCGATCGCTAAAGACTATGCGAAGTTGCCGAATTGCTGTAAGAAGAAAGATTAATTAAAATGGTGAATGGTAAGTGCATTATAATTTAAAGCACAAAGCATAAAGCACAAAGAATAAAGCAGGAATCCCCTTCGGGGATGGATTCGTGAACTATTTCCTCGAATTTTTAAACAGTTCACATACTCATCGCCGAAGGCGATACCATCTTTGTACTTTATTCTTTGTGCTTTATGCTTTAAAACTATAGATTCGCCATTCATCATTAGCTCTTCATACTCAGCGCAATCCGCTTCCTTGCCTCATCCACCTCCGTCACACGGACTTGCACTTTTTGTGCCACTTTGACTACTTCATTGGGATCTTTCACAAACTTGTCTGCTAGCTGGCTGACGTGAACTAAGCCATCTTGGTGAACGCCGATATCTACAAAGGCACCAAAATTCGTAATGTTGGTCACAATTCCTGGAAGCGTCATTCCTACGCGAAGATCTTTGATCGAGTTTACCCCCTCGGTGAATTCGAAGGCTTCGAATTGCTCTCGAGGGTCACGTCCTGGTTTAGCTAACTCTTCCATAATATCTGTCAAAGTAGGCATTCCCACTTCAGTACTTACATATTGACTCAGGCGGATTTGCTTGCGCAACGATTCGTTCGCTAACAGATCTGAAACCTTGCAGTTCAAATCTTTTGCCATCTTTTCGACGATTTCGTAACGTTCCGGGTGTACTGCGCTAGCATCTAACGGATTTTTTGCGTTGCGTATCCGTAAGAAAGCGGCTGCCTGTTCGAAGGCTTTTTCTCCTAAACGCGTGACCTTTTTTAGGTCTGATCGCTTGATGAAGGGGCCGTTCTTCGTGCGGTAGTCGATGATGTTTTGGGCTAATTGCGGACCTAAGCCAGAAACGTAAGATAGAATCTGTTTAGAGGCCGTGTTTAATTCCACACCTACCGAGTTCACGCAAGAGATGATGGTGTCATCTAGGGAGGCTTGCAGTTTCTTTTGGTCTACATCGTGCTGATATTGCCCCACACCGATGGATTTAGGATCAATTTTAACCAGTTCTGCCAGAGGATCCATCAAACGACGCCCAATGGAAACTGCGCCACGAACGGTCAAATCCTTGTCTGGAAACTCGTCCCGTGCCGCTTCAGAGGCTGAATAGATGGATGCTCCGCTTTCGTTCACCATAATAATTGTGATGCCCTCTAGCTTCAAAGCGCGTACAAAAGACTCGGTTTCTCTGCCTGCTGTACCGTTTCCGATGGCGATGGCTTGTACTTTATATTGTTTGACCCAGGCTTGGATCGTATGTGCTGCTTCAGCTGCTTGTCCCGGTCCTGTATGAGGATAGACCGCCGTGTTTGCTAATAGCGTGCCTTGTTCATCTAAGCAAACGACTTTGCAACCCGTTCTGAAACCAGGATCGAGGGCTAAGACACGTTTTTGGCCTAAGGGTGCGGCTAATAAAAGTTGTCTGATATTTTCTGCAAAGACACGAATCGCTTCTTCGTCTGCGCGTTTCTTCGCCTCAGCTCGCATTTCGGTTTCCATGGCTGGCATCAGCAAGCGTTTATAGCCGTCTTGGATGGCCAGTCCCACTTGTTTTGCACAGGCATTGTTTCCGGTCAGGAAGCGGCGCTCTAATCTATTTAAAACATCCTCGTCCGGACCCGCTAGGTTTAGGTTCAAAATTCCCTCATTTTCGCCTCTAAATAGGGCCAAAACCCGATGAGACGGCGCTTGAGCCAGGGATTCAGACCAGTCGAAGTAGTCTTTGTATTTTATGCCTGCTTCTTGCTTGCCTTTCGCGACTGTTGATTTGACGGTGGTTTTACGGGCAAATAGGTTTCTAGATTCCTCTCTCGCCTCAGCCGTTTCCATCATCTCCTCTGCTAAAATATCCCGAGCCCCTGCAAGTGCTTCCTTTACATTGTCTAAGTATTCAGCCGCTAAGACCTCTGGGTCTTTTAGGCCTTGTAATCGGATTTGGTTTGCGAGTTCTTGTAAGCCTTTTTCGCGGGCTGCCATTGCGCGCGTTTTGCGCTTAGGTTTGTAGGGAAGGTAGATGTCTTCTAATTTGGCCAAAGTCTCTGCCCCTCGAACCGCCTTCTCCAGTTCCGGCGTCAATTTCTCCAGTTCCTGTAAGGACTTCAAGATCGCCTCGCGACGCTTCTCTAATTCCACATATTGATCCCTTAGGTCCCGAATCGCCGCCACCTGCACCTCATCCAAACTTCCCGTCGCCTCCTTGCGGTAGCGGGAAATAAAGGGAATCGTGGCGCCCTCGTCCAATAGGGCGATGGTTTTCCGAACTTGGTTTTCGGAAATGGAAAGGGAGGTGGCAATTTTAAGGATCATCTGTAGAGATGGTAAATGGTGAGTGGTAAATGGTAAATGAGTCGCCTCAAGCGGCGGGGCCGCCCTCGGCTTGGTCAAAGGGTCGTCACTCTGTGACTTAGTCAATAGCGTAGAGGTCGTTTTCATTCGACTCTTTGACTAAGCCGGATTTATCCGGCGACTTATTGACTCTTACTTTATACTTCAGGAAACGCATCGTGGAAATACCCCGCGAACTTCCAGATTTCCTGGATTTCAGAGCCCAAAATCGGGTAAGGATCGTAGGTCTTGTTCGTAGAGTTCAGGATCAATACTTTGCGTTCTGCGAGGTGGTTGATGACCTGCTTTAATACGACGCCGTCCTCGCGGGTAACGACGATGCAGATGGTTCCGTCCTTGATTTGGGTCCAGTCTTCGACATATTCAGCGAAGACTAAAGAGCCCGGCTGTAGGGGCAACATCGATTCGCCTTTGATGGGGAAAACGCGGTATTTCTTGTCTTTAGGCAGGAAAGGTACTTGGAACGTAGGGAGGTCGCGGACGAAGTCGAGGTCGTCGTAGGAGGCGGTGTATCCTGCCAAAGCTTTGACCGGAACCATCTCGATATTCTCCTCATTGTTCGCATCGACCGTCGTAGCTAAAATTCGTAGCTTAGGTTTGTTCGACAGGCCGGGGATTCTTGTAGACAAATCTTCCTTCAATAATTCATCCACTTCAACCTTAAAAAACTCCGCTAGGGAGATCAAATCCGCATATTTAGGCTCCGCTCTTCCGGACTCATACGAGCCCAAAGTCGGCTTCTTAATATTCAGTAATTCCGCCAGTTTTTCCTGCGACGTTTTCTCCGACATCTTGCTGCGTAAAAAACGTAAATTCTGACTAAAAAAAGTGCTCATGCGATTTGCTTATTAAAGGAAAATGAATAAAATTCGTATCTAAAATTTCTTCGTATACTTTTCGAAGTTACGAAAGGTATTCAAAATACCCAAATATCTACCAATTTTATGCAGGAGCGCGCGATTGTGCACATGGATTTAGACAGTTTCTTTGTCTCGGTAGAGCGACTCCGGGATACACGACTTGTGGGCAAGCCGGTCATTGTGGGCGGCGGGTCGGATCGAGGCGTGGTGGCGGCGTGTAGTTATGAGACGCGGGCTTTTGGGGTGCGTTCTGCGATGCCCATGAAGATGGCGTTGAAATTGTGTCCGGACGCGATTGTGTTGCGAGGAGATTACGAGGCGTATGTGCAGCATTCGGAGATGGTGACCTCGCTGATTATGGAGCGGGCGCCTTTAGTGGAGAAAGCCTCGATTGATGAGTTTTATTTAGATATGACGGGGATGGAGCGTTTCTTTGGGTCTTACGCCTTTGCCCAGGATCTGCGGGATCGAATTAAAAAGCAGATAGGATTGCAGATGTCGTTTGGTTTATCGGTGAATAAGACGGTTTCCAAAGTCGCTACGAATCACGTCAAGCCCGCCGGCGAGTTTCAGGTGCCAGCAGGTCAGGAGAAAGCCTTTTTAGCGCCCATGACGGTGAACAAGATCCCGATGATAGGCGCCGTTACGGCCCAGACGCTACGCAATATGGGGATCATCCATGTAGGGACGCTCAGCCAAATGCCGCAGCGAGTATTAGAGCGAACCTTTGGGAAGTCGGGGACGATGCTTTGGGAAAGAGCCAACGGCATCGATTTGCGTCCTGTGGTGCCTTATTCCGAGCAGAAGTCCTTGTCTAAGGAGATAACGTTTGAGCAGGATAGTACGGATGTGATTTTGTTACGACGGATCCTGGGTTCGCTGACCGAGCAACTGAGCTATGATTTGCGCAAGCTGGGGCAATGTACGTCCTGTATTACGGTGAAGGTGCGTTACTCGAATTTTGACACCCATACCTGTCAAATCAGTATCCCCGCTTCCGCCAGCGACCACCGCCTGATTCCGGCGGTCTATGAATTGTTCGAGAAGCTGTATGATCGGAGGCTATTAATTCGGCTGATCGGGGTGCGCTTCTCGAAGCTATTACAAGGCCAAGAGCAATTGAACCTGTTTGATGACGGGGCTAAGCTAGTGCCGCTTTACCAGGCGATGGACTCCCTGAAGAACCGCTACGGCGAGTTTTCCATCTTGCGCGCGAGTGGATTGATGGGGAGTGCCGAACGTAGAAATCGATTACCCGCTGCTATATCTGCGGGTGCGTCACACGCTAAAAACGACGAATAGATGTATTTGAATTGCCATTCCTACTACAGCTTGCGCTATGGCACGCTTTCGCCTGAGCAATTAGTTCAGGAGGCGAAGGCGCGAGGCATTACGTCGTTGGCCTTAACGGATATCCACCGGAGTTCTGGGGTATTCGATTTCGTGCAAGCTTGCCAGCAGGAGGGGATTAAGCCTGTGGTGGGGATGGAATTTACAGCAGGTTATATTTGTTTAGCGCGGAATGAAGTCGGTTTTGCGCAGATCAATGATTTTGCCACGAAGTATTTAGTGTCCAAAGAGCCCTGGCCAGAGCGACCTCCGGTTTCAGACGATATTTGGATAATTTATCCTTTGGCTCTACGGAAAAAGATCAAGACGCTCGGTTCGCAGGAGCGCTGGGGCGTACGAGCGAGTGACTTGAAGCAAATTTGGAAGGAAAAAGACCTGCATGATTTTGTCTGGTGTCAGCCCTTTACGTTTTTAGATCAGCGCAGATTTTCGATGCATCGTTTGCTGCGCGCGGTGGATAAGAATACGCTATTGAGCAAATTGTCGAAGCAGGACCAGGCGCAGGTAGACGAACGTTTCTATACTCCTGCGGAACTAGCGGCCTCTTGTGCGGATTATCCGCAGCTATTAGCGGAGGCGGATAAGATTCTATCCGATTGCCATTTTAGCTTTGATTTTAAAAAGCCGAAGAACCGTTCGCTGTTTAGCTCTTCTAAAGAGGACGATTTAGCGCTTTTAACGAAGCTAGCTTACGAGGGTTTGCGTTTTCGCTATCCGCGGGGGGATCGCGAGGCGAAGGCGCGGGTGGAGAAGGAATTGAAGATTATTCACGAGCTGGATTTCAATGCCTATTTCCTGATTACCTGGGACATTATTCGTTATGCACGTTCTAGGGGCTATTTTCACGTAGGTCGTGGCTCCGGGGCAAATTCCATTGTGGCCTATTGCATTGGGATTACGGATGTGGATCCGGTGGAATTAGACCTCTATTTCGAGCGTTTCATCAACAAACACCGGACGAGTCCGCCGGATTTTGATATTGATTTTTCCTGGGATGAGCGGGATGATATTATCGATTACATCTTTAAGCGCTATGGGGCGAAGCACGTGTGTTTGCTGGCCACCTATGTCACGTTTCGAGATAAGTCCATTTACCGGGAGCTGGCGAAGGTGTTTGGTCTTCCCAAAGCCGAGATAGACGCCTGGCTCGATCCAGCCGCGGCGATGCGGGAGGTGAGTTCCGAGTTGCAGCAGTTGATTGTCAAATACGGTCAGCTCCTGCTCGATTTCCCTAATTACCTCAGCATCCACGCGGGCGGTATCCTCATTTCGGATGTGCCCTTATCCGCTTACACGGCCTTAGAGGGGATGCCTAAAGGTTTCCCCATCTGCCAGTTCGATATGTACGTGGCGGAGGAAATCGGCTTTGCGAAGTTTGATATTTTGTCCCAAAGAGGCCTCGGCCACATCAAAGAGTCCGTCGATATCATCCGCGCAAACCGCGGAGTCGATGTCGACGTCCACCGCGTGCAGGACTTTATGAAAGACGAAGGCGTGCGCAAACAGCTGATGCGCCACGAGACGATGGGCTGCTTTTACATCGAATCACCCGCGATGCGCTCGCTCTTAAAGAAGCTACGTTGCCAAGATTACATTACCCTAGTCGCCGCATCCTCCATCATTCGCCCCGGTGTCGCCTCATCCGGGATGATGAAAGCCTACATCGAGCGTTTCCACGCCCCCGATTCCTACGAGCCGGTGCATCCGCTGATGGGGGAGCTGATGAAGGAAACCTATGGTGTGATGGTCTACCAGGAAGATGTGATCAAGGTGGCACACTATTTTGCCGGATTGACTTTGGCGGAGGCTGATGTCCTGCGCCGCGGAATGTCAGGTAAATACCGTTCTCGCGCAGAATTTGACCGCATCAGGCAGGCTTTTTTCGAGAATTGTGCCAAAAAAGGCTATCCCGAAGCCGTTTCGCGGGAGGTGTGGAGGCAGATGGAAAGCTTTTCGGGCTATTCCTTTTCGAAGGCGCATTCGGCTTCTTTTGCCGTAGAAAGTTACCAAAGCCTCTATTTGAAGACCTATTACCCACTTGAATTTATGGTGGCGGTGATCAATAATTTTGGGGGATTCTACCGGACTGAATTTTATGTGCACGAGGCAAGACGCTGCGGGGCAGAGGTGGAGGCACCCGAGATTAATGAGAGCGATTATCTAACTCGGATCGAAGGCAAGCGGATTTATTTAGGCTGGGTACACATCAAAGGTCTGGAGAAGCGGGTCATTCAGGAAATATTGGAAGCGCGGAGGCAGTCTGGGCCTTTCCGTTCTTGGGAGGATTTTGTGCACCGCGTCTCCATCGGGCTAGAGCAATCGATTCTGTTGATTCGCATAGGCGCCTTTCGTAACCTAGGTCAGGCGAAAAAGCCACTATTATGGGAGGCGCACGCCCGCTTCCAAGGCAAAGTCTCTACGGTGGTCTCGATGGAGATGTTCGAGGAACTTTCCCCAGACATCGGGGTTTTGCCTCCGCTTATCCACGAACCCGAGGAGGATGCTTTCGACCAATGGGAGATTCTCGGTTTCCCCCTTTGCTCGCCTTTTTTATTGTTAGAGGAATTACCAGAAACCTTATTAAATGCGGATTTAGTTTTACCCAAAGGCGATATCATCGGCTACCTCGTCACCTTAAAATCCACTCGAACGAAGCAGGGCGAAAGAATGTATTTTGGCTACTTTGTGGACCTGCAAGGCGAATTCTTTGATACCGTCCATTTTCCTTCAGACCTGAAGAACTATTCTTTCCGCGGCAGTGGAATTTATTGGATGCAGGGCGTGTCGATGGACGATTTTGGCCACCGAACCCTACGCGTGCAACAATTGCGGAAGTTAGCGTGGCGGGTGGATCCGCGGTATGCGTAAAGCATAGAGCATAAAGCACAAAGAATAAAGGAGATTAGAGATAAGAGAGTAGAGAGAGGAGATGGATAGGATAGAGGGTAGAGAATGGTGAATGGTAAGTGGTGAATGGTAAATGTTTACTCCGGACTAAATCGCGAAGCGATGACTAAGACGCAGTCGACTAAGTCCGAAGGACGACTGCTGCGCAGCAGCTTAAACCTTTTTCCCTTATCTTGCGTTATGCTATAAAATATAATCACATGAAAAAGATTCTAGGATTAGTACTCGTATTCATTAGCCTGCAGGCTTGTGGACAACAACCCAAACAAACGCCTAAACAAACGATAGCAACGAACACGATGGAAAATTTGCCTAAAACTGAGGCCGAATGGAAGGCTAAATTAACGGACGACGAATATTATATTTTACGCCAAAAAGGTACAGAACAGCCCTATACCGGAAAATTTCTAATGCACAACGAGAAAGGGATGTATACCTGCAGAGGTTGCGGCGCACCACTTTTTAGCTCAAATTCGAAGTTTGATTCGCATTGTGGTTGGCCTAGTTTTGATAAAGAAGTAAAAGCTGGAGTTATCAAAGAAACCGTAGATAACACCCTAGGCATGCGTCGTGTCGAAATCACCTGTGCTAAATGCGGAGGCCACTTAGGTCACGTGTTTGACGATGGCCCTACCTCTACAGGATTACGTTATTGCGTTAATTCGGTGTCGATAGGGTTTGAGGTCGCAAAAAAAGAGTAGAGAGAGGAGAGTATAGAGAAGAGATGGTAAATGGTGAATGGTAAATGTTTACTCCATAATCTCTAATCTCCACTCTAAAATTCCCTCCGGACTAAGTCGCGCAGCGACGACTAAGCCGAAGGCGACTAAATCGCAGCGCGATGACTTAGTCGCGAGGCGATGTATATAACTTAGTCGCTAAGCGACTTGTCTAACTCCTCTTTCCCAATCAATCCCACACTACTCCAAGTCTTAACCCCGTTCTTGTACATTTCTAGGTACGGAATCGCTTCGATTTTCTTTGATTTAGCCAACTCTTGGTTTTCGTCTACATCGATTTCGATCAGTTCGACTTTTCCGTTTTGGGCTTTTACCCATTCCTTCAAAATAGGGCTTAATTGTTTGCAAGGGCCACACCAAGTCGCATTGTAGTCGATGATGACCATCGGTTTTCCTTTGATTTTTTCTGCGAAAGTTGCTTCGGTTAATCCCGCTGATGCACTCGCTTTTGTTTCACCTGTAGCGACAGGCAAATTAGCCGATTGCCAAGCTAACATGCCGCCAGTTAAATTGACGATTGATTTAAAGCCCATTTCTTTTAGCATTCCTGCAGCTGAGGAGGATCTAGCTCCAGATAAGCAGTACACGAAAACGGTTTTATCCTTCGCTAATCCATTAGCGATTTGTGCGAAAGCGGGAGAGCTTACATCTGCATTGATGGCTCCTTCGATGTGGCCATTTTGAAATTCATCACTGGTTCTCACGTCCAAAATCTGCGCTCCTGACTCCCCAGCCATGGCTGTTTGGAACTCTGTGGCGACTAGGTCTTGTAGTCCTTCTTTTGGCCCACAAGAAAATAATAGACCAATGATTAGAAATGAATATAGAATGTTTCTCATTTTGAATGCTGTTTAATGATTCCTTCCAAAGTACTTGCAGGAATAACTCCTGACTGACGCCAAACCGACTTTCCATCTTTAAAAAGGATCAAGGTGGGTACGGAACGGATTTGGAATTTATCTGCTAAGGTACGATTCTTGTCGACATCGATTTTAATGATTTTGGCAGAATCTCCAATTTTAGACTTTAATTGCTCTAAAATAGGCTTTAATTGCTTGCATGGGCCACACCACTCAGCTGAAAAATCAACTAATACGGGTTCTGGTGATTTCAATAGTTCGTCGAATTTGCTCATAATTGTCAGTATCTAGTAGTCAGTAATCAGTCGCTATGCGAGTAAGTCATCACTTCGTGATTTAGTCACGACTTTGTCGTTTAGTCGTCCTGCGTACTTAGTCCGAAGTAAATTATAGATTAGAGATTAAATAATTCATCATACACCATTTACCATTTAACATTCACCATTTACTATCTCTTCTCTCTACTCTCTTATCTCAAGCTGCTCCATGCTCCTCCATTATACACCTGCGTATAACCTGCGGCTTGAAGCTGGCGGCGAGCCATTCCGCTACGGCTTCCCGAGCGGCAACAAGTAATGATAACCTGATCTTTCTTTAATTTGTTCAAATTAGATCCTAAAGTTTGTAAGGGTAAGTTGATGGCGCCTTTAATGTGCCCATCTTTAAATTCTGCTGGAGTGCGAACGTCCACAAGTGTTGCACCATCTGCTAAAAGAGCTTTATAGTCTACCTTTGGTCCAAAGCCAAATAAATTCTTTAGTAATTCTACCATATTTTCTGTGTTTATGTAGGCAAATATAGGTCATCGAAAAAGGTGTCAACGTGACATTTGTCTCTAGTCTTTTAGTAAATTTCAGCTATCATTGCAAAAAGAAACAAATAGAAACTATGAAAAAGATCTTATTAAGTACGCTTATTTTCATTTGCGTTTCCATTGCAGTAAAGGCACAAGCGCACAAAGTAGTTGTGCAATTGAATACGTCGGACACCTTGGTTTGGCACGGAGCATTGAAAAATATTTCTAATCTTCAAACTGCATTGGGACCCAATACTCAAATTGAATTAGTTGCTCATGGTGCAGGAATTAGCATTTTAGTGGATGGGAAAACCACTCAAAAAGCTAAAATTGCGGAATTAGCAGCTACCGGCGTTTTATTTAAAGCCTGTGAAAATACCATTCGCGAACGTAAAATAGATCGTTCCACCATTTTAATTCAAGCAGGAGCGGTACCATCTGGGGTTGCGGAGGTTGTGTTAAAGCAGGAGGCTGGTTGGGCTTATTTAAAATATTAATTTAGACTCCTTGAAATTGCAATATCAGATTCTTAAAACTTTTTTGTTCGGTTTACTGATCTTCCTTTTGGGCTTTTTAGGTTTTCGTACCTACCAAAATGCAGGCTCGAGTAAACTAGATTCTATTGCTGTCTATGCCGCTCCTGATTCCAATTTCACTCATGTATGGACGGCGCCGTCTGACTGGCGGATGATGTCTTTGAAGCCGGAGGAGAAAGAATTAGTGGTGTATGGTCGGGAATTAATTGCCCACACGTCTGAATATTTAGGGCCAAAAGGTTCCGTCAAGGCCATTTCCAACGGGATGAATTGCCAAAACTGTCACTTAAATGCGGGCACCCAGCCTTGGGGAAATAACTATTTCGCCGTTCAGTCTACCTATCCGAAATTTAGGGCTCGCTCAGGCGCTATAGAGGATCAAGTTAAGCGCGTAAATGATTGTTTTGAACGTAGTTTGAATGGGCAAGCGTTGGCAGCTGAAAGCAAGGAGATGCGGGCGATTTTGGCCTATATCAAATGGCTAGGCACTGATGTTAAGAAAGGCAAGTCACCTAAAGGATCAGGGATTTTTAAATTAAAAGGTTTAAAGCGTGCGATTGATCCCACCAAGGGTGCTGAAGTGTACGCATCCAAATGCCAGTCTTGTCATCAAGCAGATGGCAGTGGCGTACTGGCTGAAAATGGGGAATCGTATACTTATCCTCCGCTTTGGGGACCCCATAGTTACAATCATGGCGCTGGGCTTTACCGTATGTCAAATTTCGCAGGATATGTAAAATACAACATGCCTTTAGGAGCGAATTACGAGAAACCTCAATTATCAGATGAAGAAGCTTGGGATGTGGCAGCTTATGTGAATTCGATGCCTCGCCCTTCGAAAGATTTATCCAAAGATTGGCCTAATATCGCAAAGAAGCCATTTGATCACCCTTTTGGTCCTTATGCTGATCCATTTACGGAAGAACAACATAAATACGGACCTTACAAGCCGATCAAGGCTTGGGCGGAAAAACATAAGTAGAAACTAAGAGTCAATATTACTCTTCAAATCCATTCTCGAGTGAAGTATTCTTACAATTGTGATTATTTCAACAGAGGTAATTGAATAGAAAATTACATGTTTAAGTACTAGGTATCCTCTCAATTTGTCATAAACATGATCATATTTTCTGCCAATTGCAGGAGTGCTAGAGAGCAATTGAATGGTATCTATCAGTTCTTGATAATATTCATACGCTTGTTTCTCTCCCCAATTAATTCGTGTAAATTTTCAGATTTCAGCTATGTCATGTACTGATTTTTGAGTCAATACATATCTACTCATTTCTTTTTAGATCCTTTAGCGAATTGAGGTGTTCAATTGGGTTGAAAGCTTCATAAATACCACTTTCTATTCCAACTTGGATTGCATTTTTTAATGCGATTCTTTTGTTTTCTTCATCTTCCAATAATCTAAGTCCTGCACGGATTACCTCACTTGTATTTTTAAATCTTCCCTCTGAAATGGTATTCTCCACAAAAGATTCAAAATAATTACCCAATGATACAGATGTGTTTTTTCCCATGATCGAAGTTTTTTCTAAATGTACCAAAAATTGGTAATTTAAAGACGATAGTGGATAGGAATTTATAGAAGTGTAGTTTTGCATTTAAGGAATGATGATGATGAATAGAGCTTGCAATCTACCTATAAAACCATTTTTACCCTATCAGTTAGTTGGTAATCCACATAAACAAAAGAGGGATTCCGACTTAAACCGAAATCCCTCTCTACTCTATACTCTCTTATCTCTTAGTGAGGCAATTGATCTCTAAACTTACCATATACCCAAGTGCCCGCTGTTGCGCTTAGGACAACAACTAATATGACAAATGCTCCTGTACCCACCTGAGCAAAAAGAGGGCCTGGGCAGGCGCCGGTTAATGCCCATCCAAGACCAAAGATTAAGCCACCAATGATTTGGCCCTTATTAAACTTCTTGTCTGTGAACGTAATTTCCTCTCCGTGGATACTTTTGATTTTGAATTTTTTAATAATAAATATGGAGATGGCTCCTACTACCACTGCTGTACCGATCACACCATACATGTGAAAGCTTTGTAAGCGGAACATTTCCTGGATACGAAACCAAGATATAATCTCTGCTTTGATAAATACGATACCAAAAATCACGCCTACGGCTGCATATTTGAAATTATACCACCAAGGGTGAACCAATTCAGATTCGTTGACACACATGGTGTCTAATGAACGTACTTCAAAATCTACTGGATTTGCATGTTCTGTTGTCTTCTTTTCCATGGGTATTATAAGTGTAAGATAAAGGGTAAAATGAAATTAGCCATGACGAAACCACCTATCATGAAACAGATAGTAGCGACTAATGATGGCCATTGAAGATCAGAAAGGCCCATGATTGCATGTCCAGAGGTACATCCGCCTGCATAACGAGCACCGAAGCCTACTAAGAAACCACCACCTACCATCATGACTAGTCCACGAACCGTAAATAAGCTTTCAAATGAAAACAACTGAGCAGGAACCATCCCAGAGAAATCGTTGATACCATAGGTAGCTAATTCTTTGGCTAAATCCGGGTGAACAATGACTGCTTCATCAGATCCTAAGTAGAGTGTAGAAATGATGCCTCCCACTAAAATTCCTCCCACAAAGAAGAAGTTCCAAGATTCTTTTTTCCAGTCATAACTAAAAAAGGGGATGTTACTAGGTAAACATGCCGCGCAGGCATGGCGTAAATTCGCTGATATACCAAAGTGCTTGTTCCCTAAAATCAATAGGGCAGGGACAATAAGTCCAATGATAATTCCTGCCGTATACCAAGGCCAGGGTTGGGTAATTGTTTCCATTTTAAAAGTATTTAATTGTTAGTAATCAGTATCCAGTAGTCAGTAGTCAGTAGTCAGTCCGGAGGTAATTAGTCCGGAGTAAGCATTCACCATTTACCATTCACCATTCTCTACTCTTCTTTATTTTTTGTGCTCTAAAACCTTCAATCGTTCCCGTCACAAAATAAGCCAAAACCGCAAAATAAATAATACTATTTAGCGGTTTGCTTGTAATGGGACAAGTGCCCGTAACACAACCAATTTCTCTCCAGTAGAAATATCCAGCTATACCGCCGAATATTCCTCCCAGGATTTGCCAGAATCTACTTTGAATGAATTTCTTCATATTCTACTTCTTCTGTTTGTGTGTTTTTATTTTGTGGTGCAGGAACGCCGCAACCTTGTGCGCCACAGCCTAGATTGAATAAGGCCATGCCTATAAGGACAGTTCCCATAATTCCGATAAGTACATCTGATGCACGAATAGCTTCAACAAGCGCATATCCACCTATAACTAGGCGGATAATGCGCATGAAACCCCAATTTTGTGTTAGGCTAGCTAGCATATTAGTTTTGGTAAATTAACATATCATTTAATCCTCCTCCATTATATACTTCAGAGAGACCTGCTTGTTTTAATAACGACATAGCCATACCTGAGCGGTTACCACTTCTGCAGTAAACCACAATCGGTCCATTCATAGCCTTGAATTCATCTAAGCGTAATGGAACAATTCCTAAAGGAATATTAATAGCGCCTTTATAGTGGCCACCAGCAAATTCACCTGTTTCTCTTACATCTACAACCGTAGTCGTGGGATTAGCTAATAATTCTTCCATGATTACAAAAGGGTAGAAGGACAAACATAATCAGATACTTGGAACTTGCCTGACTCTTTGATCGCTTTGAAACCACCATTGATATCAATTAAGTTATCGTATCCACGAGCTCTTAATGTCGAGTTGAAAATCATCGAACGGTAACCACCTGCACAGTGTACGAAGTAGGTCTTGTTTTTGTCGATTTTCAACATGCTGTCATTGATGAAATCCAAAGGAGCATTTTCCACATCAACCACGTGCTCAGATAAGTACTCAGAATTTTTGCGCACGTCGATGATTTCACCTTCCCCAGCTGCGTGGCGTTTGAATGCTTCTGCAGGTTCAATTGATTCGATTTGGTCAAATTCCTTACCTGAAGCTTTCCATGATGCATACCCTCCTTTTAGATAGCCAATGGTAAAGTCATAACCTACACGAGCTAAACGCGTGATAACTTCTTCTTCGCGGCCTTCGTCTGTTACTAACAAGATTTCTTGTTTAATGTCTGGAATCATGGCGCCAACCCATGGAGCAAAAGATCCATCGATACCGATGTTGATTGAGTTAGGGACAAAGCCAGCTGCGAAAGTTTGCGCATCACGCGTATCTAGGATTAACGCACTAGTTTCGTTTGCTGCTGCTTCAAATCCTTCAGGACTTAAAGCATGTTGGCCACGCTCTAGCACTTTATCGATTGAATCATATCCTTGGATATTCATCAAAACATTCAGAGGAAAATAAGCTGGAGGAGCCACTAAGCCTGTTAAAACCTCTTTCTTAAATGCTTCTTTTGTTAATGCTGGATTCAAAGCATAGTTCGTTTTCTTTTGGTTACCCAAGGTATCTGTCGTTTCTTTGCTCATGTTTTTACCGCAAGCAGAACCAGCTCCGTGTGCAGGATATACGATGATATCATCTGCTAATGGCATGATTTTGTTACGTAATGAATCGAATAAAAGACCCGCTAAAATATCTTCGGTTAAATCAGCCTTCACTTTTTGTGCCAAATCTGGACGACCTACATCACCGATGAATAAGGTGTCACCTGAGAATAAGCTGGTTTCCTTGCCATTTTCGTCGATTAATAGAAAACATGTCGATTCCATGGTGTGACCCGGTGTGTGAATGACACGGATAGTAGCGTTACCTAATGGGAATTCTTGGCCATCCGTTGCAGTGATACACTCAAATTGGCACGCTGCATTTGGTCCGTAAACAATAGGAGCACCTGTTTTTGCAGATAAGTCGATGTGACCTGAAACGAAATCAGCATGAAAGTGTGTTTCAAATACATACTTAATTTTCGCGCCGTTACGCTCTGCTTTCTCGATGTAAGGTTGAACCTCGCGAAGTGGATCGATGATCGCTGCTTCTCCATTGTTCTCGATGTAGTAAGCACCTTGTGCTAAACATCCCGTGTAAATTTGTTCTACTTTCATTTTCGTATTTATTATGCTATGAATGTGTTTAATCTATTTCAATGGGAAGGCTAATTGTTGGATCAGGATATAGATTCCCATCACCAAAACAAACCATCCAAAACCTACTTTTAATTTATCCCCGTCTACTTTTTTACTAATTATATCGCCGAAGAATATACCTACAATCGCCAGACCTGTAACAGTTAATAATAAGTTCCAGTCAATGGCATGATGACCAAGATCACCGGTAAATCCAATTAAAGACTTTGCTGCGATGATTAATAGGGAAGTTCCTACTGCTTGCTTCATGGATAATTTAGAGAGCATTACTAAAGCGGGTATGATTAAGAATCCGCCTCCTGCACCTACTAAGCCTGTTAATGTGCCTACCACAGCTCCTTCTAAAAGGATCAAAGGGTAATTGAACACTTGTTCTTCTTCCACGTAAGTGCCTAATTTATCCTTCTCACATTGTTCACATTTTCCACGAATCATGGAGATGGAAGCCGCTACCATTAATACAGCGAATAACACCATCATTAGAATAGACTTGGTTACCACAAAATCACCTACAGTAAATACTTCTGAGGGGATTAGTGGAACGATGAATTTTCTAGTGGCATATACCGCGGCGATAGAAGGGATACCAAAAATGACCGCAGTTTTTACGTTGATTAAACCTTGCTTGTACTTTGGAAATGCTCCTACTAATGAACTGGCACCTACCACGAAAAGAGAGTAAGCGGTTGCTAAAATGGGTTCAACTCCGAAAAGATAAACCAATACGGGTACTGTTAAAATGGATCCACCACCACCGATTAAGCCCAGTGAGATTCCGATAAGTAGGGACGCAAAATATCCTATAATTTCCATGCGTTTATTATTGTTTTTTGATACTACAAATTTGGGGCCATTTTTAGAGCTTTTTCGTGATTTTTATCACAAGCATAAAAAAAGTTTTTATCAGAAGTGAAAGTTCAAAATCAGGTTATAATTGCTCATATTGACCTTATTGATGATGTATTTTTCATTTTGATAGGTTTCTCCCTGGTTTGCTTTATATACATATAAGGCTTGAATTTCTAAACCTTCTAAGAAATCGGTAAACTCATAGGTAAGATCTAGATTCAATTGCGTGTAGCTAGGCAAGCCATATTTGTTTAATGCATAGTTCTTTACATCTGGCAGTTGAAAATAGCCATAGCTGAGGCTAGCCTTTAGAGGAGCTTTGGCAAAAGCATAATTAACTTTCCCTACATACGCATTCACATCGCCTAAGCCTTCATTTCGTTCGCGTGGCATAAAGGTATAAAAAGGATCTCTGCCCCATTCTCGAGGCATTAAATAACGGCCTTCAGCGGTGATGTGGGTATAATTAAGAGATGATTTCCATTTACCTGACTCATAACCTAGCTTAGAGCTGATAACGCGCGACCGTTGATCAGATGAAAAATAGGTCTTACTAGGGTCTTCATTTCCACCATCGTTAACTGCTTGTTGTTGCGTATATTGGAGGCCCGCAACCCAAGCACCTTGTTTCATATCCCATTGCAACATACTCGTGTTGAATACATTTTCCACATATACATTCCAAAGCTTGAGCGAGTTGCCTTGCTGCAATTGATGAGTATATCCTACAAGATAAACCCCATTAGATTCAATGTGTCCTTTGTAATTCCCTTTTGCACCAGTCACGCTAGTACCATTAGGGTAGATTCCGATAGACTCACTTATACTATACCAATCCACCGTTCCACGCGGAGAAATTTCATATAAGTATCCTCCCTCTAGTTTGTTCTTTTTTCCCGGAAAAAGCTCTCCATACAAACCACCTACCTCCGTTGGGCGCATTCTTCCGTCTTGCAAATTGATGAATGGCGTATTAATGAGCTGTTTTCCTACCGTAATATGAGATTTTTTGAAATTGTATTTCAAGTATAGTTCTTCTAATCGATCTAAGTCATGCTTATTGGCCAAATTCTCTAGGTCAAAAAGGGATGTTTCATATCGACTAACTGTTTGGGTATAAGGATCAATATGAGTCATGTCAGATGAATTCACATCGTAGATAAAATAACCACCCACTCCGAATTGAAATCCTTTAAAGGAGGCCGTTTCATAAAAAAGACCACCACCCGCTGCATTTGCATGTGCATCGGTTAAATGATCTTGATTCTCTGTGGCCATGAAAAAGTAGCGAAGATTACCATGCACTTTTCCGTGTTTGAAAGCGAATAATAAGGAAGTAGAATCCTCTGCGACACTTTTTTTGCCTTTCCAAAGATGTGGAGGCGTATGTATTTCTTGATGTTGGGCTACGAGTGAAGCTGAAAATAAGAGAAAGAATAGAATGTATAAGGCGTTTTTTTGCATGCTTTTATATTTAGGCCTGCAAATTGTCGCAAAAATGGGACTTTGTCCGTGATGAAAATCACATCCTTAAATCCACAATCTCAATTTGATTTTTATTGATTTTGATGAAGCCTTTCTCCGCTAATTTCTTCATTAAGCGGGAAATTACTTCTCTTGAAGAGTTTAATTCTTGCGCAATTTCGGTAAAAGAGGCCTTCATGATGTTTGTCTTAAGACTTTTTTGATGCTGTTTTAAGTACCAAAGTAAGCGTTCATCTAGATTTCTAAAGGCGATTTGATCTAAAGTGTCTAGTAATTCTTCGAAACGAGAGCGGTAGGTTTCTAGAACGAATTGGTACCAGCTTTTATATTTTGTGGCCCATTCGTCCATTAATTCGGCAGGAATGGCGATGACTTCGGTGTCTACGAGGGCTTTGGCCATAATCTGAGACGATAATTGCCGAGCCGCACAAGTCATCGAAATGGCACAAGCCTCCCCGGGATGAAGGTTATACATAAACACCTCGTTACCCTCTTCGTCTTCCCGAAATACCTTGATGATGCCTTTAGTCACTAAAACAGCGGAGCGAATGGATTGCCCCGTTTTCATCAAGTATTCGTCTGTTTTGAATTTACGAACGACGCCCACTTGTTGAATTTTTTTACTTAATTCCGGCTCAAATTGATTGAATAATTCCATCTTAATACGTAATAACTGCTTGTTTATCTAAACTTTCGTAGGCCGCATCAATTACGCGCATACTCGCGATTCCATCTTCTCCTGGTACAGCTGGATGGGCACCCTCCCGCAAAGATTGATACACATTTTCATAGAAAGCCATAAAATTTCCTTTTTCGGAAGTAACACGTTCAGGACTGCTTCCGTCTACGTGTAATAAACCGTATTCACTCGGCGCATCTACGCCCCAGTTTTCACCCATTGGAACGTGTCCTTTATCTAAATCGACTTCTTGGCGATCGGAACGGGTTTTGATGAAACTGCCTTTCGTTCCATGCAATTGGAAAGCAGGGATGGGTTCTTTGAAATAATAACCACTTTTTAATCGAACACGCAAGGCTGGATAATACAATAGAATCTCGAATAAGTCGATGACCTCCGTCCCGGGTCTAGTTTTGCGAAGATCGGCGAAAACATGAGTTGGTTTTCCAAACAAATGTAAGGCTTGATCAATTAAATGGGGTCCTAGATCTGTGACGATTCCTGCGCCTGGACCGGCATCTTCTTTGTGTCTTTTGGGGGACATTAACGGATTATAGCGGTCAAAATGAAACTCAGCTTCCACGATATCGCCTAAAACGCCCGATTGGTGTACCTTTTTCAAGGTTAAGAAGTCAGAATCCCAACGGCGATTTTGGTAGATATAAATCAGCTTACCCACCTCTTTTGCTAAATCCACCAGCGCCTGAGCCTCTGCTGCATTGCAGGTAAAGGCTTTCTCCACTACGATGTGCTTACCCGCATTTAAAGCTGCGGTTGCATACTCGAAATGAGAATAGATGGGTGTATTAACGATGACTAATTCGATCGAAGGGTCAGCTAAAACGGCTTCCATTGAATCATACGACTGCACACCAGGATAGGCATTTTCAATGTTTTTCTTGGAGCGTTCCCAGGATCCTACTAAATTGAATCCAGGATGTAATTGAATGAAGGGGGCGTGAAAAACACGTCCAGACATTCCATAAGATAATAAGGCAGTTTCGATCGGTTTCATGGAAGTAAAAATAAACAATTCGAGCCTTTAAACATAAACGAATACACATGAAAAAAATACTTGCATTAAGTCTACTTAGTTTAGCCGCGATGGGTCAGTCGAAACCATTGGTTTCTCATATGTTCACAGCAGATCCGTCTGCACATTTATTCCAAGGCCAAATTTACATTTATCCCTCTCACGACATCGATGCGGGTGTAAAGGAGGACGATTTAGGAAGTCATTTTGCGATGCGGGATTATCATGTATTATCTCAAAAAACACCAGCTAGTCCCGTGGTTGACCACGGAGTAGCTTTGAAATTAGAGGATGTGGCCTGGGCTTCGAAGATGCTTTGGGCGCCTGACGCAGCGGAATCAAAAGGGACTTATTATTTGTATTTTCCTGCCAAAGATAAGGAGGGTGTTTTCCGTATTGGAGTGGCCTCTGCTTCGAAACCGGAAGGTCCATTTAAAGCGGAGAAGGAGTACATGAAGGGTTCTTTTAGCATTGACCCATGCGTATTCAAGGACAAAGATGGATCTTATTACCTTTATTTTGGAGGTATCTGGGGTGGACAATTGCAACGATGGAAGTCAGGTAGCTATGGTGCTACGGATGAGTCGCAACCGGCAAATGGACAACCAGCTTTGATGGCCAAAGTGGCACGATTAGATGCGAATATGAAGCAGATGACCGAGACGCCACGCAATGTGCAGATTTTGGATGCACAGGGCAAAATTTTATTATCAGAAGATCATGATCGTCGTTTCTTCGAAGCCGCTTTCGTCCACCAATACCAAGGGAAATATTATTTCTCTTATTCCACGGGGGATACGCATAATATCGCCTATGCGACGGGAACTAGTCCTTATGGACCATTTACTTACCAAGGGGTTATCTTAAAGCCAGTGAAAGGTTGGACAAATCACCATTCGATTGTGGAACAAAATGGCAAATGGTATCTCTATTACCACGATGTGGAGATTTCGGGTAAGACCCACTTAAGAAATATCAAAGTGACTGAGTTGAAATACCGACCGGATGGCAGTATAGAGACGATAGATGCGTATAAATAAAAAAAGGGCCACTTCGATATACGAGGCGGCCCTTTTAAATTAAGCTAATATATTTTTAGCATAAGCCACACATTTCTTCACTTCTTCTACCGGAGTAGACCCCGCAGGAACGTCGTATTCTAGTTCGATTGTTGCTGGGAATTTATATTTATTTTTCTTTAATAAGGTTAAAACCTCTTTTAAAGGCGTGTCGCCTTTTCCCCATTCGAGGTTACCTGTGCCGTGTTCTTTTGTTGTACGGTCCTTGATGTGCATACTGGTGATACGGTCGTGCTTCGCTTCGATGAATGCTAGTAAAGTAGCGGTCGTGTGAGGAGCTCCCACCGCGATATAGTGACCACAATCTAAGTTGATGGAGTTGTATTTGTTTTGGGCCAAAGCCTCATCATACACCGTATCCTTCACCTGTAAATGGGTGTGGTATCCGAAATAGACCTTGTGTTTTTCACCTAAAGCACCTAAACGCTGTGTTTGAGCTGATGAAGTAGGTAATTCAACGGTAACCGATTTAGCACCCAGTACTTTCGCTGCGCGTAAAGCCGATTCTACCTCTGCATCCGAGTTTCTCTCGCTGAAAGCATTCGGTTTGTAAGCATATACAGAGATTCCTGCGTCATCTAGCATCTTGCGAACTTCCTTGAATTTGTCCATTGAAACAGACTCTCTCCAAGTAGACACATCCTTTTGATATTTTGCCATCGCCGCACGTTGTTCATCAGTTAAGGTAGGACGAGGTTGACCAGGAGTCCAACGCATCGGTACCGGATTTACCGGACGGCCTGCATAATCTTCCACGGCATCCCCCATTAATTCAATGGCAGAAACACCCGAATCTACGCAATACTGGATGATTTGTTTGATATCTCCCGGCATACTGCGGAAAGAATACGTAATGGCTCCTACCTGAACACCACCAAAAACTGAGCTTGGTTTTGCAAAACTAAAGGAAGAGTTGGATGCCCAAAATAAGCCTAATGAGGCCATTGAGCCGGCTGCCAAAAACTGGCGGCGTGAGGGATTGTTGTTATTGTTTTTCATGTAATAGGTTTAATTTTGATAAAAATAAGTAATAATTCTTGAAATCCTATCCGGCTAAAATTTCTAATGTTTCCGTTTCTTTGGGCGCTCTATCTGTCGTTTCGAACATTTCATTTACAATTTTACCAGGACAGTTAACTGCTATCGTGGGTCCCATGGGCTCAGGAAAAACGTCATTAGCCAAAGCCTTAGCGGGTCGTTTGTTCAGAACTGGTGAAGTCTTTTTGTCTTCGCGAATTCCGGATAAGCGGGCCCATGTGATGCTCGTGGAGCAACAGCATCAATTCAAGAATCGCAGTAATTTATCTGAATTCTACTTACAACAGCGTTTTAATTCATCTGATTCTGACGATTCTTATACGGTGGAGGAGGAGCTGATGGATTTAACCGTTGGTGATTGGCTTCAGCTTTTCGAGATGGATGGTTTATTAAAGAGACCGATGATCCAGCTTTCGAATGGGGAGAACAAACGTTTGCAAATTGTGAAAGCCTTAGCCTATCAACCCGATTTGTTGATTTTAGATAATCCCTATGTGGGTTTAGATGTAAAAGGACGAGAGACTTTAACTACAGGATTACTCGCACTGCACGATAAAGGCATCCATTTTATATTGGTGTCTTCCCCTGGCGATGTACCCGATTTTATTAATCAAATCATTGAATTACCATCCCGACAGATAGCTCCAGAGAAACCCATGCCTTTTCTGCGTCCCTTAGAGCCATTCGCGGTTGCCGTTAAAATGGATAAGGTGCAGATTAAATATGGCGCCAAAACTATTTTAAATGATTTTACATGGGAAGTTAAGAAAGGGGAGAGATGGGCCATAAAAGGGCCCAACGGGGCAGGTAAGTCGACGTTAATTAGTTTAATCACAGCGGATAATCCCCAGGCCTATTCGCAGGATATTACTTTATTTGATCGGAAACGAGGGACTGGCGAGAGTATTTGGGATATCAAACGAAAAATCGGGTTTTTGAGCCCGGAATTACACTTGTATTTTAAAGAAGGGGGATCTTGTTTTTCGGTGGTGGCATCTGGGCTCTTTGATACGCAGGGTTTGTTTAAGCGGGTCGCGCAAGAGCAAATGGAGCAAGTAAATCACTGGATGCAAGTAATGGGGATCGCCCATTTAGCAGAGAGGTCCTTCTTGCAGATTTCAGGCGGAGAACAACGTATGGTGTTGATTACGCGTGCCTTAGTGAAGAATCCAGAACTGTTAATACTCGATGAACCATGCCAAGGATTAGATGGTGTGCAGACGGAGCATTTGAAGTCAGTGCTGGATTATTTGGCAGCGAATTCAGAAATGACCTTGCTTTACGTTAGTCATTATGACCGCGATATTCCTGCTTGTGTGAATCGGGTTTTGGAATTAAAAAGGCTCTGAAATCGATGGGCTAGGTTGAGAGAACCATTTAGGGCCCTCTGCCGTCATGTAAGCGCAATCTTCCAGTCTTACACCAAATTCGCCTGGAATCGCAATGGTAGGTTCGATACTGAAACACATCCCTATTTCTAAAGGTGCCTTATTTCCGCGCACCATATTACCCCATTCGTGACCGCTCATACCGATGCCGTGTCCTGTACGATGTGGTAATCCCGGCATTTTATAATCTGGTCCAAAACCCGCGTCAACTAATACTTTACGCGCAGCAAAATCCACGTTTTCGGCCGGTGCACCTAGTTTAGCGGCCTCAAAACCGGCTTGCTGAGACTTCTTTTCTAAATCCCATATTTGTTTTTGCTTTGCGCTAGGCTCTCCAAAAACAATCGTCCGTGTTATATCGGATTCATAACCACCCACGCTGCATCCACAATCTAACATGACTACATCACCCGACTTTAAGATTTGTTTTTTAGAACTTCCATGTGGGAAAGAGCTAGCCACCCCAAAAGTTACCGACGCAAATCCATGCACCGTTCCTTGCTCTGCGTGTGCTTGAGCAATTTTTTGGGAGATTTGATGTGGACTGCAGCCTAAGCTTAAAGCAGCGATTCCCGCTTGTATCGCTTTAACCGTGGCATCGTTTGCCTTTTGCATTAAGGCAATTTCGGCTGGGGATTTAATGATTCGGCAAGGAATCGTAATCGGATCAGCACTGCTGAAACTGTAGTTTGCACCTGCTTTTCGCAGTCCATCGAAAATGAAGAAACGACAGAATTCCTCGATACCTATTAGGCCTGCATGAATTCCTATACCTTGTAAAACGCAAATAGTTAAGGCAAATGGATTCTCATCCTCTTCCCAAATCTGAACTTTCGTTCCTGCCGGAGCCATTTCTAGAAATCGGTCTTCCTCAAATGCCGGGCAAATAAACTGAATCTCACCCTTTACCGGAATTACGGCTAACATCGATCGCTCGGATGGATGCCAATTAATGCCCGTGAAATAATTCAAGTTAACCCCTGCATCTAAAATGATGGCCTGAATTTATTTTTCAGACATCAATTTCTGCGCCTTCGTCACTCGCATCTTACGTTCTTCCGCACTGATGGGTGTAAATTCAACAGGCGATAGAGGGGAGGAAGACGAATTTAGGGAAAGGGTAGAGGCCAATAGGCCTCCTTTGATGAAGTTTCTACGTTGCATACCTAAATTTAAATTAAAACATTTACAATAGAAATTCTCCCGGGATGAATTAACTTTAAATTCAGAATTTAATTATGCGTCTACTTTTTATTCGTTTTTCGGCCATCGGTGACATCGTTTTAGCTTCCCCAGCACTTCGTTGTGCGAAGCAGCAGATTCCTGGTGTGGAGATTCATTTCTTAACAAAGAAGTCGATGAAGGCGGTAACTGAGGCGAATCCATACGTAGATCACTTTCATTATTTCGAAAATGATTTAACCGCCACCATCCAAGAATTAAAGGCCTTTTCCTTCGATTATATCATCGATTTGCATAAGAATTTGCGCAGTTTGCGGATTCGTAAGGCCTTAGGTGTCCCTTATTTATCCTATAATAAACTGAGTGTTGCGAAGTTTTTATTAACCAAATTCGGAGTCAATCGGATGCCTGAGCGTCATATTTCATTGCGAAGCGTGGATACCTTATCCCCATTAGGCGTCACCTACGACGGAAAGGGGCTGGATTATTTTGTTCCGTCCGGCACTAGTGAGCCCTCTTTTTTTCCTGGCGGCTATGTGGCTTTAGTCATTGGAGCTTCCTATTTTACGAAGAAATTGCCTTTAGAATCATTGAAGGTAGTATGTTCCCAAATTCCGTACCCCATCGTCCTAGTGGGTGGGAAAGAGGAAAAAGCGGATGGGGACGAATTAGCATTACTGGATCCTGCGCGCATCGTAAATACCTGCGGCACTTATTCTTTGCATGAATCTGCTTTAATTGTTTCCAAAGCCCGAGAAGTCATCTCACATGACACCGGCATGTTATATATCGCTTGTGCGTTTGATAAAAATGTGATTGCCATCTGGGGAGCCACATCGCCCGCCCTACAAGTGGAACCATTGATGTCTGCGGAATCCTCTGCTCGCATTTTTCAATCTATTGTGCCTGACTTAAGCTGTCAACCTTGCTCGAATTTTGGGACAAAAACATGTCCTAAAGGCCATTTTGATTGTATGAAAAAACAGGATTTACCTGGGATTATCAGGACGGTAGAGGAGATGTGGGACGTTTAGGTGTATTTTAACCGCTTTAGTCTCCCTTGGTAGCTTTGCAAATAGTTTTTTTGAGCACTTTCATCCAGGAAAGAATTTCTTATTAATCTTTCGACCTCTGTTGGGTTCGCTAGCATTTGAGTTATAATGCGTTCCACCATCTTCTCTGGGATATGGGCCAGTTTACCCAATTGTTGAAATTGGTTCAGTATTTTGCCTTGGTATTGTGATTTAGGGTAGAGACCACCTTGAAGTGCGAAATCAATTTCTGCCTGGTGCATCTCTGTGTTTAAAAGATCATAGGCAGGGCTCAAAACGAAATCCCCATCGGATGTTTCCAATAAGGAGAAATTCTTTAGATGCGCGTCCCCATTCGAGAATAGGTAATTAAAAAGGATGAGTTTAAATAGTTTAGAAGCTTCGACAGCATAAGCAGGCACGAATTGTTGCATGATTTGGAACAATTCGAGGTAATTTCCTTCGTATTTGTAATTAATGCCATGGGTTTGTGGTGTTCTGCCTGCTAAAACGGCAAAGTCCTCTTTTGCCAGCTTTTGTCCTGCCTCATTATAGTCGAAGCGTTTCGTTAAATAGGCCATTTCTCCATTTTGGAAGAATATAATCCCATTCTCCGCTGTCTCGATTTGAAACACCTGCCGGGCAATCTGCATCGTTAGATGTTCGTTTGCAGGCATCCCGTGTTTATTCCTCCCTAAGGTAGGAATCGGCTTCAAAAGGTACTGCCCGCTTTCCCCTGGTTGTGCAAGTCGCAATTTATTCTTCTCTAATACCAAAGAATATTTCTCCTGAGCCCCAGCAATTGACATACTGGTTCTATTCTCAAAGAAAGTACCAGCCACTAATTCAGAACTCGACGGAGAATCATAAGGAAGTACATGGGCGACTTTATGATTAGAGAAAAGTCGCTGAACGGCAGAGCGGCTGTAGCTTGTATTTCCTTCCGTTAACGTACTTGGACAAAAGAGGAGTTGGGTATACATTTAGTTCAGTGACTGATGAATGGTGATGGCTCCACTCGTATCAAATTGAGCGGTGTGAAGTAGCATTCCAAAATGATCCGCCGGGTCTATCTTCTTGAATTTACAGACCGCCTGTTTGTTTGCTCCCTCCGGTAATAAATGAAAAAATACGGGGAAGAGGTGAGGGGATTTGAACTCCTTTTTTGACTTCGGCATGGTCAAACTTATGGCCGGTTTTTTCTTGTCTTCAAGCCATGTTTCTAAATACCGAAAATGAAAACTTCCGTTAGCTAATTGGCTCAAAATTCCTGCCATTTCAGTCTTATATAGAATCGTTATCGACCTCATTTTCTATGCTTGTATTTTTAATTTCTAATCGCAATTCTAACCCTAAAACATCAGCTAATTTTTGAATGGTTTCTAAGGTCGGATTACCTTTACCTGCTTCCAATTGTTTAATCGTTCTTAAGCTGACACCTGTTAACAAAGAGAGCGTTTCTTGAGTCACTTGCAGTCTAATTCGGCGCTTTTTCAGGGTTTCAATGAGGTTATTTAGGTGCATTATAATGCTCTTTTGGTTATTATAATTTCGAAAAATAGCTTATTTCAGTATATTATGTGCAATATAATGCACTTTTAAATGAAAATGAAGATTTTCGATTCCTTTTTTAATAATAACCGTTAAATAAATACTTTCGACAAAATAGATGTACTATATTATAAGTTCTTAAATTCAATAAAACATAAAATTGTATCCCATGACGAATTCAACTGTGAAGCAAAGACAAGACTCAAGTGGTCCTAGTTCGTCTAGAAATTTATACCTATTATTTTTACTTCTTTTGTGTATTGGAGCCTTTGCAACGAACCCTTCTTCTGCTGAACATAAGCTCATTTTGAAAGACAAAATACGGCAATTATTGAACTCAGAAATCGATAAACTAAAGAGTGAAAATGACAATGAATTTGCTCAATTAGGGGCAACGTTTGGAGCTGCAATTGGAGGTGCATTTACAGATAAGTTTGTAGATGAAAATGTAGTTATTGATGACTATTATTTATTCTCAATTACCAATGTTCGTTGGGATGGAAAGATCAAAATGGTAGGGGTGGGGATATTCGGAAAAGTCATTTTACACCCCGATATAGAGAAAAAATTGAAGGATGGTTTACCTAAAAATTGATTTTTATGGACAGAAATGCAAATGATAGATGGCTAGGTGGCGTATTAGGTGGAATGGCTAGGTCATTCGGAATTTCCTCTGGTGTATTACGGGCTATTTTCATCGTTTTATCGCTAGGTATTGGTGGTTTGACCTTTGGTATAAGCCTTGGCGCTGTAATCTTGATTTATTTAATTTTTTGGATGACTTTGTCCAAGCAGTAGATAATTAATTATAAATTATATGAAAAAAATAGCTTTGTTAGGCGTTATCCTTTTATTTAGCTTTTCAGCTAAGTGTCAAAAGATCTTTTCTGTAGACTATGAAAGCCAAGCAGATGTTAAAGTATTTGTCGTTAATTATGAAAGTCAAGCTGATTTAAAAGTTTTCAAAGTGAAATACGAAAGTCAAGCAGGAATGAATGATGGCAAGTGGTTCTTTACTTCTTATGTGAGTCAAGCTAAGAGGAAGATCTATTTTGTTCGCTACGAAAGCCAAGCCGATTTGAAAGTGTATTTCGTTAATTATGAGAGTCAGGCTGGCTGGCGTAATTCATCTAAGCAGCATTTGATGTATTAATTACTTGTTCGGTTGAACTGCCACTAAAACAAAAAAGCCCGACATTGCTGTCGAGCTTTTTGAGCCTCCTATCGGGATCGAACCAATGACCTACTGATTACAAATCAGTTGCTCTACCAGCTGAGCTAAGGAGGCGCATTTGAGTTCACAAAAGTAAGCCAAATGGATTAAAACGCAAAAGATTGATTGAAAAAAATTAATCTTTTTTCAATTGTGCGAGTTCTTTTTCCGCTTGAGCGATTTTCTTTTCAACTTCCTCTCGTAGTTTATCCGAGTTTTTAGACTTCGCAAAGAATTCTAAGTTATTGGTTAACACGGCGATATCATTTTCAAGAGTTTGAATTTTCTTCCGCGCATCTGGACCAGCTGATTTTTTCTCCTCCCCACCTGTATTTGCTTCAGAAGCCAACGATTTCAATTCAAAGCCCCATGCTGCTAATTGTTCTTTCGGTTGTGTACTTGCTAAATCAATCAAAGCATTCCACGTGGTGCGGAAACTTTCTTGAATTGCTTTTACATCTCTTCGTGGTACGAAGCCGATTGCGTCCCATGCCGCTTTCTTTTGGCCTAAAGAAGCTAAAAGACTAGGATCCTGTAACATAGCTTCCATTTCGGTTAGAATCGCTTTCTTAGCCTCTAAATTCGCATCGAACTCTATATCCTTCGCATTCTTACCTTTTTCGCGCGTTAAATTAAAGTAATCATCACACGCTGCCTTGAATTTCGCGTAGATGGAATCTTTTTGTTTTTCTGGTACGTGACCGATCTCCTTCCACTTTTTCTGTGTTTCGATGACCATTTGAGTCACTTCAGGGGTGATGGTGCCCGTTTCTACGATACCATTTACCTGGTCTATTAAGGCTTGCTTCGCGGCTAAGTTCGCTTTGCGTTCTGCATCGATTTTCGAGAAGAACTCACTCTTATGTTTGAAGAAAGTTTTTAAGTCTGACCAAAAGTTATGACTCACCTCTTTTCCTCCATCACGAGGCAATCCACCTTTTAAATTATTCCATTGCTCTTGTAGCGCTAAAACGGCTTTAGATGCCTGATTCCACTCGCTAATATTAGCTGCAGTGAAGCTTGCATAATGCTTCATCAGATCTGCGATTTCACGCTTCACTTTTAAATTATCCGAGAAAACTTGTTTTTGCGCATCATTTAGAGCTCTTTTTTGTTCAAAAAGTACATCTAATGATTTCTTAACACGCGTCCAAAGTGCCTCATTATCGTCTCTATTCGCAGGTCCAATGTGCTTATACTCTTCGAAAAGTTCTTCTGCTTCTTTTAACAGTTTCTGAACATTTCCTCCTTCACTAATGGCAGCAGCCATTAGCTCAAGTTTAGCCGCAATAACCTCTTTAGCTTGTAAATTTTTCTTACGATCTAATTCTAATAATTCGAAGAAAATACTTCTATTACTATAGAAACGATCCACTAAGGCATGATAACTCTGCCAAAGCGTTTGATTCATCGGACCTTGCACACTTCCTAAACCTTTCCACTCTTCTTGAATCTTCTTGAAGGCCTTAAAGCTAGCATTTACGTGTGCAGGATCTGAATTATCATCCGAATCTACTAATGTTCTTAATTCATTGATTAAACGCGTTTTCCCTTCTAACGCCTTCTCTCTTAATTTCTCTAAATTAGAGAAGAAAGCAGACCTCTCTGTTCGAATAAAGGCAGATATAGCGTCGATTTTTTGCGAGATTTCATCCCCCTTAAAAGAGAATCCTTCTTCTGAATCTTCATTTCCAGCTTTAAAAGCAGCTAAAGCCTCAGCGCGTTCGCCCTGCTTAATGGCTTCCCAAACTGTTCTAACTTCTTTCGTTAATTCATCGACCTTTTTAAAATTCGCCGATGAGGCGCTCGCTTGAAGAATGGCTTTCAATTGCTCATAAAAAGCAAGAATGCTCTCTTTTGTTGCTTTTGAAAGGTCTAAACTTGGAAATTCCACAGACTTTTCTTCTACCACAGGAAAAACAACTTCAGCTGGAGCTGCTGCTTCGACTACAGTCTCTTCAACAGCGGTCTCTTCGACTGCGGTAACCTCTTCGATAGGAGTGGGGGTGGTTTCTGGTGCTTCGTTCGTTGTTTCCAATTCTTCAGCTGGATTCGTCTCTTCGGTGATCATAATCGTCGTTGTTTGCGTTTTAACTTAACAGTTTTCAAAAATACGCTCCATCGATACAGCATGACCAATTTTCTCTTTTAGGTCTGCTATAGAAATGCGCTCTTGGGTCATCGTGTTGCGATCGCGAACGGTCACGGTGTTGTCTTCCATGGTTTGGTAATCCACCACCACACAATACGGTGTTCCAATTAAATCTTGACGAGTATAACGCTTGCCTATGGCGCCTCCATCGTCGTACGTGGTATTAAAGGCAAATTTAATGTTCTTAACAATCTCTTGCGCTTTCTCTGCTAAACCATCCTTCTTGACTAACGGAAGCACAGCTACTTTCACAGGAGCTAAAGCTGCGTGGAAATTCAAGTAAACACGTTGTTTTTCTTGATCCCCTTCGCCCACCGTTTCTTCTGTATAGGCATTGCAAAGAATCGCTAAGAATAAACGATCAGCCCCTACGGACGTTTCGACTACATAAGGTATGTAATTTTCGTTTATTTCTGGGTCAAAGTATTGTTGTTTTTTTCTAGATAAATCTTGGTGCGCTTTTAAGTCAAAATCCGTTCTTGAGTGGATTCCTTCCATCTCTTTAAAACCAAACGGGAATTTATACTCAATATCCACTGCCGCATTTGCGTAGTGTGCTAATTTGTCGTGATCATGAAACTTCAAAGAAGTAGCTGGTAAACCTAGTGCTTGATGGAATTTCATGCGTGTTTCTTTCCACTTTGCATACCATTCCATTTCCGTGCCAGGACGAACGAAGAATTGCATCTCCATTTGTTCGAATTCCCGCATGCGGAAGATGAAATTACGAGCTACGATCTCGTTACGAAACGCTTTTCCTATTTGAGCAATCCCAAAAGGAACCTTCATTCGGCCTGTCTTTTGGACATTCAAGAAATTCACAAAAATCCCCTGAGCTGTTTCAGGACGTAGATAAATCAAACTCGCATCCTCAGAAACTGCGCCTACTTGTGTCGAGAACATCAAATTAAATTGACGTACCTCAGTCCAATTAGCCGTGTTCGACACGGGGCATTTGATATTTTCATAAAGTATAATCTGGCGAACTCCGTCTAAATCTCCTGCATCTAAGCATTTCGCCATCTTTTGTAATAACGCCTTCGCCTCCGTCTCTTTTCCTTCATCCTCTAATTGCGCGGCTCTTTCTTCTAAAAGGGTATCAGCCCGATAACGCTTTTTAGAATCCTTATTATCAATCATAGGATCGTTGAACGAATCGACGTGACCTGATGCTTTCCATGTTAATGGGTGCATAAAAATCGATGCATCTAAGCCGACTACATTGTCATTCAACATGGTCATTGCTTTGTACCAAACCGCTTTTAGGTTGTTCTTAAGCTCAACACCATTTTGACCATAATCATATACCGCTTGCAAACCATCATAAATTTCCGAAGAAGGAAATACGAAACCATATTCTTTCGCGTGTGAAATAATTTCCTTCAATGCCGAGGCGGTATCTTGTTTTTTGTTTTCCATTAAATCGAAATAAATCTTGTCATATTGATTTGCAATTTACCGAAAAGAATCAAAGAATGAGGCTTGCAACGTGTTTTTTCTTAATTTTACCCAGATTTACAAGGTAATAACCAAGATATTGATGAAAAACGTTTCCTTCGCCTTAATTCAGCTATCCTGTAGCTCAACTGTTTCAGAAAACTGGCAAAAAACGATTTCCTCTATTCGCGACGCCGCGAGTAAAGGTGCGCAAGTGATTTGCTTGCAAGAATTGTTTAAATCGGTTTATTTCTGTTTTGAGGAAAAGCAGGATTTCTTTGCTTTGGCAGAGGCGATCCCGGGTCCATCGACGGAGGAATTAGGAGCTTTGGCGGCGGAATTAAAAGTCGTTATCATTGCCTCCTTATTTGAAAAGCGAGCAGCGGGACTTTATCATAACACTACGGCGGTGATTGATGCTGATGGAAAATACCTCGGAAAATACCGTAAAATGCACATTCCAGATGATCCGGGATATTATGAAAAATATTATTTCACTCCAGGAGATTTAGGTTACCAGGTTTTTGATACGATGTATGCCAAAATCGGTGTGCTGATCTGCTGGGATCAATGGTATCCCGAAGCAGCTCGTTTAACTGCCCTAAAAGGTGCCGAAGTTTTAGTGTATCCTACCGCCATCGGTTGGGATTTAGAAGAAAAAGACGGTGAAATCAACCGCGAACAATACCAAGCCTGGCAAACCATCCAGCGATCTCATTCAATTGCAAACGGCGTTCCTGTCGTTTCTGTGAACCGTGTAGGCGTAGAAAATGGTCAACAATTTTGGGGAGGGAGCTTTGTTTCCAATGCCTTCGGTCGCGTTATTTTCCAAGCCTCTCACGATCAAGAGGAAATCGCTTTAGTGGACGTCAACGTTGATTCTAGTGAATACTACCGTAGAACGTGGCCTTTCTTTAGAGATAGGAGGATTGATTCGTATGGGGGGATTACGGAGAGGTTTTTGGACTAAATTAAAGCATAAAGCACAGAGCATAAAGAATAAAGGTTGAATAAAAAGAGCTCGAAATTCGAGCTCTTTTTGATTTTATGAAATATTTTACCTGAAATCATCGCCGAAGGCGATTCCAACTCTGTGCTTTATGCTTTAAGCATTAAAAATCAGTGAAGCTGATTTTTAATGCGCTTCCAGCCAATTTTCGCCCACGCCAATGCCGGTTTCCATCGCGACACCTAAATCCATGGCCTCGCACATGATTTTATTAATCTGCACTTTTAGGTAGTCGACTTCGTCTTTATGCGCGTCGAACACCAATTCATCATGAACGGTTAGGATCATTTTTGATTTTAGGTTCTCTTTTTCGAGGAAGTCTTGGATTTGAATCATCGCGACTTTAATCATATCGGCGGCTGACCCTTGGATAGGGGCGTTGATGGCATTGCGTTCTGCAAATCCACGCTCGTTCATGTTTGCGGATAAGATATCACGTAAGTAGCGACGACGACCTAACACGGTTTCGACGTAGCCGTTTTCGCGGGCGTCGGCGATGCTTTGGTCCATAAAAGTCTTCACCTTAGGGAATTCGACGAAATATTGATCGATGATTTCCTTTGCTTCGGTACGTGAGATAGCTAATTGTGCGGCAAGCCCGAAAGCTGAAACACCATAAATAATCCCAAAATTCACCGTTTTCGCCTTGCGACGCATATCCGATGTGACTTCTTCTAAGGGAACATGGAATACTTTAGCGGCTGTCGCTTTGTGAACGTCTAGTCCGTTATTAAAGGCGTCCAGCATGGATTCGTCTTTAGAGAAGGCGGCCATGATGCGGAGTTCGATTTGGGAATAATCGGCTGATAAAATCAGGTAGTTTTCGTCGCGAGGAATGAAGGCCTTGCGGATTTCACGACCACGCACGGTACGAATCGGGATGTTTTGTAAGTTAGGATCCTTCGAAGACAGACGGCCGGTGGCTGTCACAGCTTGCATGAAGGAGGTGTGAATACGGCCCGTTTTAGGGGATATAAGTGCAGGAAGCGCATCTACATAGGTCGATTTCAATTTCTGCAATTCGCGGAAGTCAAGAATTAAAGAGGCGATTTCATGTTCCGATTCTAATTTAGATAGAACTTCTTCGCCCGTCATGTATTGACCTGTTTTGGTCTTTTTTGCTTTCGGATCTAGCTTTAATTTTTCGAACAAAATCTCCCCTAATTGCTTGGGCGAGGCGATGTTGAAAACTTGTCCAGAGGTCGCAAAAATCTTTTCTTGAACTGCCTTGGAATCTGCTTCCAAAGTTTTAGACATTTCCTGCAAAAAAGGAACATCTAAGTTTATACCCTCGCATTCTATCGCTGATAAAACACGTGCCAGCGGCATCTCAACTTCATGTAAGAGCTGAATAGCCTTGGGATTAATTGTTAATTGCTTATCTAAAAAGGGTTTTAATTGCAGGGTAATGTCTGCGTCTTCCGCAGCGTATTCTTTGATGAGGTTTAGCTCGACTTCCCGCATATTGCCTTGCTTAGCCCCTTTTTTACCGATTAAATTTTCAATCGACATGGGTTCGTAGCTTAGATAGGCGAATGCCAAAGCATCCATTCCGTGGCGTTTCTCCGGTTCGATCAGATAATGCGCGAGCATGGTGTCATAGGTTGCCCCTTTGATTTCAATGCCGTAATTACGCAGGACGCTCATGTCATATTTGATGTTTTGAGCGATTTTAATGGTGGATTCTTTGGCAAAAATAGCTTTAAATAAATCTGCCTGTGCCTGACAAGCAACCTGATCCTCCGGGAAAGGCACATAAAAGGCCTCACCTTTGCGGTAAGAGAAGGACATGCCCACTAACTGAGCCTCAATGGCCACTAAACTCGTCGTTTCGGTGTCAAAACAGAAGGAATCCTGGCGATCCAAAAAGCTAATCAATGATTTAATCGCACTTTCCCCTTGCACTAAATGGTATTGGTGCGCCGTATTGCTTAAATTTGAATAGCTGGTCGTGCTTTCGACTTCTTCTTCCGCTTCCACTGACGATGTGGCAGCGATAGGTGAACCGAACATATCCATCTGGTTCGAATCCACTTTAGGCGAAGCTTTCACTTTAGCCACCACGGGTTCGTCCTCTCCTAAAATTCGTTTGCGCAGCGTTCTAAATTCTAATTCTTCTAATAAGGGTTCTAATAAAGCGCGATTAGGTGGCGTTGCTACAAGTTTTTCCTCTTCATATTCAATAGGTACTTCGAGCATAATACGGGCCAAATGCTTTGAAAGGATGCCTTGCTCGCGGAAATTGACCAAATTTTCCTGCAATTTTCCTTTCAGTTGATCGGTATTATCTAATAAGTTTTCTAAAGAACCATATTGCTCGATCAGTTTTTGAGCAGTCTTTTCACCTACACCCGGGATGCCTGGGATATTATCCACCGCATCGCCCATCAAACCGAGCATATCAATCACTTGATCCACGTTTTCGATGTTCCAGCGTTGGCACACCTCTTTAGGCCCTAAAACCTCTACACCCTTACCCATAAAGGCAGGTTTGTACATCTTAATGCGCTCTTCTACTAATTGTCCATAATCCTTATCTGGAGTCATCATATAGACTACGATATCCGGATTCGCTCGCACCGCCTTCTTTGCAATTGTCCCAATCACATCATCCGCCTCATAGCCATCTAAAATCAAAATGGGGATATCCATGGCTTCTACTAAACGCTTCACGTAGGGAATTGCAATCGAAATATCTTCTGGTTGTTCCTGACGCTGAGCCTTGTACGGTGTGTATTCCACATGTCGAAAGGTAGGTTTAGGTGTGTCAAAAGCAACCCCCAAATAATCTGGTTTTTCCTTATTAATGACCTCTAAGATCGTATTTGCAAAGCCAAAAACGGCGGAAGTATTAATTCCCTTCGAAGAAATTCGAGGTGTTTTAGCAAAAGCAAAATGCGCGCGATAAATCAAAGCCATCGCGTCAAAAAGGAATAATTTTTTCATGTAATTCAGCTATATTTGGGGATAGAGATTGCCTTTGTAAATATAACAAATTTATCCTCGAAATTATGAACTTAGCAGACCTACGCTTGAACTACCAAAAAGGGGAATTACATGAAGCCCACGTACATCCTGATCCTTTTGCCCAATTTGCTACTTGGTTTAAAGAAGCTCAATCTTCTCAGCTAAATGAGCCTAATGCGATGTTTTTAAGTACTTTAAGTTCTTCAGGGCGTCCTTCAGGTCGTATCGTTTTATTAAAAACAGTCGATCATGGTTTTAGTTTTTTCACTAATTACGAATCCCGTAAAGGCCAGGAATTAGCTTTTACTTCGCAAGCGTCTGTCACTTTTTTTTGGGGAGAACTAGAACGCCAAATCCGCATCGAAGGTCACGTCGAAAAACTCTCTGTCGAATTATCTAGCGCCTATTTTCATTCTCGTCCGCGTGAATCTCAATTAGGGGCCTGGGTTTCAGAACAAAGTACCCGAGTTTCCCGCGAAGAATTAGAAAAACGTTACGCTGAACTAGCTGCGCAATACGAAGGCAAAACGATTCCTAAACCAGATCACTGGGGTGGCTATCGCTTAATTCCAGATTATTTCGAATTTTGGCAAGGCAGACCGTCACGCTTACACGACCGAGTAGTGTATGATGCTAGGGAGAAAGGGGAGTGGGAGTGTTATCGGGTAGCGCCTTAAAAGCGCCGTAGGCGCTTTTAAAATAATAAAGCATAAAGCACAAAGAATAAAGTTGGAATCAAAGAGGGCTCGAAATTTTGAGCCCTTTTTGATGATTACGTAGACAAAAAACATTTCATAAAGTGATCGCCGTAGGCGATTCAAACTCTATGCTTTATTCTTTGTGCTTTATGCTTTAAATAAAATTTAAATAAGAAATTTAAGTTCCAACGATCCTTGCTTTTGAAACCCTTCCCCGAACTTCACCCCAATCTTATGCCCCATTTCCATTGCTCGCGCTTGGATGAAGTTTAAGAAGTCTGGGCTAGAGATATAAGAGGTTGGCTCCGTTGAATTAGGATCGAAGAATTGACTTTTAAAGGCGCGTATAGCGGCTTCTTTTTGATCCCAGTGAGCAGAAATATCAACGACGAAATCAGGCTCTAGATACCGATCCTGAATGTAATGGTATACTTGTGCGGGTCTCCAGGCAGATAGGTCGCCTGTTTTGATTTGGCGTAATCCCGATAGAAAACAGGCATCAATGGCTAATTGTGCTCCTTTGCCATGGTCAGGATGGCGATCTACTAGGGCATTAGCTAAAACGATATCTGGCTGGTATTTGCGAATAATTTCGATAAGTTTCAATTGAGTCTTTTCATCGTTTCTGAAAAATCCATCTCGAATACCTAGGTTTTCTCTTGCGTGAAGTCCTAAAATTTTAGTGGCATCTGCCGATTCTTGTAAGCGAATTTCAGGAGTCCCCCGTGTGCCTAGTTCGCCTCTGGTAAAATCTACGATGCCTACTTTTTTACCGGCAGCAATGTGCTTTAAAATAGTTCCAGAACAGCTTAATTCAGCATCGTCTGGGTGAGCGGCCATGACAAGAATATCTAGTTTCATCGGAAATAACGGGAATTAATGGATACGGATTCGGCGCCCCGCTCGGATAGCCGATGAGTTCCTCATACCATTTAATTTTTTCAATTTAGCAATCGAAACGCCAGTACGTCTAGCAATGGCTCCTAGCGTATCCCCTTGACGAACCTTCGTCCAGGCTCTTGATCTAGAACGCACTTTATCCCCTACGGATCCGAATTCGTTTTTCAAAGAAAGTGAGCGAATGTCAAAAGATCGAGCGGTAATAATAATGTGATCAGAAACGGGTTCGAAGGGATTGAAGCTATAAATATTTTTAGGGTTCATCGGATTACCCTCATACCGTGTCTCAAAGTGCAAGTGGGAACCCGTACTGCGGCCGGTGCTTCCGCCCACGCCGATTTGATCGCCCGCTTTTACGATGGTTCCTGGCTCAGCGCCAGGGGAGGCTAAGTGGCCATATAAGGTCTCAAAGCCATTGTAATGACGAACTACCACATAATTGCCATAACCTGAGCGATCATAATGACTCACGCGAACAATTCCATCAAAAACAGAATTCACAGGGTAACCAGTTTCTAAGTCTAAATCTACACCTGCATGCAAACGTCCCCAACGAGGCCCAAAAGGACTCGTTTGTTTCACAATTTCTAAAGGTGCTGCCCAATTCCGACCTGCTGCTGTATTATACAATTCGATATCAACTGGCTCATCAAATTCTTTAGCATCAATATCGTATGGATCAATAATTTTCGTATCCCAAATCGCAAAATAAGAGGCTACAGACACGAAATCTTCCGTTCCTTCCGGCGCAACTTCTTCCTCGATTTCCACGATTAAATTCTCCCCTTCATCAATAGAAGTGGTATCAAAATTGCTGATACTGGCATTCAAAACCTTGATGGGTTCGAATTTGCGTACCTGCATTTCAGAACCTGCCGTCACTCCAATGGATTCGGTTTCGTTTCTAAATAGTAAAGGAGGTAGTTCATCTAAGTCATCTTTTTTCTTGTTCTTCTCTTGGAAAAGCTGCGAATTAGATTTGACTTCGATTTCTGTTTTTTTCTTGAATAAATTCCGCTCCTGAGCCTTCAAGCTTAAGCCCGTCAGCAGCAGTAAACATCCAAAAATATAGGTAATTAACCTCATAATACTTGATTAATGTAAATTGCTTGCCGCTAACCAACGCTCCGCGTCTAATGCCGCTATACAGCCAGTTCCTGCTGCGGTAATCGCCTGACGATAAATGGAATCTTGAACGTCTCCACAAGCAAAAACGCCTTCTATATTCGTTCGTGAACTTCCTTTTTCAGTAACTAGATATTCTTGCTTATCCATCTCTAATTGTCCCTTAAATATGGACGTATTAGGTTGGTGGCCTATAGCGACAAAGAAACCAGTTAAGGCGATTTCTTCTGTTGCTTTACTTATATTATTGACGATGCGAATGCCGGTTACCCCGTTCGCATCCCCTAAAATTTCTTCTGTTTCTGAATTCCAGTGGATCTCAATCTTCGGATTATTCTTCACGCGCTCTTGCATAATTAAAGAGGCACGCATTTCGCCACGACGTACGATTAAGTGTACTTTGGTACATAAATTAGCTAAATAACTAGCCTCTTCTGCTGCTGTATCACCCGCGCCTACCACAGCAACTGTTTGATTGCGATAGAAGAATCCATCACATACCGCACACGCCGAAACGCCTAATCCATTAAATGTCGTTTCTCCTTCTAGTCCTAACCATTTTGCACTAGCTCCTGTCGCGATAATGACTGCATCTGCTTCAATTTCAATTGTATCATCAACCCAAACTTTCTTAGGGGAGCTGGTAAAATCAACCTTAGTGGCCATTCCGAACCGAACATCCGTACCAAAACGCTTAGCTTGATTTTCTAAATCCACCATCATAGCGGGTCCATCAGTGCCTTGTGGGTAGCCGGGAAAATTGTCAACTTCTGTCGTCGTCGTTAATTGTCCACCTGGTTGACTGCCTTGGTACATGATGGGGTGTAAGCCTGCTCGTGAAGCATAAATAGCTGCGGTATAGCCGGCTGGGCCAGAACCGATAATAAGGCATTTGATTTTTTCTGACATGTTGATTTTTATCGAAAGGTAATTAGCCTACAAAATTCGGGAAATATAGGCAGAAACACAAGCGATGATTTTTCTTAATAATTCTTACATTTGTTTTACAACCTAACATAAACGAATGAAGAGCGTAACTATTTTACAGAACCTGACTTTTTGGGTTTTATTATCCATTTTACTAGGTGTATTCATTGGTCACTTTTCACCTGAACTAGCTTTATATAAGGTATTGGAATCTAAATTCACCTATAATCTTTTGGGTGCTGATTTAAGTTTTGGTCCTACGCTTAGTGAAGTATTTAGTGGCGTCTTTATCAGTTTAGTGAAGATATTTATCAATCCCATCATTTTCTTAACAATTAGTTTAGGGATTGTGAATATGGGTAATCTAAAAAAGGTTGGTCGCGTAGGAGGAAAGGCACTTTTGTATTTTGAGGTGGTGACTACCATCGCCTTATTGATTGGTCTTGCCGTTTCTACCTTGATTGAACCCGGAATAGGTGTAATACGAGATGATATTGCAGGTGGTGATATTTCTAAATATACCCAAAAAGCAGCCGGATTCTCTTGGGTCGGCTTTTTAAAGGAAAATTTTACGGTGCAGGTATTGGGATTCTCCATCTTTTTTGGCATCTTTTTAAACTTTGTGCGCGGAAAGGCGAGGATGATTTCTGGTATGCAGCAAGCGTCACATTGGGTGTTTAAAGGACTAAAGATCATTATGTATTTAGCGCCTTTGGGAGCTTTAGGTGGGATGGCCTTTACGATAGGCAAGTTTGGGATTCATTCTTTAGTTCCTTTGGCTAAATTAATGTTGACGGTCTATGTAACGATGGGAATCTTCGTTTTCGTGATTCTAGGATTTATTATGCGGTCTTGTGGAGAGCGAATTTGGTCTTTTTTGGGCTATATCAAACAGGAGTTATTAATCGTTTTAGGCACCTCCTCTTCAGAGGCGGCGCTCCCCTCTTTAATGCATAAATTAGAGAAAATGGGCTGTTCTAAGTCGGTAGTGGGTTTAGTCGTACCGGCTGGTTACTCCTTTAACTTAGATGGCACGAGTATTTATTTATCTATGGCTACCTTATTTTTAGCCCAAGTTTATGGTGTACATTTGTCTTGGGAACAGATGCTGACCATCGTGGGTATATTGATGGTGACTTCGAAAGGGGCAGCAGGGGTGACCGGAAGTGGATTCGTAGTTTTAGCGTCTACTTTAAGTGCATTACAAGTAATTCCTGTGGAAGGATTAGCGCTCTTATTAGGAGTGGATCGATTTATGTCAGAGGCAAGAGCGATTACTAATTTTATTGGAAACGGTGTGGCGACGGTTTGGCTTGCTAAACATGAGGGAGAATTTCAATCAGATGAATCAACTAACTAATCATATATGTCTAATTCATCCATTTTAAGACAAGATGCTCTCGAGTATCATGCAGGAGGGAAACCTGGAAAAATTGAAGTAAAACCGACGAAATCCACCGCTACTCAGCGCGATTTGTCTTTAGCGTATTCGCCGGGTGTGGCAGAGCCATGTTTAGAAATTGCAGAAAATGTAGAGAAAGTCTATGATTATACGGCCAAAGGAAACCTAGTAGGCGTCATCTCTAATGGTACAGCTGTTTTAGGTTTAGGAAATATTGGTCCAGAGGCGAGTAAGCCCGTGATGGAGGGGAAAGGCGTACTTTTTAAAGTTTTCTCTGATATTGATGTATTTGATATCGAGTTAGCCGTGACGGATCCAGATGATTTTGTGGATACGGTGGCTCGCTTGGAGCCTACTTTTGGCGGGATTAACTTAGAGGATATCAAATCACCGGAATGCTTTGAGATCGAAGAGAAATTAAAAGCGCGTTTGAAGATTCCGATTATGCATGATGATCAGCATGGGACGGCCATCATTTCGTCTGCGGCTTTATTGAATGCCCTAGAGATTGTGGACAAGAAGATTGAAAAGGCTCGCTTCGTTGTCTCTGGTGCTGGCGCTGCTGCTATTTCGTGTATTAAAATGTATTTGAAACTCGGTGCGCGCATTGAGAACTTTTATATTTTCGATAAGGACGGATTAGTTTCGTCTGATCGCCCTGATTTGAATCGCTATTTAGCCCCATTAGCTGGAAAGGCTGGAAAAATAACCTCTTTAGCTGATGCGATGAAGGGGGCTGATATATTTTTGGGTCTTTCTGTGGGTAACATCCTAAAACCCGAGATGATCGCTGCGATGGCGAAGAAACCGATCGTCTTTGCAATGGCAAACCCTACGCCGGAGATTGGTTATGAAGAGGCGAAGGCAGTGAGGAAAGATTTGATTATGGCGACAGGTCGTTCGGACTTTCCTAACCAAGTCAATAATGTATTAGGCTTTCCATTTATCTTCCGGGGAGCTTTAGATGTAAGAGCGTCTGAGATAAATGATGAGATGAAGCTAGCGGCGGCAAAGGCTTTGGCCTGCTTAGCTAAAAAACCGGTTCCTGATATTGTTAACTTAGCTTATAATGAGAAGTCCTTGAGTTTTGGGCCTGAATACATTATTCCTAAACCAGTGGATCCACGCTTAATCACCACCATTTCGATGGCTGTGGCGAAGGCTGCTATGGATTCTGGTGTGGCGACTAAGCCCATCTTAAACTGGGATGCCTACGAAAGTCAATTAGCTAAACGCTTGGGATTAGACAATCAAGTGATGAAATTCATCTTGAAAAGGGCAAAATCCAAACCGAAACGGATTGTTTTTGCGGAAGCAGAGAACCTAAAGGTGCTTAAGGCAGTTCGTGAAGTATTGGACGAAGGAATCGCAAAACCAATTTTATTAGGTCGCAAGGCAAATATCGATGCCATTTGCGAAGAGCATCATATCGATTTAGGGGATATTGAGATCTTTGATTTCAAACACCCAGATAATGCGGGTCTGTTAGCCGAGTTTGCTGAATTATTTTATGAGAAGCGTAAACGTCGTGGATTCACGCGTTGGGAAGCGGAGAAGCAAGTTCGCAAGAGCAATTATTTTGCTGCCATGATGTTAGAGACAGATAGAGCCGATGGTGTCATTTCTGGATTAACGAAGAATTATCCGGATGCGATTCGCCCTGCTTTGCAAATCATTGGTAAAAAGCCAGGGGTGAATAAGGTAGCGGGTATGTACCTGTTACTTAGTAAACAAGGGCCACTATTCTTCTCGGATACAACGATTAATTTCCAGCCTTCGGTGGCTGATATTGTGGAGATTACGGAATTGACCTCAGAGGCGGTGGAACGTTTTAATCTAAAGCCTAAAATTGCGATGTTGTCCTATTCTAACTTTGGTTCAGCGGATGGAGACGATGCCTTGAAGATGCGCGCGGCCACAGCCATTTTGAAGGAGAAACATCCGGAATGGGTGATCGAAGGGGAGATGCAAGCGCATTTGGCCTTTGATAAGGAATTAAGACAACAGAACTATCCTTTTGCAACTTTGGGAAATGATACGGCGAATACGCTAATCTTCCCTAACCTGTCTTCGGCTAATATTGCCTATAATTTATTGAAGGAGGCAGCCGATATCGAATACATAGGACCTATTTTACTCGGATTGCGTAAGCCAGTGCATGTATTGCAATTAGGTGCGTCAGTACGTGAGATTGTGAATATGGTGGCGATTGCCGTAGTAGAATCACATAGTATTTAATTATATATCCAAGCCTGTCTCAGTTTCAATTGGGACGGGCTTGGGTTTTTACTTTCCTTTAACTCCTGCTTCAGGTCATCTAGGAAGCGAACTTTATCTTTCTTCTCATCTGTGCTGCGTAACTCACAGCCAATTTTTTCCAAAAGTAGTCCAAGAGGCAAGTCCTTATTTCCACTGACATAGTTAGCGAAGAATTGATTGATACCCTTCATTTTTGTTGTCTCCGCAATAATTCTAAATAGTTCATCATCCTTGAATGAGGTTGAAGAGCCAAACCGAGCGGATAAATCCCTGATTAATTGTTGCGTTCCATACACGCCATTTGTCTCGCTGCGTAAGTATAAATCAAGGCAGAGGCCGATTAGGGCTCCTTTTTGGTAGACATTCCCATATTCCTCTTTGTGTTTATTTAATACGCCCTTACTTAGTTTAGTAAAAGGAACGGTATTGTCGTAGCTGAAGTGCATCGTTCGGTATTTCTCCGTCATACGTTCTAAAAATTCCGTCAGACTGATTAATCCACCCTGCAGCTGCATATGTTGCGCAGCATATTCGGTGAGGCCTTCATAGAGCCAAAGATGCTTTGACATCTGAGGGTTTTGGAAGTCAAATCGACCAATTTCTTCTGAATGTAAGTTCAAAGGGGTCTGAATATGGAAGAACTCGTGAGCGCTGACATCCCTTATCACAGGCCCCATCACATTGATGGAATCTTCTGGCAAATAATAAAATGACGATTGCGCATGTTCTAATGCCCCATAGCTTCCATTTTTCAGATGCTCAGACATCACAATCAAAAAAGCATATTTATTTACGGGGAATCGGCCTCCCAGGTAGTGCAATTGCGCTTTTAATAGGGGTTTTAATTGTGTCGTAATCTCTGACGCCTTTATTTTTTGATTTGGTGAATAGACAGAGATGAGGATCTCTGCATTAGCCAGGTGGAGATGAACGGTGTCAGGAGCTGCTACGAGGAGGGGAGCGTCGGTTAGACTTTGGTAGGTAGCTGCTGAGTAACGTCCATTTTTTTCGATTAAGGACGAGGAGGCAACCATCCCAGGTGGTACATTTAATTGTAGTGAAACAGGCAGCAGTTCTCTGCCTTTTATATAACCCAGTAAAGCATGGGTATTCAGCGCAAAAAGCGTGTCTTGTTGAAAATTCGTTCCAGCTGGTTCAAAAACATAAGGTCCCTTTATCTCTGGACTATCCCATGAGTCATCTACTTCATAACTAAGGGAGGAGGCATTCGCAAATGTATAGGAATTAGTATCTTTTCGAATGACCATAATCGGCTTTCCGGAGGCATCGTAGGCTTGTAGGTTTTGGACGTATCGACCAAAATTATAAATCGCATAAGTTCCCGGAACCATTTTAGGGAAACAAAACTCCTTCACACCTGCGGGTAATTTCACTTCCACGGTAAGGCGGTCGTTTTGCAGTCGATTTAAGTCAATGGAATAGCGGAGGCTATCTTGCGCTTTCGCAACAGTAATGCTAAGAAAAATAAGAAGGAGTAGCTGGCGAATCATTAATTCTTAAAGTTCAAGGCTTCGTTTGGCTCTATTCGAGTGATTAATAGGGTAGGGATGCTCATCATAAAACCAACCAATGTTATGGTCAGCGCATTCACGATTCCCCAAGTGGCTGCATCCCATTGAATAGGAACGCTGCTCATGTAATAACTCTCCGGATCCAATGGAATCAGGTGGTAGGTCGACTGAATATAACAGAATAAAAAGGCGATTGCATTACCAATTAGCAATCCTCTGACTAAAATAAATAGTCCATTCCACCAGAAAATTCGCCGAATCTGTGCCGCGGAGGCTCCCATGGATTTTAACAATCCTACCATGGGGACGCGTTCCATGATCAAAACCCAGAGGGTAGCGATTAGATTAAAGCAAGCCACCACAAATAAGAGACTAATGAAGATGACGATATTACGGTCGAGCATGGTCATCCAGTCGAAAAGAGCTGGATAGATTTCAGTCACAGGTTGTATGCGCCATTCAGGAGGCATTGTTTTACCCAGTGCCTCCGTCTTAGCCTCTACGTTTTGCTTGCTCTTAAAGTATACTTCGTAGGTACCTAGGGAATCCGCTGTCCAGCCGTTCATTTTTTGAACCCAGTCGCGGTCAGCTAAGACAAATATTTTATCTAATTCTTCTAGTCCCGTTTCATAGATGCCGGCGACTTTCACTTTACGAGGTCTTTCTGGAGCGCTGAGGAAGTAGAGAATCAGAGAACCATTTGTTTTGACCTTTAGTTGTTTTGCCAAAGAAGTACTTAAAATTACCTCCTGAGGGCCTGCTAAATGTGCGGAGCCATCTATGATATTTTGCTGCAGTTGTTTCACCGGCAAATCCTTTCCAATACCTTTCACCACAATCCCCGCTAAACCGTCTTTACCAACAATAATTCCTGGACGTTGTACGTGAGCTTGAATATGATCAATCTCCGGACGTTTTACTGTTGTGGCCTCCCATTCAAGATTACGCGCCAAAGGACTTTCTGATAAGGATCGATTGCCTGATATTTGGGAAATGCGCGCCTCCCCAGAAAAGCTAGTTAATTTCTCTTGAATGGCCGACTTAAAGCCAAATAAAATGGCAAAAGCCACTAATATAATGGCGGTCCCCACTGCGATAGTTCCGATTCCCACATAGGTCACCGTTTTAGAGAAGGAGGTGTCCTGAGTTTTCCGAATACGCCTAGCGACAAAAAGAGGGAAATTCATTAGATTTGATTTTCAATTCTGAACCGCAAAGAAAACACGAATGCTGCGTAAATCAAATATTATTGCCTTATTGTTCAGCCTTTTGGCCTTCACAGGATATAGCCAAAACACGCTTATTCCCGGTGCAGCCCAATTCAAAGCTTATCTGCCTTCTTTAAAAGGAAAAAATATTGCATTAGTCGTTAACCATACTTCTGTGGTTGGTAAGACGCATCTCGCAGATACCCTATTATCGCTAGGCGTTTCGGTGAAGAAAATTTTTGCACCTGAACATGGTTTCAGGGGAACCGCAGATGCGGGCGCGCATATCGATAACGAGGTGGATAGCAAGACAGGTTTAGCGCTCATTTCGTTGTATGGGAAACATAAGAAGCCCACACCAGAGGATTTACAAGGAATTGATGTAGTACTTTTTGATATTCAAGACGTAGGCGCGCGTTTTTATACTTATTCATCCACTTTGCATTATGTTTTAGAAGCCTGTGCGGAGAGCAAGGTACCCCTGCTAGTTTTAGATCGTCCTAATCCGAATGGACATTATGTCGATGGTCCAGTTCTTGAAAAGGCGCAGGCATCCTTTGTAGGCTTGAATCCGATTCCAGTAGTTCATGGTTGTACGTTAGGAGAATTAGCGCGCATGATTAACGGAGAAGGTTGGTTAGCGAATGGGGCCAAAGCCTCACTTAGCGTCATCCCTGTCGCCAATTATAGCCATGCCTCTCCGGTTCACGCAACTATCGCTCCTTCCCCTAATTTGCCAAACGATCAAGCGATTGCCTTATACCCTTCCCTTTGTTTATTCGAGGGAACGAATGTCAGCATCGGCCGAGGAACTGATTTGCAGTTTCAAGTGACAGGAACGAACATCGCTGGTTTGGGAGATTATACCTTCACCCCCGTTCCTAAACCAGGAGCGATGGATCCTCCTTTAAAAGGCCAAATTTGTTACGGTTATAACCTCTCGTCTTTACCGGCTCGAAATATAGGATTTAGTCTAAAATACCTTTTGTATTTCTATCAGAAATCAGGTTTAGGCGAGAAATTCTTTACTTCGCCCGCCTTCTTTGATAAGTTAGCGGGAACAGATTCGCTACGTCTAGCTATCATCGCTGGTAAATCAGAGAAAGAAATTCGGGATTCTTGGGAGCCGGGATTAATTCAATACCGAAAAATGCGCCAAAATTACCTCCTCTATCGCTAGAATTAGCTAAAAAATTCCGACATTTACCGTTTATTTTTTAGCAAAAACAAACATGGCGGAAAAGATCCTTATTCTTGATTTCGGTTCTCAGGTGACTCAATTAATTGCGCGTCGCATCAGAGAAGCGCAAGTCTATTGCGAAATACATCCTTTTAATCATATCCCAACAATTGACGAATCGGTAAAAGGTATTATCCTTTCCGGAAGTCCGTGTTCGGTACGTGACGAAGATTCTCCGCGAGTGGATTTAAGCCTGTTTGGTTCTCTACCCATTTTGGGAATTTGCTATGGGGCACAATTATTAGCTCACCAAGGCGGAGGCTCTGTGCAAGCCTCAGGCCACCGCGAATACGGTCGTGCACACATGACTAGCGTAAAAGAAAGTCCACTATTGAAAGGATTGTCTGCAACAGCTCAGGTTTGGATGTCACACGGCGATACGATTATGGAATTGCCAGCAGAATATGAATTAATCGGTTCTACCGAAACCGTTCGCGTGGCTGCTTTTGCCCATACATCGAAGCCCATTTATGGTATTCAATTCCACCCAGAAGTGACACACTCGACGGAAGGAAGTATTTTAATCAAGAATTTTATCGTGGGAATTTGTGGCTGCGCTCAGACGTGGACATCGGATTCATTCGTAGATAGAACAGTGGCTGAATTACAGGCTAAAATAGGGAATGACAAAGTCGTTCTAGGTCTATCAGGCGGTGTAGATAGCTCAGTGGCTGCGGTTTTATTACACCGCGCCATCGGTAAAAACCTCTACTGCATCTTCGTTGACAATGGTTTATTGCGCAAAGATGAATTTGAACAAGTATTAACATCATACAATACCTTAGGCTTGAACGTGAAAGGAGTTAATTCCAAACAACGTTTCTATGATGCCCTAAAAGGATTAAGTGATCCAGAAGAAAAGCGTAAGGCGATTGGTAAGACATTTATCGAAGTTTTTGACGAGGAGGCCCATCTAATTGAAGGCGTTTCTTGGTTAGGTCAAGGTACCATTTACCCTGATAAAATTGAGTCAGTTTCGTTGAAAGGCCCTAGCGCTACCATTAAATCTCACCACAACGTGGGTGGATTACCTGACTTCATGAAGTTGAAAGTGGTGGAGCCATTAGATGCTTTATTTAAAGATGAGGTTCGTCTAGTAGGTAAAACATTAGGTGTCCCAAAAGATATATTAGCCCGTCATCCTTTCCCGGGCCCAGGTTTAGGTATCCGTATTTTAGGGGATATTACCCCAGCGAAGGTGGATATCTTACAAAAAGTGGATGCCATTTTCATCAACGGCTTAAAGGAAGATGGATTATATGACCAAGTTTGGCAAGCTGGAGCAATCCTTTTGCCAATTCAATCCGTAGGTGTGATGGGGGATGAGCGTACGTATGAGCAAGTTGTTGCCTTGCGTGCAGTATCTAGCGTGGACGGAATGACGGCAGACTGGTGTCACTTGCCTTATGAATTTTTGGGTCGCATTTCGAACGAGATTATCAATAAGGTCAAAGGTGTGAATCGGGTGGTGTATGATATTTCGAGTAAGCCGCCGGCGACTATTGAATGGGAATAAATTGTTATGTGTGTTCGAAATCGTGCTGCGCAATGATTTCTTCACACCACATAACAATTTATTTCTTGGAAGGTGGTACGAAAATGTGCTGCGCAATATTTTCTGCACCCCATAAATAAATTTATTTCAATGGTTTTGTGTGCTGCGCAATGATTTCTTCACACCACATAACAATTTATTTCAAAGTAAAGTATAGAGCACAAAGAATAAAGCACAAAGATGGAATCCCCTCTAGGGATAATTTAAGGGGTGATTTTTTTATGCCATCTTTATTCTTTATGCTTTAGATTTTGAAACAAATCAACTAAATAAAGAACCGTCTCCGTCGCCTTCTGCATATCCTGAACGGAAACCCATTCTTGCTTACTGTGGAAAGCGTGTTCCCCAGCGAAGATATTGGGACAAGGTAATCCCATGAAAGTTAAGCGGGAACCGTCGGTGCCACCGCGGATGCTGGTAGTTTCGGCTTTCAGTCCAGCTAATTTCATGGCTTCCATAGCTAAATCAATGCATTCAGGATGATTGACTAGTATTTCGTTCATGTTTCTGTATTGTTCGGTTTGCGTATAGGAGGCAGTAGAATTCGGGTATTTGCGCAAGACCATTTCGGTAATCTGTTGAATAATGAATCCGTATTCGCGCAGTTTTTCGGTTTCGAAATCGCGGATAATGAACTCGATTGTAGCTTCTTCCACGCTACCCGTTATGTCTGTGGGGTGGATGAAACCTTCTTTTGCTTCTGTCGTTTCTGGGCTTAGTCGGTCTTTAGGAAGGGTATTAACGATTTCTGCGGCGATTTTGAGGGCACTTTCCATTCGGCCTTTGGCAAAACCCGGGTGCTGTGAAACGCCCTGAATTTTAACTACAAATCCATCGGCAGAGAAGGTCTCATTTTCTAAATGTCCGCGCTTTTCTCCATCTAAGGTATACCCATATTTGGCCTTAATCTTCTGCATATCCACGTGATCTGTACCACGACCCACTTCTTCATCCGGCGTAAAAAGGATTGTTATAGGTCCGTGAGGTACTTCTGTGTGAGTAAAATAAAAGGCCGCAACGTCCATAATTTCTGCAACACCCGCCTTATTATCAGCTCCTAAAAGCGTCAAACCACTAGCTGTTATGATGTCATTTCCCACTTGCTCTCCTAAATCTGGATGATCAGCTAATCGAATGATGATGGAGGGGTCATCTGGTAAAACTAAATCTTGTCCATGATAATACGAATGGACAATGGGTTTTACACTTGAACCGGAACAATCAGGGGAGGTATCCATGTGGGCACAAAAGCAAAGTCCGGGAACTTCATGTGGCACATTGGAGGCTAGGTGTGCATATACATAGCCGAATTCATCCAGGTGCGCGTTTTGAATACCGAGAGATTGTAATTCTTGAACTAAAATTTTTCCTAGATCTTTTTGCTTCTCTGTCGTGGGACTGCTGCTAGAATGAGGGTCGGATTGAGTATCAATTTGGACATATTCAAGAAAGCGTTCCTTTGATGTGAAGGCGTAATTTTGGATCAATTCCGGTAGTTGAGGCATGAAATGCGAATTACATTGAAATATTAGAAGAAAAAATTGTCTATATTGAATTTATTTCTTTTGAATATGTAAAGGTAATACTCCTTTAAGAATTACGTATTATCTTAGTAGCTTGAATTTTATAAGCTTACTACTACTATGTCCCAAAATGCTATTGTTAACCTAGATGGCCAAACGTTCGAATTTCCTACTTTCATAGGAACTGAAAACGAAAAGGCAATCGACATCGCGAAACTTCGCGATTTAACTGGATACATAACCTACGACCCGGGTTTTAAAAATACGGGTGCAACGAAAAGTGCTATTACTTTTTTAGATGGAGAAGAAGGAATTCTGAGACACTGTGGTTATAGTATTGAAGAATTAGCAGACAAAGCTAGCTTCTTAGAAGTGGCTTATTTGCTTTTAAATGGCGAATTACCTACTCAATCTCAATTAGATGCGTTTGAGACAGCTGTGAAAAAATACACGGTGACTAATGAGGCTTTATTGAAAATGGAGCAAGTTATTCCGACTAGCACTCACCCGATGAGCGAATTATCTGCTCTTGTGGGTTTGATGGAAGGTCAATATAATCCTGACGAAACAAGCGAGAATATCTTACGTTTAATTGCGGCGCTGCCTATTTTAGCAGCTTGGAATTATAAGAAATCGATTGGAGAAGCTATCGTGGCACCTGATCAATCTTTGGACTATTGCTCTAACTTCTTGAAAATGATGTTTGCTAAACCTGGCGAAGATTATAAAGTAGACCCAATCGTTTCTAAGGCATTAAATAAATTATTAATTCTGCACGCCGATCACGAGCAAAACTGTTCCACTTCTACAGTTCGCTTAATCGGTTCTTCACACGCGAGTGTATTCTCCAGTATATCAGGGGGTATTCTAGCTTTATTCGGTCCATTACATGGTGGAGCGAATCAAGCTGTCATCGAAATGTTAGAAGAAATCAAGCAAGCGGGTGGAGATACATCGAAATTCATCGCCATGGCGAAAGATAAGACGTCGGGATTCCGTTTGATGGGCTTTGGTCACCGAGTTTATAAAAACTTTGATCCTCGGGCTCGTATTATCAAGAAGGCGGCAGACGCTGTGTTGACTGCTTTAGGTGTAAAAGATCCAGTTTTAGCGATTGCTCAGGAATTAGAGGCTGCGGCTTTAAGTGATGAGTATTTCGTGGCACGTAAATTATACCCGAACGTAGATTTCTACTCAGGTATCATCTACCGTGCTTTAGATATCCCTACGAATATGTTTACGATCCTTTTTGCGATTGGGCGTCTTCCGGGTTGGATTTCTCAACATAAAGAAATGATGACTAATAAAGATCCTATCGGTCGTCCTCGTCAAATCTATGTAGGTTCTCCTGAACGTGCATTTGTTGATATTGCGAAGCGATAAGCATCATTTATAAGTAGAAAAGCCTCCGAAATCGGGGGCTTTTTTTTTGCGGTTGGCAGATTAAGGGATCTGCAAAAATTTATGTGTTTGAACCGAAATCCGCCAGGACGGATTTGCTTTCACAAAATCCACAATAAGGGGATTCATTTGATCCTGCTTTGACCATTCAGGTTGCAAATATAATGCAGCTGTTGCCGGTAATTTCATAGCCCATTCTTGCGCCCATGGAATGTCAGATGGGTGATTAACCACCACTTTTAATTCATTGGTGATGGCCAAAATATCCTCGTTAGGCGCCTTGAATTTCTTAGGTGAGAAACATATCCAATCCCAAGTGCCGGTTATTTTTTCAGCTACGCCTGAAGTTTCAATGTGAGTTCTAAATCCAGCTGTTTTTAATTCTTCTGTTAAAGGACCCAAATCGTGCATTAATGGTTCCCCTCCTGTGATGACCACTAAGCGACCTGGATGTTCTATTGCTTCTGCTAACAAGGTAGCCACGGATTTTACTGGATGGGTATCAATAGGCCAAGATTCTTTTACATCGCACCAATGACAACCTACGTCACATCCGCCTAAACGAATAAAATAGGCTGCATGGCCTTGGTATTCACCTTCCCCTTGAATGGTGTAAAAAGATTCCATCACTGGATACGTAAATTCGGTTCTTTTTACGTCGGTTTTTATATCTTTGGGGTCGGATTGCATTTGGACTTAAAATTGTATCCCAAAATTAAGTCTAGAATTGTAATTTTACTAATCCATGAATCCAACAAACGCAAAAAATCGCCTTTTCATTGCTATCGGGCTTGTAAGCACCTTGTGTTTATTATCCGCTTGTTGGTCAGCGCGCTGTTCCTATAAAACCTGTCGGGTGAAAGTAGAACATCGCCATGGAGTGTCTTATTATCGTCCTAATGTGGCCTTTTCTTGGATGTGGACTCCACGTTATAGGCATATTAGAGCTGATCAAAATAAAAAGAAACCGAGATGAAACAAGTAGTAGTCGTGTCAGCAGGTGCTCTGAATCAATTGCCTTTGGATTGGGAAGGAAATCGCCAGCGAATTTTGCAGGCTGTTTTTCAGGCTCAAGAGCAAGGAGCTGCGCTATTATGTTTACCAGAACTATGTATCTCCGGATATGGCTGCGAAGATCAGTTTTTAGCGCCTTTTACGGCACAAAAATCGTGGGAGTCACTGGAATTTATCGCAGCTGCAACAACTGAAATAGTAGTAATTATAGGCTTAGCTTTACCTTTTGAAGGTGAATTATATAATGTGTCTGCTATTGTTTCCCGAGGTAAAATTCAGGCTTTGGTTCCGAAACAATTTTTAGCCGACGATGGAGTTCATTATGAGCCTCGTTGGTTTAAAGCATGGGAAAAAGGACGACGAACCCAATATAAAAATATACCCTTAGGGGATTATCGAATTCATTTTGCTGGTATTACGCTAGGAATTGAGATCTGTCAAGATGCCTGGGAAGGGGAGAACAGACCTGCTTATGATTTAGCACGTCGGGGAGTTTCGGTTATTTGTAATCCGACCGCGTCTCACTTTGCTTTTGGAAAATCAGAAATCAGGAAATCCTTGATTTTAGAAGGGGCAAAAATCATCGATGGGGCCTATGTTTTTGCTAATTTATTAGGCAATGAAGCGGGTCGTATTATTTTTGATGGGGATGCTTATATCGCTCATGAAGGTAAAATTTTGCAACAAAGTCCCCGCTTTTCTTATCAGGATGTGTCGCTAATCAGCCATGAATTATCCTTGCCTATCCGAGAGGAAAAGGGAGAGGATGTGGTTGTTTTTGAACTTAAGTTATCAAGTGAAAATAAAGTGAGTGCTGTAGAAATCCCTGCGTGGGAAAGTTCTTCTACGAAAGAAGAAGAGGAATTTTCCCGTTCGATAGCTTTAGGCTTATTTGATTATTTACGTAAATCTCGCTCTCAGGGATGGGTTCTATCTCTGTCTGGTGGTGCTGATTCCTCTGCTATCGCCTCGCTTTGTTCGCTTAGTATTCAAAATGCCATAGCGGATTTAGGCTGGGAGGGCTTGAAAGCTAAATTAGATTATATTCCATTAAGTTCGAAGGATCGTGTGATGGCAGATTTATTAACGACTATTTACCAAGGAACCGTTAATTCGTCTCAAAATACGCGTGATTCTGCGCGTGAATTAGCCGAATGGATTGGTTCAACGCATTATGTGATAGAAATTGATTCGATTGTGCAAGGCTACCGCGATTTAGTGGAAGCTGCCATCGGTCGCCCTTTGACCTGGGAACAAGATGATATTACACTTCAAAACGTGCAAGCCCGCGTTCGTGCTCCCAGTGCCTGGATGCTGGCTAATATTAAGAATGCACTCTTATTAGCTACGTCAAATCGTTCTGAGGCGAGTGTGGGTTATTCGACGATGGATGGAGATACGTCGGGCTCGATATCACCTATTTCGGGGATTGACAAAAGTTTTTTGAGAACCTGGTTGCTTTGGTTAGAGGCCCACGGTTACAAGGGTCTTTATTTTGTGAATAGCTTAGAACCAAGTGCTGAATTGCGTCCATTATCTGAAAAACAGGTGGATGAGGAGGATTTGATGCCTTATCCGATATTGAATACGATTGAAAGATTGGCTTTTTATGATTTATGTTCGCCGCACGAATGTTTGGCGATTGTGAATGAACGCTATGGATCTGTTTTTGCCAAAGAAAAGCTCGAGGAATTCGTTCGTCGATTCTTCCGACTTTGGGCTAGAAATCAGTGGAAAAGGGAGCGATATGCCCCAGGATTCCATGTGGATGACTATAGCTTAGACCCGAAGAGTTGGTTGCGATTCCCGATTTTATCGGCAGGATTAGAAAAAGATATATAAACAAAACGCGAAGAAAGAGATGTTATTAGTTGTGGATGTGGGGAACACGGATATCGTGTTTGGTTTTTATGGAGATAAAACCTGGAAGGCGGTTTTACGTACGCCTACACACCAGCCTTGGAGTGCGAATGGTGTGGTGAATTGGATTAAGAAGGAATGGGCCTCTAAAGAGTTGGGGGGTAGTTTACCTTCTTTGGCCTTAATTTCATCAGTCGTCCCTTCTATTTCCCCTCAAATTCAGCGTGGTTTAACTTTATGGCTTGGATTTGCTCCAGCCCTGATGAACCCTAAATTATATGAATCATTAACGATTCAGGTAATTGTTCCAGAAGAAATTGGTTCTGATTTAGTGGCAAATGCTGTCTATGCACATGAAAATTATAAGTCCAATGTGCTAATCGTGGATTTTGGAACTGCTTTAACTTTTACTTTAGTGAATGCGGAAGGTAAAATGGAAGGAGTTTCCATTGCTCCAGGTTTAAAGACCGCTGTTAAATCATTATTTTCTCAAACCGCTCAACTACCTGAAGTTCCACTCGAAATGCCGGAATTCAATTTAGGTACAGATACAGTTTCAGCGATACAGGCTGGCATTTTATGGGGCTATGTGGGTATGGTAAAGGAGATGATCAGCCGCGTGAAGGAAGATAAAAAGGGAGATCTGAAGGTAGTCGCCACAGGTGGATTATCCTCTATTTTAACCCCATTAGCCTCTTATTTCGATGAGGTGAATAAATTAATTACATTAGAAGGTCTGCGTATGATTGCGGAACGAATTAAAGCCTAAGCTCATGTTTCCGAAAGAACAAGGATACTTTTTCCCAGCCGAATGGCATCCCCATATTGCTACTTGGATTACGTTTCCGCATAATGACCATTCTTGGCAGGAAGAAAAATTAGGTCAAATGTATCCGGAATATTTTGCTTTGATCAAAGCTATTTCAGCGGGGGAACAAGTTCGAATCAATGTGAATTCTGTTGAATTGAAATTCTTCGTGGAAAGTCAATTACTTGTGTATGGTATTGATCCCTCTAAAATTGAGTTTAATATTCAAAAAACAAACGATGCCTGGTGCCGGGATCATGGTCCCGCTTTTTTAGTGAAAGAGTGTAGTTCTAATCGTTTGTTAGTTGATTGGGAATACAATGCCTGGGGAGGAAAATATCCACCATTTGAAGAGGATAACTCACTTCCCTTAACTATTGCCTCCCATTTATCCTTACCCTCTGTTTCACCTGGAATCATAATGGAAGGTGGATCAGTCGACTTTAATGGGGCAGGAACGGTTTTGACGAGTCGTTCTTGTTTATTGAATCCTAATCGGAATCTACATCTAAATCAAGCTCAAATCGAGGAATATTTGACTAACTATTACGGAGTTTCACAGGTGCTTTGGGTGTCGGATGGAATTGTAGGCGATGATACAGATGGACATATCGATGATACGGTACGCTTTGTGAATTCGAATACGGTGATCGCCATGGTAGAGCCAAACGAATTAGATGAAAATCATGCCGTCCTCGCTGCCAATCTTAAAGAGTTAAAGCAGATGGTGCTTTTGGATGGTTCTCCCTTACATATTGTGGAGATTCCCATGCCTGATGCGGTGGTGATCGATGGATTTAGAGCCCCAGGTTCTTATGCAAATTTCTATATCTGCAATGCGGGTGTATTGGTTCCTATATTTGGTTGCCCACAAGATGAAATTGCCTTAGGTATATTAGGTGAATTATTTACGGATCGGCCGGTGATTGGTTTATCAGCTCGTGAGATTATTTGGGGACAAGGAAGTTTCCATTGTTTGACACAGCAAGAACCTGCTCCATGCGTTTAATTCTGATTATTTTCTTGGTTGGACTTTTTTCTTGTTCCCGCAAACCGGCTATACAATTGTCTGCAGATCCTGTAAGGCAAATTGAAAAGAACATTCGTGTTTCACCGCAGACTTTGAATGTAAAAAAGACTCAGGAACTTTTAGGGGATGAGCTTCTAGTGGTGGGAGCAATCGGAATTATAGAAGACGAGAAATTGTTGCCAGTTCAAATTTTTTCATCCTATGTAGGACGGGTAAAGAAGGGGCAAGTGATTCGATTAGATACAATAAAGAGTTTGTCTATTCGTTTAAAACCAGGCCAAAAAGCCAGTTTTCAGCTTTCTCTCTTCGAAATAGAAGATTACCAACCCACTAAAAAATGGGTAAATCGATTTAATTCTGTCAGTGGTGTATTGTCTTTGCCTTTGGCATTAATCTCAGCAGAAAATCCAGTAGCCTGGTTTTTATGGGGTATGAAAGCGGGTTCATTTGGCTTAGACTGGCTCAGTGAAATAGATGTAAAAGACTTATTAGGTGTATCGGAGACTCAGTGGGATTATGATTCGGCGAAAACTTTCGTACGAATGGGAAAATGGATAGGGGGGCGTAAGGGAATTGACGCTTATGAATATCAGTATACTGTTCAAATTAATGTAGATTAACCGTGTTTGTCACGGATTATTCGTAATTTTGTATGCTTATTTTTAAGAATGAAGAATTATAAAATTGTTGTTGGATTTATCTTGTATTTGCCTTTTGCCAGTATAGCGCAAAGTGCTGCACCTATTCAGATTGGTCCCAAGAAAATATCATCAGAGAGTTTTTTACAGGTATATCAACCGCTTGTAGAATCAGATAGCATAACCAAAGAAAACCAAGCTGCTTTTTTGTCCGATTACATTGATTATCAATTAAAAATTGTAGCGGCAGAACAAGAGAAACTAGCGGATCAACCAGATTTCAAGGAAGAATATGTGAGTTTCCGGAAAGAGTTAGCCACCCCTTATTTAGTAGATATGCCTACGCTTGATATGCTAGTAAAACAAGCTTATCAGCGAATGAAGGAGGAGAAAAAGAGCAGTCAAATCCTGGTGAAATTAGGGGAGAATGCTGGTCCATCCGATACCTTGCTTGCCTATCAGAAAATAGAGAATATATACCAAAAACTAAAAGCAGGTGAAGATTTTGCTTCTTTAGCCTCTCGATTTTCAGAAGATGAATCCTCTGCCCTAAAAGGTGGTGTTTTAGGTTATATTACTTCATTGCAAACAGATTACGATTTCGAAAATGCCATTTATTCCATTGGAATAGGGGAATATTCGAAGCCATTCAGGAATTCTAGTGGCTACCATATCGTTAAGATTTTGAACCAAAGACCTAACTCAGGTAAAATACGTTTAGCTCATATCATTGTTTCAGCTGCGGTGGACGCGCCTACCAGTTTGCAAGTAGAGGCGAAGAAGAAAATTGAACAAGTAGAAGCTTATTTAAAGGCGGGAGAGAGTTTTGAATTGGTTTGCAAGAATTACTCGGAGGATCCCTATTCAAGAGGTCGCGGTGGCGAAATAAGACGTTGGTATTTTTCGTCCGACCTTAGTGAGGAATTACAAGATGCCTTATTTGGTTTAGAATCAATCGGAGATCTTTCTAAACCTATTCGTACTAATTTAGGTTGGCAGCTTTTTAAATTAGTAGATAAAAAGCCTTTGTTGACTTTTGAAGATATGTCGGAGTTTATTAAGCAAAAAGTGCTGACTGATGCTGACCGTCAAGGTTTAATAAAGCAAGCTTTTATGAAGCGTGTTCGTATTGAAAATAAAGTAATTGTGCAGGAGGCTGTAAAAAAAGCTGCTTTTGAAAGAATGTCTGTAGAGAGAACGGGGACAGAACCTTTCTTGCAAGAGATTATTTTTTCTATTTTAGATAAGCCATATAAAGTGGGGGATTTCTATAGTTATGTGCAAGCACAACAAAAAAGACGTATTAAAGCCTTAGGCTATTTGCCTATCGTTTCTGAGCAATCTTATTTAGATGAACTGATTGAAAAAGAGGCCTTGCAGGCTGAGGAGACTCATTTGGAAAGCAAATACCCCGCCTTTAAAGAGCAAATGGCTGATTTTTTAGAAGGAAGTTTGTTTAGCAAAATGACAGATCGGGAGATTTTTGAGAAATCACTCGACTCATTAGCACAAGCAAAATTCTTTGAAGAGCATAAGGCTCAGTTTGTGATGCCTGCCCGTGTGGAAGCTAAATTAGTGGTGGCTGATTCACAGAAAACATTGAAGGAAGCTTTGGACTTATTAAAGCAATCTCCTTACCCAATGAATAAGAAATTTTCAGATATTTCATTTAGTTTGAAGGAATCTAAATTCGAGGAGCCTGCCACTAAATTAATAGCTGAATTATTTTTAACAATGGCTAAAAATGGGGATTATGTGGTAGAGATATCGGGTCATCGCGATACATCGGAAGAAGATAGTCTCTCAGAAGCTAGAATTAATAAAGTAGTTGCCTTTTTAACGTCTAAAGGAATTTCATCTCACCGAATCATTCAAAAAGATGAAGCTAATTTGAAATCAGCCTCGAAGACAGTAAAAGTAAAAAATGCCCGGGTATCGTTTCGTTTCTTCTCATCTAGCATGGAGGATGTAGTCAAGCGATTTAATGCGTTAAAACCGGAGAGTTTAGAAGCTAAAGAGGGTTATTTTAAAAAAGGAGTATCCCCTGTTATCGATGCAATTGAATGGAAAGTGGGACCTAAATCGTATGAAGGCGGAGGGAAGTTCGCTTTTGTCGAAATAAAGAAAGTAGATCCTGAGCGTTCACGTTCTTTTGAAGAAGCGCGTGGTTTAGTGATTCGTGCTTTACAAGAAAGATTAGATAAGGAATGGATAGCTAAATTGAAGCAGCAATATCCAGTAGTGATTAATACAGAAGAATTAGGAAAAATACTGAAAAATTAAAAATATGAAATTGACTCGTTGGGTTTTAGGTTGGTGTTGTGTGTTAGGGAGTTTATCTGCCTTTGCACAAGAGGTAGAAAATAAAAATGTATTGGATCGCATCATCGTGAAGGTGGACAATTATTTCATTTTAAAATCTGAGGTGGAGAATCAATACCAGCAATACCTGACTAGTGGTCAGGCTGACACGCCTAATCGCTGCCAAATTTTAGAAGGTTTAGTCGTTAATAAACTCATGCTGGCAAAAGCAGAGATAGATTCTGTAATCGTAGAAGATAAGCGTATTGAGGCTGAATTGACTAGTCGCATGGAGCAGATGGAAGGTCAATACGGTTCTGCTAAAAACATTGTGGAAGCTTATGGCAAATCAATTGCGACGTTGAAGGAAGATTTACGATCATCTTTGAAGGAGCAATTAACAGGCCGAAAAATGCAGGATAAGATTACCGATGATGTAAAAATCACACCTAAAGAAGTGGCAGCATTTTTCAATGAAATTCCACGTGATTCCTTACCTTATTTGCCTGCAGAAGTAGAGATTAGTCATATCATCCGTATCGCTAAGCCTAATAAGAATCAAAAAGAAGAATTATATGCGAAACTGATGGACTTCCGTCGTCGAGTGGAGAAGGGGGAGAGTTTTGAAGATTTAGCTAAAGTGCACTCAGAAGATTTAGGTTCAGGAAAACGTGGTGGTGATTTAGGTTTTGCTAAACGTGGTGCCATGGTTGCCCCTTTCGAGGCAGCAGCTCTACGAATGAAACCGAATCAAATGTCCGAGGTTGTCGAATCAGAATTTGGTTTCCATCTAATACAATTACTAGAGATCAGAGGTCAGGAATACCATGCACGCCATATTTTATTAAGACCCGATTATCAAAAACTAGATCTGACTGACCCGACTAAATTCTTAGATAGTATTCGAGTTCTGGTTCAACGCGATTCAACTACGTTTGAGAAAGCGGCAAAAGAATTTTCAGAAGACAAACCAACCCAAGATGCTGGTGGTGTGTTAATGGAAGCTTCAACTGGGGCGAATCGTTTAGCCTATGATGGCACCATGGACCCAGCGTTGTTCTTTGCGCTTGATTCGATGAAAGTGGGGACTATTTCAACGCCTATTCCATTCCGTACGGATGATGGACGTTCTGCTGTTCGAATTTTATATTATAAAGCAAAGCACCCTCCTCATTTTGCAAACTTGAAAGATGATTACCAAAAACTGGCTCAAATCACCTTATCGCGCAAGAAGAACAATGCAATCGAAAAGTGGTTCTTAAAAGCAAAGGATGATGTCTTTATCTTTATCGATGAGGAGTATAAGGATTGTCGGATTTTAGCAGCTGAAGGTGGAGTAAAATAGTAAAGCACAGAGCAAAAAGCATAAAGGTGGTTTCGCCTCCGGCGATGATTCATGAAATGTTTAATATATCCATCAAAAAAAGCGGCAAATGCCGCTTTTTTTGATTCCACCTTTATTCTTTGTGCTTTATACTCTTTGCTTTACACTGCTACAGGCGCCTTAATCCCCGGATAAGGATCATAACCTTCTAAGCTAAAGTCTTCGTATTGGAAGTCTAAAATATCTTTCACCTTTGGATTGATTTTCATGGTAGGCAAATCCCGAGGAGTTCTCGATAATTGCAATTCAACTTGTTCCATATGATTGCTGTATAGGTGGGTATCTCCACCGGTCCAAACAAAATCACCCAAGCCTAAATCACATACCTGAGCGATCATCATCGTTAATAGGGCATAAGAGGCGATATTAAAGGGTACACCTAAGAATACATCGGCAGAGCGTTGATATAACTGACAGGATAGCTTTCCATCCGCTACATAGAACTGAAAGAAGGCATGGCAAGGCATTAAAGCCATTTTAGGCAAGTCTGCCACGTTCCAAGCGCTGACGATGATGCGGCGTGAATCGGGATTAGTTTTTAGGGTTTGAACGGCTTCTTTTATTTGGTCAATAACAACCCCATTAGCCCCTTCCCAACTTCTCCATTGTTTACCATATACAGGACCTAGATCTCCGTTCTCGTCAGCCCATTCATCCCAAATGCGCACACTATTTTCAGTTAAATACCCAATATTTGTTTCCCCTTTTAAGAACCATAATAATTCATAAATGATGGATTTTAAGTGGGTTTTCTTCGTGGTAACTAAAGGGAAGCCGTCTTTTAGATTGAATCGCATTTGATAACCAAACACACTAGTTGTTCCTGTTCCAGTTCGATCTGATTTAAACGTTCCGTTTTCTTTGATATGAGTCAGTAAATCTAAATATGCTTGCATGTTAGGCGTCGAATTTTTCTCCGTTTAATAGTAAGGTATGTGTAATAGTGGCACTAGGCTCTAATTGAGCCGTGGCAGAACAATATTTGTCCATGGACATTTGGATGGCTTTTAGGGCTTTATTACCATCTATTTGGCCCTTTAATTCAAATTGAATGTTTATTGCATGGAATGGATTTTTCTCTGTTCCTTCGATTTTTTTACGATCTCCCTGCACGCGGATTTGGAAATCGTCTACGACTTGTCTTTGCTTCTTTAAGATTAAGATCACATCGATAGCGGTACAACCGCCAAGGCCCATTAATAAGAGTTCCATGGGACGAGCACCGGCATTGTGTCCACCGATTCCTTCCGCGGCATCGATGTGCACGGAAATAGGGGAGGAACCTTTGGCCTCAAAGTGAAAATCTTGATCTAAGCGGTTTAAAACTACTTCCATATTATTTTAATTGGTTTGACTTTATTTCTTTGGTCCAGACTATTTCCCCTTTTACATTAAAAATAGTAATTGTTAAGGTCCGGTCTTTTAAAGGTCCTGTTACTTCGATTTTAGAGAAGGCTCTTTCTTGTACCAAAGTCCCCTCCACCAATGTCTCGTTATAATCCTGCTTTACCGCATCCGCTTTTCCAGCAGTCATTGGCGAAACAGTTAAATCAAATAAGGGATAGGTGCCTTCTCGCTCTAATTTGTTCAAATTAGTGATGTGGCGATCGCCAGATAAAAATAGGACACCCGGGATTTTACGGTTCTTTAGTTCTTTCAATAAATGGGTTCTCTCGGCTTCGTAATTGGCCATATTTTCAAAAACTTTGGCCGGGCTGATCACTTGACCGCCGTTGACAATAATCTTAAAGCTAGCTTTAGATGAGATTAAGGCATCCATCAACCAATTCATCTGCTTTGCACCCCAATAGTCTTTATTAGGGTCATTTAACTCATTAGGAGCCTTTTTCCAGCGGTCATCCATCAGGAAAAACTCGACGTCGGCCCATTGAAATTTACTTGTAATACCTTCATTAGGAAATACAAAATTGGTATTACCCCAATACATTTTAAACATTTCCAATGACAGGTTTTTCAATGGAAAAGAGCGATCTGAATCATTTGGACCATAATCATGATCATCCCAAATGGCATAGTGGTGCACATTCGCTAACAACGGTTGCATCGATTTTACGGCGCGCGCATGGTCATTGCGGTGAATCATTCCAGTTCTCGTATAATCTGGCTCGCGGTAATAGAAATTGTCCCCACCCCAAAGCATAAAATCAGGTTTTTTAGCATGCATGGCCGCATAAACTTCATCTGCCCCGCCATAGCCTCTTCCTGGGCGATCGGTTGCTTCTTCATTCACATAATTACAAGTCCCGAATATAAAGGAGAAAGCAGGGGGATCATGACGGTATTGCCAAAGATCTTGTGTTTGAAATTCTAAGGCATAATCAAAGACCATTTTTTTGCCATTCACAACTACCTCGTACTCGTATTTTTTACCCATTGTAACCTCATCTGCAATTATTCTTGCGATAAAAGCATTGGATTTTTCGGTATGAATGGGATCCGTTTTATGCTTCGTATTATCCCCTTTTTCCCAGTAATTAATGCTTACATCAGCAGATTTTTCGGTTTGAACCCAAACTAAAACCTCCTTCATTTCAGAATAGCCTAACATAGGTCCACTCTTGATTTGTGCTTGCATGAATACAGGCGCAAGTAGGAATAAGGCGATAAATATTCTTTTCATGTTCGTTAGATTAGTATCTTTGTGGCTTACAATTTTCCCTATGGCATATTATTCAATTCAGAACATTCCTTTAACAGATTTGGCCAAAGAATTTGGTACACCTCTATATGTATACGATGCTAACAAAATTAGGGAAAAAATCTCGGTTTTAAGAGCCGCTTTTGAGGGAATTGATTTGACTATTAAATATGCAGTAAAGGCCAATACCAATTTATCCATTTTACGCTTAATGCGTGGGAATGGAGTCGATATGGATGTGGTTTCCCCTCAGGAATTAGAGATGGGCTTGATCGCCGGATATGAAGGTAAAAATATCACCTTCACGCCCTCTGGGGTTCATTTTTCGGAGATTGAATACGCGGTTTCCAAAGGTGCGATTGTCAACTTAGATAATTTATCCGTTTTGGAAAAGTTTGGAGCCACCTATGGTTCTTCTCAGCCATGTTTGATTCGCATTAAGCCTCACGTTTTTGGGGGTGGAAATGAGAAGATTATGACGGCTCATCCTGAATCGAAATTTGGTATTTCAATCCATCAAAAAGCGGAGATTCTAGCTATTATAAAGAAATATAACATGAATGTAATCGGCTTGCACCAGCATACCGGTTCAGATATAAAAGACGGAAAGACCTTTGAGCAAGCAGCATCGGCCCTTTTTGATTTTGCTTATGACTTCAAAGACTTACAAATCATCGACCTAGGTGGTGGATTTAAAGTGCCTTATTCTCCCGAAGATCCAGGTGTTAATATGAAGGAAGTAGGCCAAATAATGAGCAACGCCTTCCACGCATTTTGTGCAAAATACGGCCGTGAATTACGCCTTTGGGTGGAACCTGGCAAGTTTTTGGTTAGCGAATCAGGCACTTTCTTAGCCGAGACTAATGTCGTTAAGTGTGATCCAGTGAAAACCTTTGTCGGAATTAATACCGGTTTGAATCACCTAATTCGCCCTATGATGTATGGTGCCTACCACTATATTTTCAATGCCTCTAATCAAGATACTTCGAAACAAGAGGAATACCGGGTTAGTGGATATATCTGCGAGACAGACACTTTCTCGTTTGACTTGAAAGGGAAAGAAAATGAACGCCTATTAAATGAAGTAAAAGAGGGGGATATTATTGCAATGGCAAATGCTGGAGCCTATGGTTTCACGATGGCCTCCCATTATAATTCACGTTTTCTTCCAGCTGAGGTATTAGTAGATGGCGGTATAGCGAGAGTGATTCGGAGGCGGGAGACGATGGAGGATATACTTAAAAATCAAGAGCTAGGATAGCTCTTGATTTTTAAAAGCACAAAGCAAAAAGTACAAAGTACAAAGTTGGTATCAAAAAAGGGGCATTCGCCCCTTTTTTGATGGATATGTGAAATTTTTAGTCGCTAGTCGATAGTCCGGAGGAAATGAGTCCGAAGGATTTTGAATAGGCAAAATTATTTGACCTATCCATTTCCCCTATTTATGTAATAGGATTTCGGGGGCGGAATCATTTGATCTTTCAACGATTCAGACCCCGAAAACCTAATACATAACCCACGTATCCTTCGACCCACCCCCTTGTGATGAATTAACCACAAGTGAATCTTTTCTTAAGGCCACTCGCGTTAAACCACCCGGCATGACATTCACGCCATCTCCATATAAAATATAAGGACGCAAATCCACGTGTCGGCCTTCGGCATGATCTTCTATTAAGCAAGGTACCCGCGATAAAGAAATAGTCGGCTGGGCGATGTAATTTCTTGGATTGTTACGAATTAGGGTTTTGAATTTTTCTTGTTCTTCTTTGGTGGACTTTGGCCCTATTAACATACCATAGCCTCCTGCCTCATTTGCCTCCTTCACCACTAATTTCTCGATATTTTCTAAGACATAGTTGCGATCATCTTCCTCCGAACAAATGTAGGTTTTGACATTCTGGATGATGGGTTCCTCATTTAAATAGTATTTGATGATGCGTGGCACATGGGCGTAAATTACTTTATCGTCCGCCACGCCCGTTCCTGGGGCATTTGCAATGGCAACTTTGCCCTTTTTATATACGTCAAAAATACCCGGAATACCGATCATAGAATCAGGATTAAAGACCTTAGGGTCTAAAAAAGTGTCATCAATGCGTCGGTAAATGACATCGACGATTTGGAAACCCTTCGTAGTCCGCATTTTTACATAACCCTTGTGCACGACTAAATCACGCGCATCTACTAGTTCTACTCCCATTTGTTGAGCGAGGTAGGAGTGCTCAAAATAGGCTGAATTATAAATACCCGGAGTTAAAACAACAACGGTCGGATCTGGTCGGTCACTGATAAAACGCAACATTTCTAATAACTTATTGGGGTAATCGGCGATGGGTCTAATCTGTGTTTTGGCGACCACTTCTGGAAAAGTTTGCTTCAATAATTCCCGATTTTCCATCATGTAGGAAACTCCGGATGGACAACGTAAATTATCTTCCAAAATCATGTATTCTCCATCACTACCTCGAATCAAATCGGTTCCAGTAATGTGTATGTAGATGTTTTTTGCGGGTTTGATTCCGATGCAGGCCTTTAAAAAGTCTTTAGAGGTATGAATAACTTCTGCAGGAATGATGCCATCTCGGATAATCTTTTGATCCGAATAAATATCATTTAAGAACAAATTTAAGGCTGTGATACGCTGAATTAGTCCTTTTTCAATCTTTTCCCATTCTTTGGCTTCGACGATTCGGGGAATGATATCCACTGGCATGATACGCTCGGTTCCTTCGTTTTCTGAATAGACATTGAAAGTAATTCCCATGGCCATTAAGGCTCTTTCGGCGGATTGCTGGCGGCGCAAGAATTCATCTTGTGTGAGTTGTTCCACACGTTCCTTGAAGTGTTCATATCCGGCTCGTACACTTCCGTCCGCTTCGAACATTTCATCAAAAAATCCATCAGTCTCGTAGCCTTTAAAGGTAAAATTCATGCCATTGATTATTTAAATGCTTGATATGATGATAATTTAGAATTTTATTTTTGGATTGATTTTCCAAAGCTTTATAAATTTTTAAATTTTACCAAAATAGCCTTTTAATTAGTGGAAATTTACCATTTTTTGTCTGATATTGATGTCGTATGACTATCTCCACATTTTATTTCTCGAGTCCCATCGGAATATTGCATATTCAATTATCAGATGATGGCCTGAGATCCTGTTCTTTTGTAGAACAAGTTCAACCAGAAATAATTGAGCATAAGACGGAGGTTCAACAAATTATAGTCCTTTTGCAGGCCTATTTTGAATCCGGGAATTTGGCCTCTTTTCCTATTGATCCGAAGGTGGGAACTCCTTTTCAACAGCGGGTTTGGCAGGAATTAAAAAACATCCCGAAAGGACAAACTGCTAGCTACCTCGACATAGCAAAACGACTTAAAATGCCCAAAGCAGCTCAAGCTATAGGCAGCGCAAATGGCCAAAACCCCATTTTACTCTTTCATCCTTGCCATCGAGTAATCGGTTCTACAGGAAAACTGGTTGGTTATAGTGGAGGACTGTGGCGTAAAGAATGGTTACTTGCGAAAGAGGGAGCCACTTTATTTTAGCTTATATTTGTAGCCATGGAAAATGATCAAATTGTAGACGTACTCGAGCTGTTAGTAAAGCTTTGGGATCTGCATGGGCTAAATGAATTTAAGAGTAAAAATTTAGCCTTTGCTGCGCGTGGTCTTGATAAATTTCCAGGATTGATAACTAATTTATCTGAGGATGAATTACTCGCAATTCCTGGTGTAGGGAAGGTGGTGGTTAAAATTGTGCAAGATGTGGCAACTTCAGGTACTTGTTCGGATATGGAGCAAATCATAGAACAGACTCCCCCAGGCTTGTTGTTACTATTGAAGATTAAAGGCTTAGGGCCTAAAAAGGTTCGAACGATTTGGCAAGAATTACAGATTACGGAAATCGATGATTTATTAGCCGCTTGTGAAGATGGTAGATTAGCTAATTTGAAAGGTTTTGGCGGGGCTGTTGTCGAAAGTGTTGCCTTAAATATACATTTCATTAAGTCTAATTCACGCAAATTGCGCATTAATAAGGCGCAAGATTTAGCAGATGAAATCGCACAAGAATTAAGTGCCGCATTTACTAAAGTGTCCATCTCGGGTGAATTAAGACGTCATTGTGAGGTAATTAGCTCAATATTATTTTTAGTAGAAACGGACGATTTATTTGGAGCGTCCGGTCTTTTGCAGTCTGTTGATTGTTTAGAGGAAGACTTAAAAGAGTCCTCTCCCTTTACGTGGCGAGGATTTGCGAAGGGGCATTTGATTCCGATCGAAATCCATTTTGCATCTAAAATTGAATTTGTCACGAAGCTTTTTGCTCTATCGGCCACACCCGATCACTTAGCTCAAGTTCACTTTTATGAGAAATTTGACGGTAAAGATATTGCGGAAGAAAAGGTCATTTATGAATCCCAAAATCTTCCGTATATAGTGCCCGAAATGCGCGAAGGTCTGCGGGAATTTGAATGGGCCACGAATCTCGGGGATAAATCCCTGGTGAAATACGAAGATTTACGTGGTTGTTTACACAATCACTCCACCTATTCTGATGGTAAAAATAGCCTTAGCGAAATGGCTGAAGCTTGTCGCGACTTAGGTTTGAGCTACTTTGGCATAGCTGATCATTCTAAATATGCGGCTTATGCGGGAGGTTTGAAAGAGGAGGATGTATTGCGTCAACACGAAGAAATAGATCAATTAAATTTGCAGTGGTCTGATTTCCAAATCCTAAAAGGAATTGAAGCGGACATATTACCTGATGGAAGTTTGGATTACGATGCGGCTGTTTTATCCTCATTCGACTACGTCGTTGCTTCGGTGCATGCTGGTTTAATAATGGATTTAAAAAAAGCGATGCCTCGTGTCATGAAAGCTATTGAAAATCCATTTACATCTGTTTTAGGTCATCCTACGGGACGTTTATTGTTAGCAAGACCAGGTTTTCCACTTCAAATGTCGAAGATTTTAGATGCCTGCAAGGCGAATGGCGTATCGATTGAATTAAACGCAAGTCCCTATCGCTTAGATGTAGATTGGCGCCATATTTATGTGGCAATGGACAAGGGCGTTTTTGTTTCCATTAATCCAGACGCCCATGCAATCGCAGGTTTAAGAGATATGGAATGGGGAATTAAAGTAGGTAGAAAAGGTGGGCTCTTAAAGGAATTGACTTTAAATGCCTTGACTTTGGAAGATATAAAACGCTTCTTTTCTAAAAATTAGGTTTCAATAAGTACTTCGCATAGAAATCGTCAATGACACGAACGGCTTCCGTCGGTGTGTCGACTAAGGCAAATAATTCAAGATCTTCTTCATGAATATTTCCCTGTGTCACCATGGTCTTTTTCATCCAATCGATTAATCCGCTCCAATACTCTTTTCCTACTAATACCACCGGGAAACGACCAATTTTATGTGTTTGGATCAACGTAAGCGACTCAAACATCTCGTCTAGCGTACCAAATCCGCCAGGCATAATGATAAATCCTTGGGAATATTTAACGAACATGACCTTGCGAACAAAGAAGAAGTCGAAGTTCATATTTTTATCAGAATCGATGTAGGGATTAGGCGTTTGCTCGAAAGGTAATTCGATGTTTAAACCCACACTGCGCCCTCTTTCACTAGCTGCTCCTTTATTACCCGCTTCCATAATGCCGGGGCCACCACCCGTAATGACTCCATATCCATGGCGCACAAGTTTCGCGGCTATTTCTTCTGCTATTTTATAATAGGAATTATCAGGGCTGGTTCGAGCTGATCCAAAAATAGAAACGCAGGGCCCAATCTTTGATAATTTATCAATGCCCTCGACGAATTCACTCATGATTTTAAAAATTCTCCAGGACTCCTCCGATTTAATCTGAGCCCAGGTTTTATCACCAAAAGCTTGTTTGATTTTTTCTTCTTCCTCTTTCCAGTTATTCTCCGTCATATTTTTAAAAATTGTTTCCTAAATGTAGGACTATTCCTTCTACCTTTGTAAAAATAAATGACAAATTCATGAAGGCTCCTTTAAGTTTCGCAGTAGGTGGTGACCACGCCGGTTTTGATTATAAGAATGATTTAATCGCTTTTTTAGAGGCCAAAGGTATTTCTGTAAAAGACTGTGGAACGTTTTCTGTGGACTCTGTGGACTATCCAGATTTTGCTCATCCTGTAGCTGATGCAGTGGAGAAAGGCGAAGTGAGTTTTGGTTTATTATTATGTGGTAGCGCAAACGGAGTTGCTATTACAGCGAATAAGCACGCGGGAATTAGAGCTGGATTAGCTTGGAATACAGAAGTAGCTAGTTTAGTTCGTCAACACAACGACGCCAATATTTTGTGTCTACCCGTACGTTTCATCTCATTAGAGGAAGCGAAGGCATGTTTACAAGTATTTTTAGATACGCCTTTTGAAGGTGGTCGTCACCAAGGCCGGGTTGACAAGATTTCTTGTTGTTAAGCTATTTTTTACAGTATAATTTAGGACTTACTAAAACGTATTGTTGCGTTATAGAGGGAAGGTGTTGTTCAATTTTTTTAAAATAACCCTCTGAATCATAGATGTAGGTCGGTCGATCTTTTACAAAATACTCCTGAACGATAATGACGTTTTTATAGGAATTTAAATTACTCAAAAGCGGTTTCGCTAAATCCCAATTCACAAAGGGCCCTACCATTTCATTAGTCAGATATTCTTCGATTTCTGGTCCTAATATCAGTAGTTTTTGGCCGCTTATCTGGATATTTTTCGTTTTTTGTTCGATCGGCTCATCTTGTTGATAAGTGAAAAATACAGCGCCTATTAAAGCCCAAAAAACCAATTCCTTTTGCCAGTATTTTTTGATTAGGTAAAATACATTTAAGCCTAAATAAGCAAATGGGGGCAATAAAAGCACAAAATTGATTCGATAATAAGCTGGAAAATTGGTGATGGCAATTAGACTGAAAAACAACCAGATTAAGGTTGTTTGTTGTGCTTTTTGAGCATGCGCGCGAATCTTCGGATTGCCTACTACTTTATAAAGGCCAAAAGCGCCAAATAAGATAGCTGGTGCATAAAAAAACAGGACTTCTTTGCCTTCTTTTACGGAGATTAATTGAAACTCGAAGGCGGAATTACGGTATACTTGCCATAAATAGGGAAGGTTTCCTCGGAAGGAAAATACAATGGATGTAATCGTTAATACGATCAAATAGCCCATTAAAGTCAGAAGTATTTGACGAATAGAAATACCAGAATAGAATAATAAACTTAAAATAGCCCAGGGAAGTAACCAGAAATAGGCTGGGAAAAATAGGGTGGCCGTGGCTAGATAGATGCCGACTAAAAATACCCGGTCATTTACGAGTAAGGTTCTTTGTTGCTGAATAATTTCTGTCCACGCCAATAATAAAAATGTTAAGCCTATTAAGGCTGGATCAGGCACATGAAATTCTATGGTGAGGTGGAATAACAAAAGATAAATCCCAAAGGCCATTCCGCCCATTTTAGGCATTAATTCAAATTTTTTGATTGTTTGATGGAAGATGTAAGCCTGAATGCTACTGATGCCAAACGCGATGTAGGGATTAGACGATAAGGGGATGGATAAAAAATCTAATAACTGATAAAAACCCGTAGCAAACGGACCCGTATTGTCTCGGATGTCTTTGTAAAGTCGAAATCCTTGATTTAGTTTTTGGCCAATTAAATAGTTCTTTATTTCCCAAGGGAAATAACTAAATCCCTGCTGAGTCTGCAGAAATGCAAAAAATCCACCTGCCACCAGAAAGAGTAGAATGGAAATAAGGCTGTTGGATTTGATAAATTGAAACATATTTGGCTAAACAAAGCGCTAAATTACGGTGATTCCAATTATTATTATGAAATTTGTACGTGTTTTTTGAGATAAAAAGACCTAGATAAAGAGAGCAAGCATGGAAACTAAGCGTCAACAAAAATTTGGCCGTCAAATACAGAAAGATTTAAGTGATATTTTTCAAAAAGAATTTAAAGAAATTTTTGGCAGAGGACTGGTAACTGTCACTGAAGTGAAAATTAGCCCTGACCTTTCGGTGGCGCGTTGTTATTTAAGTTTCTTATTAATTGATGACAGGGAGTCTGTCATGGACGAATTAGATAATAGAAATAAAGCGATTCGTAATGCCTTAGCGATTCGTATCCGCAAGCAAGCGCGTATCATTCCTAATTTAGTGTTCTTCTTAGATGATACAGCAGCTTATGCAGCTAAAATTGAGGCTTTATTCGAAGGTTTAGTTATTCCACCCGCAGAAGATGAAATTCCGAATAGGGTGGCAGATGAAATAGATTAAGTCCATGAGTATTTCCTTATTTGTAGCGAAAAGGTATTTTTTTTCCCCATTTAAGGCGAGTTTTATCACCTTGATTTCTCGTATATCCATGATTGGAGTGGGAGTGGAAGTGATGGCTTTGGTCCTTATTTTGTCCGTTTTTAATGGTTTGGAAGATTTTCAAAAAGGCTTATTTAAAACCTTTGATCCAGATTTAACACTCATTTCTACTGTAGATACTCGTTTTTCTTTAAGTCCTTCTAAAATTAAAGAGATTGCCACCGTTTCTGGTGTGCGTTCTGTTCAATCCATCCTGGAAGATCAAGCCTTAATTCGCTATAATGGCAAACAATTAGTAGTCACCTTGAAAGGCGTTGATTCGTCTTTTATTTCCTCGAAGCGTTTGAAAAATCAAGTAGTAGATGGGGATTATATAGTCGAATATGAGGGACACCCCTTTGGTATGGTGGGGGCTGGTGTTTTTATGGCCATGGGGATGAATTTTGAAGATGTTTTTCATCCCGTTGAAGCCTGGTATCCGAATCAAAAAGCCTTGGCTAAATTTCAAGTAAATGTCGATGCTGCTAATCAGAAGGCTTTTTACCCTGCTGGGGTTTTGCAAGTAGAACAAACATTCGATAACCAAATGATCATTGTTCCTTTAAATTGGATGCGCGAATTGACTTTATCGGATTCAACAGCTGTATCTAGAGTGGATATCATGTTGCAAGAGGGCGCTAGCGATAGGGAGGTGCAGGCTTCCATTCAAAAGTTACTAGGTAATAGTTATCAGGTGCAGACGCGCGACCAGCAACACGCCATTTTATTAAGAGCGATTAAAATTGAGAAGCTGTTTGTCTTTATTTTGATGGCATTTATCATGGGCATAGCCTCCTTTACGCTTTTTTACGCCTTATCGCTTTTAGTTATTGAAAAGAGAAAAGACCTGCGAACTTTATTAGCCATGGGAATTACGAAGCAGCAATTATTCCGGATTTTTCTATCGGTGGGCTTATTAATTAGTTTTAGCGGAGCTATGGTGGGAATGGGTCTAGGTTTTACTCTAGGCTGGATACAACAAACGATAGGAATTATCCCTTTAGGAATCCCGAACGCTTTAATTGATGCTTATCCAATTCAAATGGAATGGTTTGATTTCTTGATGACAGCTTTGGTAGTCATTGTCATTACTTTCTTGGCTTCCATTATTCCCGCTCGAAAAGCGGTACAAATGACTTTTAATCAGCCAAAGGCGGATTAAATTCTCCTTCCCATTTCGAAACTACACAAGTAGCTACGCCATTTCCAGCCACCGAAGTGACCGTTCTTCCCATATCTAAAAAAGGATCGACACCCAGTAAAAGAGCAATTCCTTCTGCTGGAAGATTGAACATCGTTAAGGTGCCCGCAATGATGACAAGAGAAGCGCGAGGTACTCCAGCGATTCCTTTGGACGTAATCATTAACGTTAATAGCATGGTGATTTGTTGCTCCAAACTCAGGTGAACGCCATAGGCTTGTGCAATAAATCCAGTCGCAAATGTCATATATAACATCGATCCATCCAGATTAAAGCTATATCCTAAGGGTAATACAAATCCAACAATACGTCTGCTGCAACCGAATTTCTCTAATGCGGCAATCGTTTGAGGGAAAGATGCCTCGGAACTTGCCGTTGAAAATGAAATCAGTAAAGCTTCTTTTAGCTCTTTTAAAAGTTTCCAGTATTTAATTCCGTTAGCTAAGCAAATGATCCACAAGATAACAACGGTGAAGAACAAAAGGCCACCCATAAAGCAAAGCATTAAATAACCATAGCTGATTAATATGCTTAATCCTTTATTAGCTACTACCGTGGTCATTGCTGCAAAAACTGCATAAGGAGCCACTTCCATCACATAATTGACCATTTTGAAAATGACTTCTGCTAAGTTTTCAAATACATGAATTAAGCGTTTTCCTACTTCTCCTATAGAACCGAGGGCAACACCAAAAAACAGGGAGAAAATAGCAATTTGAAGGATTTCATTTTCCGCCAAAGCCTTAAAGAAACTATCTGGAAATATGTGCAGGATAAAGTCCTCTAAGGTTTTTGTTTTAGAGGCATCTATGCCTGTTGCTGTTCCGGCTGCAGGCTTAGGCCAACTTTGTAAGCTACCCGGTTGTGTGATATTTACCACCACTAAACCGGTCACTAAGGAGAGAATAGTAGCAAAATAGAAATAGCCAATCGTTTTAATCCCAATACGTCCTACTGCATTGAAATCCCCTAGTTTAGCAATTCCGACCACTAGTGTACAGAATACTAAGGGTCCTACGATCATTTTGATCAGGCGGAGAAAAATCTTAGAAACGATTTGAACCTTAGCCCCTAAATCTTGACTTACCTCTGGTTCGAAATTCAAGAAAAAGATCTCTCCTAGTACAAGACCGAGGACAAATCCGATGATAATTTTATTGGTTAATGTTAATTTCATTTTGGGTTGATGAGAGATAAATATTTTTTATAGAAAGGCTTTCGGTAATAAATCATTCCCCAAAGAAAAGGGAAAAGAAGGTAATTCAAAAATAGCGTGCCAGTATCAAAAGAAATTTCATCGATTATTTCACAATGTTGTTCTGTGATTTTCTTGACCCGATGCTTGTGTTGCCAGTATGCTAGTCCAAACGGCATCTTCACTCCTTGGTCAATAAAATACCATTCCTCTTCTGTTTGTACTTCCTCGGTGATGAGTGAGCTCCAAGTTAATTTACGTAAAATTAGATTTATTTCAAGAACAACCTGGTCATCCTTTTTGCAGCCATCAAAACGCTGAAGAGCTACACGTGGGAAGGGAGGGGATAATTTTAGCAATAAATCAGCCGTAAAAAGATCTTTTACATGGCTTACAGGTGCTTGAATGGAGGTAGAAATAGAGTAGGATAGCATATTAGGCTATCAAAAGCTTCAGTAATGTGGCAAAAAACGTTTTAATCCCGATCACGATGTATTTTGACCAGCCACTACTTTCATCCGATGTTTCCGTTGATTCCTGTTCGCTTACATCTTGCTTATCTAGCTTTGGCGAATTCGCCGGCATTGATTTAGCAGAAGAATCTACAAGTATTATTTTTGCTTTGGGATTGAGTGCGGAATATTCTACTCTGCCAAAATTGCAAAAAAACAAAATCGTGAAAACAGCGATTAGTCCTTTTTTCATTTGATTTTCTGTTTCGCTGCGTCTACTGCCGTTTTTTGAACCGCAATTTCGTCCTCTTTTGATTTTTGATCTAATTTATTCTGCACTTGATTAGTTAAAATCTTTTCTTTCTCGATTTTAGCCTCTTTTAAGCGTTCTTCTAAATTGTTGATTTGGCGTTGATTAGAATCTAATTCACGAAGTAAACGTTCTGCTTGCTTCGTGTTTTTAGCCTGAGCAGAAATTAATTCAGTTAATTTATTTTCTTCCACTCTAACACCTTCTTCTAAATCGACAATTTTAATAAAATCTTCAATCCAGGTACTTGCTTCACTTAGTTTAGCGTGTCCTGTTTGAATAAATTCATCTGAAGAAGTTGCAATCGAAATAAATAATTTGACCTTTTTATTTTCTTCGGAAACTTTAGAAACTACGATTAATGGATTGTCTGAAATACTTGAAATCTTTATATCAGAGCTAGCATAGGATCCATTTTTACCTTCAATCACCTTACCAAATTTACTTAAATAAGCTTTCCAGCTTGCCTTGGCATACTTTTCCTGCGTATTTACAAAGGTGTAAACTCCTTCTTTCTTTGATTTGTCAATTTCAGACATCCCAGTAAATACTTGTGCTGAAGCACTAATTGTGCAGAAAGTAAGGAAAAAGAGGATCGATATTTTTTTCATATGAACTGAATTTCTAGTAAAGTTAGAAGATTTTTTTAGCTAGGACAACCTTGTTTTTAGTAGACTGATCTCGGAAGGCAAAAAGTGTAAATTCACCCCCATCTTTCAATTGAAATTTCTTTCTGATTTCATCCGCATTAATGGGGAAGTTTCGAGTGGAAATATTCGCCTTCATACCAGGTAAAGCGGTTTGTATCCATTTTTTTTCTAAAGGACCTTCGGCCAAAATCTCAAACGATCTACCAGCGAAATTAGTATGTAGTTCTTCAGATGTAAATAAATGTGTATTAGGCGCTATTTTATTTAATTGAGTTCCTGCAGATTTAAAGAATCCAGCCTTTAAAACTCCGGCATGCGGTTCATATAAGTACTTCAATGGCGCACTAATGGAGATTTCCGCTGCTGTTTCATTTGATTTTTTCCCTTCGTAAATCAAAGGTTTCGGATGGCTTAATTCAATAACTTCTATTATGGGATCATCCGAAGATTGTGCAGTTTTTAAGAAGAGTACTTCTTTTACTTCGTTTTTGACACAAACAACATAAATTTTCTCGACTCCTTGCAATTCTTTAACAGCTCTATCTAAGTCCAATAAAGGACTCGTTTTTATTAGTAAGTTGGTTTTTTCGTTGATATACGAAATTAGTTCCAATGCATTCGGTTCGCAATCTTGTAACAAGATGACCTTATTACCGGCTCCATCTCGTCGTGCTGGATCTACGTAGATAAAATCAAAAGCTTCCACTTGTTGAGATATCCAGTGCAAGCTATCTCCCGTATGGTGATGTATTTTTCCTGCTTTTAATTTTTCGTGATTATAGGAGGTGATTTCCGCTAATTCAGGCTGTCTTTCGATGTAGCTAACCTCGCATCCCGCTTTCGCGAAAGCAAAACTATCTAATCCCATTCCACCCGTTAAATCCGCGATTTTTCCATGTACTAGGGAAGCTTTAAAGTGTGCTGTTTCTTCGGAAGAGGATTGTTCAAGAGCTAAACTGGGCGGAAAAAAGACGTTAGAATTCGCCACCCAAGTAGGCATTTTATCCTTTAGTTTTTGCCGGGCTTTTATTTGGCCTACTAATTTAGGAACAGCTAAATCAGGGTGTTTCGATGCATCCAAGGCCACTGAGACAGGATCTCGATGTAGGTTATTTTGAATAAATTCGATTTCGATTTCTAGAAGCATCGTCTAAAATTACCACCTAAGCTTTAATAATTTTTAATTAAATTAGTGAAATTGATATTTATCACATGACTGGATTAATTTTAGCTGCCGGAGCATCCTCCCGTTTAGGGGAAGCAAAACAAGTTTTGGTTTATCAGGGCCAAAGTCTATTAGAGAGATCCATTCGGTTAGCCTTTAGTGTTTGCCAAGAAGTGCTTGTCTGTTTAGGCGCAGAGGTGGAACAAACGACTAAAATCATCGCAAAACTTCAAATAGAGTTCCCTAACTTATCTTATGTTCTAGTCGAACGATGGGAAAAAGGCATGGGGGAGTCACTTGTTGTGGGACTTAAAGCGATTGAGACCGAAAAAGATGTATTAGTCTTATTATGCGATTTGCCATTTTTGACAAATGCACACATGAAAAATATTATCTCCTTAGTAAATCCAGAGAGAGCCATCGTGGCCTCCTTTCAAGGTGTTAATTCTCCACCCGTATTAATACCAACCGCTTTACGACCTTTGTTTAAAAATTGGAGTGGAGATCAAGGTTTAGGAAAATTTTGGCGCCAAAATCCGATGCTATGCGAAATCATTCACTTTTCAGATAAATTCAGGGACGTCGATGTTCCGGAGGATCGGGAGTATTGGGGGATTTAAATAGTAAACGGTGGTAATTCCACCGTTTACTATTTAAATCCAAAGCACAAAGCACAAAGCACAAAGTAGGTATTCGCTTCGCGAATGACTTTTTGAAATGTTTTTTCATCCTTCTGAAATCATAAAAAATGAGCTTCAGCCATTTTTTATTCCATATTTATGCTTTTTACTCTATGCTTTATGCTTTGAAAATGGTAAGTGGTAAATGGTGAATGCATTTAGTTTCAATAAAAAATCATTTTTCATTTACCATTTACCACTCACCATTTAGTAAGATTTCCTATCTTTGCATTTCAATTTTAAACTCAATTAAGTGGAATCAATCGGAACCCTTCCCACCGTCGAAACAGCCAAAAAATTAGGAATATTACCCGAAGAGTATGATCGCATTCAGGAGATTTTAGGTCGCAAGCCTAATTTTACGGAATTGTCGATTTTCTCTGTTATGTGGTCTGAGCACTGTAGCTATAAGAACTCAATCGTTTGGTTGAAGACTTTGCCTAAAGACTCGCCGCGTATGTTAGCGAAAGCAGGGGAAGAAAATGCCGGTTTGGTTGATTTAGGGGATGGTTTAGGATGTGCATTTAAAATTGAATCGCATAATCACCCATCTGCATTAGAGCCTTACCAAGGTGCGGCGACTGGTGTGGGTGGAATCAATCGGGACATTTTCACGATGGGTGCTCGTCCGATTGCGCAATTGAATTCTTTGCGTTTTGGCAATATTAATTTAGCGAAAACGAAGTGGTTAGTGAAAGGTGTGGTGAAAGGGATTGGAGATTATGGTAATGCCTTTGGAATTCCTACCGTGGGTGGTGAGGTTCAATTCGATGATTGTTATAATGTGAATCCGCTGGTTAATGCGTTTTCAGCAGGTATATTAAAGGTGGGTACTCAAGCATCTGCCACTTCTTATGGAGTAGGTAATGGGGTATTTATCGTAGGTTCGGCGACGGGTAAAGACGGAATTGGTGGTGCGAGTTTTGCATCAGAAGATATTACGGCGAAGTCGTCGGAGAAATTACCTGCGGTTCAAGTAGGGGATCCATTTCAAGAGAAATTGTTGTTAGAGGCTTCTTTGGAAATTATTGAAGCAGGTTGTGTCATCGGAATTCAAGATATGGGTGCGGCGGGTATTATTTGCTCGACGTCTGAAATGTCTGCGAAAGGAGAACATGGAATGATTATTGATCTTTCCAAAGTACCTACACGTCAACCCAACATGCAGCCATTTGAAATCTTATTATCAGAATCTCAAGAGCGTATGTTGATCGTTGTGGAGAAAGGTAGAGAGCACGAGGCGAAACGTATTTTTGATAAGTGGGATTTAAATTGCGAGCAAATTGGAACGGTTACTGATACAAAGCGTCTTGAATTCTATCAAGACGGGGTATTAGTGGCTGATGTCCCAGCAGACGATTTAGTTTTAGGTGGTGGCGCTCCGGTGTATCACCGGGAGTACAAAGAGCCTGCTTACTACCAAGAATTTAAGAAATTTAAGATTGATTCAGTAGCTGATTTGCCTAAGGAAGAATTGCCAAAGGCTTTGAATTACATGATGAATCACCCCAATATTGCTTCTAAAAAGTGGGTAGCACAACAATATGATTCATCGATTGGTCGTGCGAACCGCAATACCAATGCGCCTTCGGATGCGGCGGTGGTGAAGGTACATGGCTCTCAAAAGTCGATTGTTATCACGGTGGATTGTAATTCTCGCTACGTAAACGCAGATCCAGAAGAAGGAACTGCGATGGCGGTGGCAGAAGCGGCGCGTAACATTGTGTGTTCGGGTGGTTTGCCGGTGGCGATTACGAATTGCTTGAACTTTGGCAATCCTTATGTTCCAGAAGTATACTGGCAGTTTGTGGGTGCGATCAAAGGAATGAAAAAATCATGTGAGGCATTTGAAACTCCGGTTACGGGTGGAAACGTATCCTTCTATAATCAATCTTCAGATGGAGGCCCTGTTTTCCCAACGCCTACCATTGGTATGTTAGGGATTTTAGAGGATCCGGCGAATAAGATGACTTTGGACTTTAAAAAAGAAGGGGATGCGATTTATTTAGTGGGTGAGTCAGTTAATGATATTGCCTCGTCTGAATATGTGTATTCGTATAAAGGTATCAAAACGACGCCAGCGCCGCATTTTGATTTAGCGACGGAACTGCAATTACAAAAAGCGATTTCATCATTAATCGAGGCTAGATTAATTGAATCTGCTCACGATGTGTCAGATGGTGGTTTATTAGTGACTTTGGCTGAATCATCTTTCCCAAGAGGAGTAGGATTTAATGTGAATTCAGATGCGGCTATTCGTCAGGATGCCTTCTGGTTCGGTGAAGCGCAATCTCGTGTGATTGTTTCAGTAGATGCAGCTAAGATAGCAGCGTTTGAATCTGCTTTACAGGTACACGGAGTGAAGTTCTCTGCACTTGGATCAGTTCAAGGAACGGATATGGTGGCAGATGGCGTGAAATTATCAACTGTGGCAGCAGCTTATCAATCATTTGATACGGCACTTGAAACTGCTTTAATGAAATAAGTAAATGAGCCGCTATCTACTCGCTTTTTCGTACGATGGCGGCTCTTTTCATGGCTACCAAATTCAGCCAAATGCAACGACGGTTCAGTCGATTTTGCAGGATAAATTAAGTTTGTTATGGGGTTCTAAGCTTGAAATTGTAGGAAGTTCACGGACTGATACGGGTGTGCATGCCCACCAACAATTTGCGCACTTCGATTTGCCGGAAGGTAAAAAAGTCAAGGAAAACGCGGTGTTTCGGATAAATCGAATGTTACCTGATTCTTTAGCAGTTCAAGGGATTTATAAAGTGGCGGATGATTTCCATGCACGTTTTGCAGCCCTTTCGAGAACCTACGAATACCGCATTAGTCCTTTTAAAAGTCCCTTTACAAGTCAATTTGCTTACCGTTTCGGCGTAGAACTAGATGTTCAAGCTATGAATGAAGCGGCAGCCTTGTTTTTCAAAAATACCGATTACCAGTGCTTTTCTAAGGTTAAAACGGAAGTAACGACTTTTGAGTGCACTATAATGCAGGCTTTTTGGACCTATCGGGGCGATGAATTGATTTTTACTATTCAAGGCAATCGTTTCTTGCGTGGTATGGTTCGTGCGGTCGTGGGTACTTTGTTAGAAGTAGGGCAGGGTCGCTTGAATAAAAATCAATTGCAAGAGATTTTAGACTCGAAAGACCGATGCAAAGCGGGTCGTGCCGTTCCGGCACATGGATTACACTTAGTAGAAGTGGAATACCCGGCTTCTATTTTTGATGCCAAATGTGCAGAATAACATCTAATAAGGTCGCTTCTGATCGAACCTTAATTTTATTGGGCTTATAATTCAAGCCTTTTAGGTTGTATTTACTAATCCAAATCTCCTTGAAACCCAATTTCTCTGCTTCCGCAATACGCTGATCGATGCGTGTGACAGAACGTAATTCCCCGCCTAATCCTACTTCGGCAGCGAAACAGATGGACGAGTCTAGGATTTTATCTTCATAGGAAGAAACTAGCGACATACAGGTGGCTAAATCTAAAGCTGGGTCATCTACCCGAATTCCCCCCGTGATATTTAAGAAGACATCTTGAGTAGCCAGTTTATAGCCCCCTCTTTTTTCCAAAACGGCAATCAACATACTGAGGCGCTTTCCATCGTAACCGTTGGCCGTTCTTTGGGCATTTCCATAAGAGGACGCGCTTACTAAGGATTGAATTTCGACCAAAAGCGGACGATTTCCCTCCATAAGCGTACCTATGGCGATCCCGGAAGATGGTTCGTCGCGTTGAGATAAGAGTATTTCGGATGGATTCGTCACTGGTCGCAAGCCACTGCCTAGCATTTCATAGATGCCTAATTCAGAAGTGGAACCGAAGCGGTTTTTAGTAGTACGTAAAATACGGTAGATCATGTGGCGATCCCCTTCGAATTGTAAGACGGTATCCACTAAATGTTCTAAGACTTTAGGGCCGGCGATAGAACCTTCTTTGGTAATATGACCCACTAAGAAGATGGGTGTCCCACTTTCTTTTGCAAATCGCATGAGCTCAAGCGCACATTCCCGAATCTGTGAAACGGAGCCTGGGCCGGATTCGATTTGATCAGAAAATAGGGTTTGAATCGAGTCAACAATGATTAATTCCGGATCAAGCTCCACTAGGTGCCTGAAAATAGCTTGTGTATTGGTTTCAGTTAAGATATATAGCGAGTCAGATTTGGAGGCTAAACGATCCGCTCTTAATTTAATTTGTTGTTCGGATTCCTCTCCTGTGACATATAAAACACGGGTTTGGGTTAGCGAAAGAGCCACTTGTAATAAGAGTGTCGATTTTCCGATGCCGGGCTCTCCACCGATTAATACCAAAGATCCAGGAACAATTCCACCTCCTAATACCCGATTAAATTCAGGATCAGAGCAGGTAAGTTTAGGCTGATTTTCGAAGCTGACTTCGTTGAGTAATTTAGGCTTTGCGGCTGATTTAGGACTTCCTTTGGTCTTCCAAACTTCCGCTGGATGACTCGTCTGTTCCACTAATTCCTCCACGAAGGTATTCCATTCTCCACAAGAGGGACATTTCCCCAACCATTTGGGTGCGGAATATCCACAGGATTGACAAAAAAAGGAGGTTTTAACTTTGGCCACGTTTATACGATTTGTGGTCAAAAATACGTTTTGATTTTGGTTTTTTCTTTTTTTTCGGATGAAAAAGGATAATTTTACAAGTTAATTAATCACAATAGCTATGAACGCCTTAAAACCTTGGATGATGATTGCCCTATTCATGGGAATCTTTTCTGTTGCCTCAGCCCAAAAGCACTCACGCGCAGATTATTTTAGAATTGGAATTAAAGGTGGAGTTAATCTTTCTGCTGTAAAAGTGGCAAGTTTAAATACGAATTTAGAAAATAAGACAGGGTATCAATTGGGGGCATTTGCCCGAATTGGAAGAACCATTTTCTTACAACCTGAGGTCTATTTTACGGCTAAAGAAGTGAATGTGGATGTCCTTAATACACTAACAACGAAAGAGAATGTTGTTGGCTTTTCGCAAAAATCATTAGATGTTCCTATACTATTAGGTATTAAATTAGGTCCGCTTCGAGTAATGGCAGGCCCGGTGGCTTCCTATGCCATTTCTGCTGAGATAAGTCCAGATGCGGCTGTTAAATCTTATTTTTCAGGAACTTCACAGGACATTATAAATCGTTCAAGTTTTGGCTACCAAGCCGGGATAGGTTTTGATATATTGAACTTGTCTTTAGATTTACGTTACGAAGGTTCGACCTCGGAATTAAAGAATACGGTAGCCGTACCGAGCGGATTTACTTATTCTCAAAAACCAAGTTATTTCCAGGCAACCATCGGTTTCCGCATTTTATAATTACCCACATGAATGAACAAATAAAAGCACTTCAGGCAGAAATTGACTCGTTTGTCATTTCCAATGAAGGCGAATTAGAATCTTTTAGAAATCAATTTGTTGGACGTAAGAGTCGTTTAGCGACGCTGTTTGATGAGTTAAAAAATGTAGCAGCTGAAAATCGCCGGGAGGTAGGCCAATCTTTAAATGGCTTGAAAAATTCGGCTGAGTCTAAATTTGCTGAAGCGCAAGAATCCTTCGCAGGTAATGCCGCTGACTTTGAAGTTCCGTCTGATTTAACGCTTTATAACCCTATTTCTCAGGGGAGTTTACATCCTTTGACGAAAGTGCGAGCTCGTATTTTGGAGATTTTTAATCGCATGGGGTTCTCGGTTTCAGATGGTCCTGAGATTGAAACTGATTTCTATAATTTTACCGCTTTAAATTTTCCGGCAAATCACCCAGCGCGGGAGATGCAGGATACTTTTTTTATTGAAAAAGGAGCCGGGGAGATTCAAGATGACGTTTTATTGCGTACGCATACGTCTAATGTTCAGATTCGTTTGATGCAACACCAAAAGCCACCGATTCGTTCTGTGATGCCAGGTCGCGTATTCCGTAATGAAGCCATTTCAGCTCGTGCGCATTGCCTTTTTCATCAAGTGGAAGGGCTATATGTAGATGAGAATGTGAGCTTTAAGGATTTGAAAGATACGTTGTATCATTTTGCCAAAGAGATGTTTGGAAAGGATACAAAAGTTCGTTTCCGCCCCTCTTATTTCCCTTTCACCGAGCCCAGTGCTGAAATGGACATTACTTGTCTATTGTGTAAAGGCGATGGGTGTAATGTATGTAAAGGAGCCGGATGGGTGGAGATTGCGGGAGCCGGAATGGTAGACCCGAATGTATTAGAAAATGTGGGAATTGATTCTAAGAAGTACAATGGCTTTGCTTTTGGAATGGGAATCGAGCGTATCACGATGTTAAAATACCAGATCAAAGACTTACGTTTATTCACAGAGAATGACGTTCGTTTCTTAAAACAGTTTAATTAATCTGACCTATGTGGAGTTTTAAAAAAGTAAATAATTGGACGGGTTGGGGAGTTTTCCTTATTGCCTTGATCACCTATACTTTGACGGTGGAGCCTACGGCCTCTTTTTGGGATTGTGGTGAGTTCATTGCTTGCGCCTATAAATTACAGGTTCCGCACCCTCCAGGAGCACCTTTGTTCTTGTTATTGGGCAGAATGTTTTCCTTACTTGCCTTAGGGGATGTGACGCGAGTGGCATTTTGGGTGAATATGATGTCTGTTTTAAGCAGCGCATTCACGATTTTATTCTTGCATTGGACGATCGTGATGATCGGTCGCAAGATGATCAATAAGTCCTTTGATGCCATGAATGCAACTGAGCGTTTTGGTTTATTAGCTTCGGGCGTTGTAGGATCATTGATTTATACCTTTTCGGATACGTTTTGGTTCTCTGCTGTGGAAGCTGAAGTTTATGCGATGTCGTCTTTCTTTACAGCTATCGTCGTTTGGGCGGCCTTCAAGTGGGAATTAGTGGAAGATAGAGCGGAATCGAATCGCTGGATCTTATTCATTGCTTACTTGGTTGGTTTATCCATAGGTGTCCATTTATTGAATTTGGTGACGCTTCCGGCTTTAGGATTATTGTATTATTTCAAACGCTACGAGAAGCCAACTTTGACCGGTGGAGTGATTTCGATTTTAATTGCCTTATTTATTTTGGGAATTATTAATGCTGGAATTATTCCGGGCTTGCCTAGTTTAGCCTTCGAATTTGAGTTGACTTTCGTGAATACCATAGGCTTTTCGTATGGGACAGGAGCGATTGTTTTCTTAATCTTATTGTTAGCGGCTATCGTTTTTGGGATTCGTTATTCGTATGCTAAAGGGAAGGAAGTTCTCAATGTCGCGCTTTTCTCTTTTGTCTTTTTACTCATCGGTTACTCAACCTATACGGTCGCTCTAGTGCGTTCCGGCTATAATACGCCGATTAATGAGAACGATCCGAGCAATATCTTAAACTTCTTGAAATATTTGAAGCGGGAGCAATATGGCGAGCGTTCCTTGATTTATGGCCCGGTGTATACTGCGGAGGTAACGGGTTATAAAGAGGGTGCGGAGACGCCTATTTACAAGATGAAGGACGGGAAATATGTGGAGTACACGAAGAAACCGGTGTATGAATACGATAAGACCCAAATGATGTTATTGCCGCGTGTGTATTCGAGTCAAGCGAATCACGTGAAGTTATACCAAGAGATGCTCGGTATTCCGGCTGGAGAGAAACCTAGTTTTGGTAAGAACCTAGAATTCTTATTTACCCACCAATTAGGGCATATGTATATGCGGTATTTGTTGTGGAATTTTGTGGGTCGCGAAAGTGATATGCAAGATGCATGGGCCATCAATGCCTTTGAGGATACCTCGAAATTACCAGATATTTTACGCAATAATAAGGCGAGAAATAACTACTACTTTTTGCCGATTATCTTCGTGCTGTTAGGTTTCTTTTATATGCTTCGTAAGAATGATAAAGACCTTTTAGTGACTATTTTGATGTTCGTCTTGACGGGTGTGGCCTTAACGGTTTATCTGAATTCACCTCCTACAGAACCGCGTGAGCGTGATTATATCTTCGTAGGATCGTTTTATTTTATGTCGATTTGGGCGGGTTTTGCCGTGATGCAGATCATGGAGTTTATTCAAAAATTTGTTAAAGCAGATAAGGCCAAATGGGCGATTGTCGCTTTATTGGGTTTAACGGCTCCTGCGATTTTGGCACAACAAAACTGGGATGATCATGATCGCAGTGATCGTTACCATCAGATTGATTTTGCTAAAAACTTATTAAACTCTTGCGCCCCTAATGCGATTCTATTTACGGGCGGCGATAATGATACGTTCCCGCTTTGGTATGTACAAGAAGTCGAAGGATTCAGAACGGACGTTCGTGTATGTAATTTGTCCCTATTAGGAACGGATTGGTATATCGATCAAATGAAGCGGAAAACATACGAATCACAACCATTACCTATTCTATTAACGAAAGATCAGTTAATGGAAGGAGTAAATGACCAGATTTTATTTAATCCTAAAGAGGGTCTGACTGCGATGTTATTACCGGACTATTTGGATTTATTGCACAAGGACAGCCCGTCTATTCAGGAGCAAACGCAATTAGGCGAGACGATTAATACACTTCCTACTGATTCGGTGGTGATCCCCGTTGACATGGCTGCTGTAGCGAAGTCAAACTGGTTCCCTAAGCAATTTGTACCGTATATGTCACCTGCTTTAGGTTGGAAGTTGCCATCGCATAATATCTACAAAGGAGAGCTGATTCAATTAGAGATCATTTCAAACAACGCAATGTCTGGTTGGAAACGTCCGATTTACTTCGCATCTACTTTGCCAAATGATCAGTATTTAGGTCTGAAGGAATCGATGCAATTAGAAGGCTATGCCTACCGTTTAATGCCTTTCAAGATTCCTGGGGCGAATGATGGCTACGTGAACACGGAGGTGATGACAAAGAATATCACGAAAAAGATGTTTTGGAGAGGCCTTGATAACGATCAGATTTATTACCACGGGGATTTCTATTTAGGAATTCCATCGGTGACAGCTCGTTTAGGTGTCTACCGTTTAGCGGATCAATTAGTGCGTGAAGGAAATTATGCTCAGGCGAAAAAGGTATTAGATTTCTTAGACCAAAAAATGCCAGACAAAGTAATCCCTTATGATCAATTCTCTGCCAGTATGGTTGAATTGTATATCGCTGTAGGTGATCCAGCAGCTGCACTTAAAATGGCCTCTAAAATCGTCAAGCGCGATGATCAACTATTAGATTATTATTTAGATGGGCGCTATGGTTCACACGAACGTGATGTCCAAATTGCGATCTATGAAATGAATTTAGTCGTTTCAGCCTTGAAGGCGTCGAAACTTAGTCCTGCGAAATACCAGGAGCTGGAGGCGAAGTTTACTAGGCAGATGGGGCGACTTCAGTAGAAAGCATAGAGCACAAAGCTTAAAGAATAAAGAAGGAATAAAAAGAGCGGCACTTGCCGCTCTTTTTATGTTATAGTAATAAACACTTCAGAATTCATCGCCAAAGGCGATACAAACTTTATTCTTTGTGCTTTAAAAAAGCTTCGCTTTTACGATGAAAACATATCCCTCACCTTATGAAAGAAACCTTTCTCACCTTTACCTGGTTGGGGGGCAAAGTTAGGGGAGGCGCGTAGTTTTTCTAATAATTCGGTTTCTTCCTTGCTGACTTGCTTAGGGGTCCAAATATTCACGTGGACTAATTGATCTCCGATGGAATATCCGTTTAATTCTTTGATCCCTTTGCCTTTTAAACGTAGAATCTTGCCGCTTTGTGTTCCAGCATCTAAGGTAATTTTAGCTTTACCAGTGATGGTAGGTACTTCTACCGAAGTTCCGAGCGCTGCATCTACGAAATTCACATAAAGATCGAAGATTACATTATTTCCATCGCGGTGCAATAGCTCATGGGCTTCTTCTTCGATGACGATTAATAGATCACCAGCGACGCCACCACGAGGAGGAACGTTTCCTTTGCTTGACATAGATAATTGCATGTCATTGGATACGCCTGCTGGGATTTTGATTGGGATGATTTCTTCTTCTAAAACGCGTCCTTCACCGAAGCAATCCCCACATTTTGAACCTACTGTTTTTCCTTCGCCACTACAATGAGGGCAGGTAGATGAGGTGACCATTTGGCCTAACATCGTTTGCTGAACTTGACGAACCTGACCTGAACCTTGGCAGGTACCACATGATTTTAAGTCAGTACCGTTTTTAGAGCCGTTACCTGCACATGATTTACAAGCAACATGGCGTTTTACTTTAATCTTCTTTTCTACACCGTTTGCGATCTCTTCTAAATTCAACTTAAGCTTGATGCGTAGGTCGGTTCCTCTGCGTTGACGTCTTCCGCCACTGCTGCGGCCTCCATTGAAGAAGCTACCGAACGGGCTCTCGTCTGCGCCACCAAAGATATCTCCAAACTGAGAGAAGATATCTTCCATATTCATTCCACCACCGCCAAAACCACCGCCAGCAGCTCCACCCATCCCTGCGTGACCGAAACGGTCGTATTGCGATTTCTTTTGGGAATTACTTAAGACCTCATAGGCCTCAGCTGCTTCTTTGAATTTTTCTTCAGCCTCCTTGTTATCGGGGTTTTTATCAGGATGGAATTTTACCGCCATTTTACGGTATGCCTTCTTGATTTCGTCTTCCGATGAGGATTTGGAAACGCCTAATATTTCGTAATAATCTCTTTTTTGAGCCATTTTATGTTAATTACCTACCACCACTTTCGCAAAGCGGATGACTTTTTCGTTCAGTGTATATCCTTTTTCAACTACTTCTACCACTTTGCCTTTTTCCTCCTCGCTAGGAGCAGGAAATTGAGTGATGCAATCATGTAATTCAGCATCAAAAACTTCGCCTTTAGCTGGTAATTCTTTTAATCCTTTGGATTGTAGAATAGCGCCTATTTTAGCGAAGATTAATTGTGTTCCTTCTGATATTTCTCCCTCTGGAGCATTCGCTAGGGCACGCTCGTAATCATCTACTACGGGTAATAAGTCGATAATTAAACGTTCAGATGCGGTTTGAATCATTTCCATTTTCTCTTTCGCCGTGCGTTTACGGTAGTTCTCGAAGTCTGAATACAGGCGAAGGTATTTCTCCTTCATCTCGGTTAATTCATCTATTGGAGCTGTTTCTTCCGTTTCAGGCGCATTTTCTTCTTGTTGATTGACGATTTCTTCCTCAGGCGTTTGATTTTTTTCTTTCTTTTTCATGGTACAAAATTACGATTGCAAATCCTTGATACAAATTCAATACCAAAAACAATTTTATGACACTTTGGCATAAATGAATCGACCTTTGTAATTTTAGGCAAATGTCAAAAAGTCCAGCTCAAATTTCTCATCTTATTAAGGCCAAAGCACAGCAATTTGGTTTTGTTTTTTGTGGCATTTCTGAGGCAGGATTTTTAGAAGAAGAGGCACCTAGACTAGAAGACTGGTTGAACTCAAATCAACACGGGGAAATGGCCTATATGGCTAATCATTTTGATAAAAGATTAGATCCTCGGAAGCTGGTGGATGGTTGTCAAACCGTCGTTTCGCTAGTTTATAACTATTTTCCAGCGGAGGAAATCGCGGTGAACGACTTCAAGATTTCTAAATATGCCTACGGTGAAGATTACCATCGGGTGATTAAAGATAAAATGCAAGACCTATGGGACGCTCTAAAAAATGAGTTAGGGGAGTTTTCTGGTAGGATGTTTGTCGATTCAGCTCCGGTTTTAGAAAAGGCTTGGGCAAAGAAATCTGGGCTAGGTTGGATTGGTAAGAATGCGAATTTGATTATTCCGAAGCAGGGGAGTTTCTATTTTTTGGCAGAACTCTTATTGGATATAAAAGCTAGTCCAGATGGGCCTATTAAAGATTTTTGTGGTACGTGCACGCGTTGCATCGATGCTTGTCCTACAGATGCCATTACTCCATACGTTGTGGATGGGAGTAAATGCATTTCCTATTTTACGATTGAGTTGAAAGATCAAATGCCAGCGAGTTTACAGTCAGACTTTCAAAACTGGATTTTTGGTTGTGATATTTGCCAAGATGTGTGTCCTTGGAATCGCTTTTCAAAACCGCATAGTGAACCTAGATTTGCAGGTAATTTAGCTGAGGTTGATTGGGAGGGATTATCAGAGGAGGTTTTCCAAACCTTATTTCACTATTCCGCTATCAAGCGAACAAAATTAAAGGGCATTCAGCGAAACCTGGACTATGTGAAAAAAAATAGGCCATGAAATCATGGCCCTTTTCTAGCAAAATAAAACCCTAAAGTGAAAGTCGTATAATCAGGCTAGGTTCGATGACCTCGACCGTTTTTTGATTTGTGAGGATCATTTCGGCCGCTTTTTGGCCTAATTTCTCCGGATGAGTACTCACTACCGTGATTCCTCCAGCAATAATTTCTTTAAATGGATGATCGTTCAAGGAGATGATACCCACCTCTTTCCCCAGTGTCCATTTATTTTTATCCGCATATTTGATAGCCTGGAAAAGATCGCTATCGGACAAAGTGAAATAAATCTCATTTTGGCGATAATCGTCCTCTTCTAGGCCATCTAATACTTGGAAATTCAATGAATTCGATTCACAGAATTCACTGCACGCATTAATTAATTCAGGATCGAAGTATTCGTCTTCGCTCATTACTAAATTAAGACTGCGGTACTTATTAAACAGGTTTAGTTGGGTATTAAAAATCTTTTTTAGCGATGGGTTAGGAGGACAAATTAGACTAGAATGACAGATGGTTCCGAAATTTTGGTCCAATAAAATCAATCGATCCCCGGCTATTTTCTGCAATATCTTCACCGTTTCTTCATCCTCATCGATTAAATGGGGTTGAATTAGGTAATAATGGTAATTCCCTAATTGTTGACCGATGATTTCTTTGAATTCACGCGGTTTGTACTGATAGGTATAAATATCCACCATGACATTCTTGCCAAAGTGATCTAAAAATGCGTTATAAAGTGTCTGATTTGTCTCCGTCATCCGTCCGATGAGGAAAAGAACTTTCGTCTTCACTTTAAGACTCGATTCTGAAATGAAGTAGCCTTTGCGGAAAATCGAGGTGATGGCTCCCATTTTATGTAACTCGGTATACGCTCTCTCCACGGTGTCTCGGGAAAGATAGCATTCTTCCGATGCCTCATTAATGGATGGCAATCGTTCGCCAGGTTTTAATTCCCCCATTTCAATGTCCTGCAAAAGTGAATTCACTAATTGCTGGTATTTAGGAAGTTTATTTCCTGAATTCTTTACGTTAAATGAAACAAATGTCTTATTCATATCGAAGAATAATTCTTGTTCCAAATGTACGGGGGTGCCTTTGTTTAGGATAGGACGAATCTTACAAATGCAAGGACAATTCTTGCATTCGGTTATTTCAGGACAATTCCATCCAATTTCCTGGTTTAATTCCCTAATTTTAAGATTCAAATGAATAGACTCGTTTTCTTTTTATTGTTGTTTATCTTTTTTGGTCTCTACAGCCAAAATCAAACGCGCTATGAACGCCTAAGCACGAACTCTGGCTTGTCCCAAAGTTCTATTTATAAAATCATTCAAGATAAAAAGGGTTTCTTGTGGTTTGCCACAGGTGATGGCTTAAATCGTTACGATGGGCACAATTTTAAGATTTATCGCAATGACCCTAGTGATCCTAAGACCTTAAGCGGTAGTGAGATATTTTCTGTGACGGAAGATGATTTAGGGAATCTTTGGGTAGGGACGCGAACGTCAGGTTTAAATAAAATCGAATTAGCTACAGGTAAAATCACTCGATTTACGAAAGGGCCTGCGGGACAAGATTTGTCCAATTCTACTATTCCCAGTATTCTAAATTTAGGGAAAGGCAAAATAGGGGTGGCTGTATTAGGTGTAGGTTATCTAGTGTATGATATACGTACGAATCAATTAATAAAGGAAGAATGTGAGTGGAAAAACGCCTACGTAAAAGACGTGGCGAGACTCTTTAAGCATTCTTCAGGTACGGTTTGGATGGGAACTAGAACGGGTTATTTGATTTCCCAGTTGAATGCACATAGTTTTATTCCGTATCAATTTGGCGCCATTAATTACCGGGTTAGGGCTTTGTTTGAAACGAAAAATGGGGATATTCTGGTAGGAACGGATGGGAAGGGGATTTTTCAATTCACACCTAAAACGCAGCAATTTAAAGTGGTGTTTTATCAGGCATCTGACCCCTTATCACGGCAAAATATCGTTACCTCACTGGCAAAAGATGCCTTGAATAATTTATGGATTGGAACCGATAATGGGGTTTACAAACTCAATGGAGAGAATTTTACTTCTTATACTCACATTGCGTCTAATCCAGATCCAGATGTAGGTATTTCGTCTAATTCTACCATGAGTTTATTTACGGATGCGAATCAAAATACATGGGTGGGTACCTGGGAGGCTGGTTTGAATATTTCCTTTTTTCAAAAACCTCGATTTTCCGTTTTCCGCTACAAACCTAATAGCTTACAAGGCCTACTGAGCAATAAGGTTAGTGCCATTGCGGCAGATGGCGATGCCGGTATTTGGTTAGGTAGTAATGTGGGTTTGTCCTATTTTAATCATAAGAAAAGGGCTGTGACGCATTATTTACAAAGCGCATCCGCAAATAAATTAAATTCGACGGAGACCTATGATGTGAATTTTATCTATCCTCAAACGGATGGGTCGGTCTGGTTAGGACTTTGGGGGAAGGGGATTAATCTATTCACAAAACAACACCAATTAATTGATTTTCCATTTAAGCCAGGTAAAAGGGAGGCTAATTTTAATACGATGACTCCCTATTCAAATCAATTTCTGTTAGGAACATCGGGAATAGGTGTAGTTTCATTTGACCCGGCTACGAAACAATATGGAGAGCCTTTTTCTGTATTAGGGAAGTATAATTTGATGAATAAGTCAATTTCCTCGATACGGATTATCGATAATCGAGAAATATGGCTGAGTACGATAGGTCATGGTTTATATGTGTATCAAATTGCCACGAAGGAATTACGTCATTATGTTAAATCAGCTGATCCGGGTGCCTTAAGTTATAATCACGTGAACCAGGTTTTTCAGGATCGTGAAAAAAGAATTTGGGTGATGACTCAAGGTGGCGGTCTAAATCAATATCTGGGGCCTAATAAAGGATTTAAAGTGTTTACCGTTAAGGATGGCTTAGTTAGTAATAGTATACGTGGCGTAGTGGAAGATGCGAAAGGGGATTTGTGGTTTACGACGAATGGGGGAATTTCTAAAATGGACGGAAAAACCTTGAAGTTTGTCAGTTTCGAAGAGGCCGATGGATTGCAAGGAAAAGAATTTATGACCAACGCGATTGCTAAGAATAATCAGAATTGGTTGTTTTTTGGGGGAGTAAACGGTTTGAATTATTTAAAGTCGGATAGTCTGCGGATGCGCTTGAATGCCCCCGATGTCTATTTCACGAAGCTGAAAATCTTTAATAAAGACGTGGAAGTAGGCGAGGAAAACTCCACACTTTTAGTTGATATTTTGTCGATTAAGCAGTTAATTCTGCAGCCAGATCAAACCGTTTTTAGTATCGATTTTGTTGCCTTGGAATACCAAAGGCCTAAGAATAACCGCTATGCCTATTTTTTAGAAGGTTTTGAAAAAGAGTGGAATCAGGTGGGAACACAGCGAACAGCGACTTATACTAACTTAAGTCCTGGGGATTATATCTTCAAGGTGAAAGCAAGTAATTCGGATGGGGTTTGGGCGGAGAAACCTTATGAGTTGATGATTACCGTATTACCACCTTGGTATCGTACCTGGTGGGCTTATGTTCTTTATGTAGTTTTAGTAGCTGCGCTCATATATGCCTTCATTCGGGAGGTTCAGATTAGGGAAGCTTTTCGAACAGACTTACGTTTAAAAGAAATTGAAAAAGAACGAATTAAAGAGTTAGAACAAGTAAAGACGCATTTTTTTACTAATATTTCCCATGAATTGCGCACGCCTTTAACCTTAATAACAAGTCCATTAGAGAAGTATTTTATTTCGAATAATAGTCTGAATAAGGATCAAAAGACGAGGATTAATTCCATTTACCAAAACGCTCAGAAACTACTTCGCCTCATCAATCAACTTTTGGATTTATCTAAAATTGAATCGGGTAATGTGCAGCCAGTGGTGGAGAAGCATGATTTAGTGCGTCAATTAGACTCGATTAAGCAAAGTTTTGATTCGTACGCTCAGCAGAAACAAATCAAATTAAAGTGGGATATATCCATCGAGTCCTTATTGGTTTATTATGATGCCGACATCATCGAGAAATGCGTGACGAATCTTTTATCAAATGCCTTTAAATTTACCCCAGAAGAAGGGATAATAGGCGTTCGTTTAGAATTGCATAAGTCCTATCAAGGCGGTCAGGAGACAATTTCTAGAGTAACCATTCACGTGATGGATACGGGTAAAGGAATAAGTGCGGAGCATATGCAACATATTTTTGACCGTTTTTATCAAATTCCAGAAAAGTCAGATCGGGTGGGTACGGGAGTGGGACTCTCCTTATGTAAGGAATTAATGGAGGTGCATCGCGGAACTATTGACGTGCAAAGTGATTTAGGGGCAGGTTCTGATTTTAAATTACATTTTCCGGTTACACGGCAGGCTTTTGATCCCGCTTGGGTGAAAGCTGGAACTCTTCCAGCAGTCAATGAGTCAGAGAGTCAAAAAGTCGACTTTATTCAGCAAGAGAAGCAGATTCTTCTTATTGTCGAAGATCACGCGGAGATGCGCGCTTTTATTCGCGAGATTTTCGAGAGATCCTTCCAGGTGATCGAAGCTGATCGGGGAGAAACCGGATTAGAAATGGCCTTAATGTATTTGCCTGATGTAGTGATTACGGATTGGATGATGCCAGGTATGTCTGGAGTTAATCTATGTAAGGCGATTCGTGCGGATTCAAAAACCAGCCATATTCCGGTGGTGATATTAACCTCTAAAAGTTCTCAGGAAAGTCAAATTGAGGGAATGCAGTCTGGAGCGGATGATTTCATTTCCAAACCATTCCACGCGGACATTTTGGAATTAAGAGTAAATAAATTGCTAGAAGCGAAAGAAAGACTTCGCAAAAATTGGCAGAATGCTGTTACTAATCAAGATCTCCAAAATACCCTTGTCTTCGAAGATGAATTCCTCTACAAAGCTACACAGGTGGTGATTGATCATTTAGATGAAGCTGATTTTGATGTCGAACAACTAGAGCAAGCCATGGATATGAGTAAGATGCAACTCTATCGTAAATTGAAAATGTTAACTTCGCTAGCTGGAAACGAGTTTATTCGCTCTATTCGCTTACAGCAGGCTAGAATTTTATTAGAAAAAGGATCATTAAACGTATCCGAAGTAGCTTACCAAGTGGGCTTTAATGACCCCGCTTATTTTACCCGTGCCTTTAAAAAACAATACGGATTAGCACCTAAAACATTCATTTCAAAAAAATAATATGCGCAAAATAGCACTTTTACTTATCTGTGGCTTTCTAGTTTCTTGGGGATTTTTGGCCCACAAAACCTTACAACAAATTGCCATTTATCCTTTGCCGACTGACCTAGGTCTGTTCTTCTATGCGAATCAGGATTATGTTGTTCAACAATCGATTCGCCCAGATGTGCGTCGTAAAGATGACAAGACAGAGGATTCGAAGCATTACCTAGATATGGATGCAAACGTTTTTGGACCTAATTACCGAACGGATATTCCTCATGATTTTAAACAAGCAGTGGCTAAATATTCCTTTGATAGCTTGCGCAAGGAAGGTTTAGTGCCTTGGGAAGTGAATCGCGTATATGGCCGTTTAGTGAATGCCTTTAAAAACGAATTAAAAGATTCCGTTTTATTCTATGCGGCAGATCTAGGTCATTATGTGGCGGATTCACACGTGCCATTACATACCACGAAAAATCACGATGGACAGTTGACAAACCAAAAGGGGATGCACGTCCTATGGGAAAGTTTAGTTCCAGAGGCTCAATTGAAGAATTATGCTTTGTACCAACCTCAGGCGGCTCAGTATATTGCCAAACCTCAGGATTTCATCTTCCAGATATTATTAGAGTCTCACGCGATGCTTCCAGAGATGTTTACAGCTGAAACGGCGGTTCGCCAAGCTTTAGGGGAGGAAAAATCCTTCAAAATGGTCGAGCGTTATGGAAAGATGCAGCGCTATTATACGGATGAATTTATACAAGCTTATGCTGATAAACTGGGGCTTTCTATTCAGGGCCGTATGATTCAATCCTCGCATCGGGTGGCCTCTTTTTGGTATTCAGCGTGGAAAGATGCGGGTTCGCCGGCTTGGGTGACGAAAGAAATTACAGCTGAAAAGAAAGCAGCTTTCGAATCAGAAAAAGCACAATGGAAAGCGAATGCCTTGATTTCAACCGGTAAATTGATCTCATTACATAAGTAAATGCTAAAGATTCTAGTCCTTTCTGATACGCATAGTTATCTGGATCCGCGTTTGATTCCCCATGTGGAAGCTTGCGATCAGATTTGGCATGGCGGGGACTGGGGTTCGGTAGCGGTGGCGGATACCTTGATCGGTTTTGGTAAACCCGTTTATGGGGTCTATGGAAATATTGATGATCGGATGATTCGGAATATGTTTCCCAAAATCACCCGCTTCACCTGCGAGCAAGTAACCGTCGCGATGACGCATATAGCAGGAGCTCCCTCTTCTTATAAACCAGATGCTTTAGAGACTTTTGCGATGGGATTACCCATGATTTTTGTCTGCGGTCATTCCCACATTCTTCAGGTAAAAAGGGATCAGAATCGCAATCAAATGCTTTTTTTAAACCCAGGAGCCGCTGGACAGCACGGGTTTCACTCGGAACAAACGGCGCTGCAATTTAAGATCGATGGAAAGCGAATTTTCGATATGGAAGTCATTCAAATGCCCCGAATTCACACGAAAATTAAGTAGTCTGAAAGGATTGTGCATTTTCAAAAACACTTCCCTTTAGGTAGGACTTTAAAATCCAGCCACCACCTACGACATCATCTCCCTCATAAAATACGGCGGCTTGACCTGGTGCAATGCCAGACACATCAAAGGCAAAATCAACTTTCATTTTTTCGCCCACTTGTAAAATATGACCCGCTGTTCCAGCATCCTTGTAGCGAACCTTTGTAACGGTCTCGATGCCTTCAGCTGGAATGCTATCGTACTTCTGTAAGTTCAATTGACCCACCCACATGCCGGTGCGGTTCAAATCTTCGACTTTACCGATGACCACTTCGTTCGTCTCCTTGCGAATTTCGATCACGAAGGCTGGATAACCGAAGGCTTTTCCTAGACCTTTTCTTTGGCCTACCGTATAAAACGGATAACCTTCGTGGGTGCCAATAATTTTGCCTTCTAAATCGACGAATTTCCCCCCCTTTACCTGCTCCTCTAACTCAGGAACACGTCTTTTTAAGAATCCACGGTAATCATTATCTGGAACGAAACAGATCTCGTAGCTCTCGGATTTATTGACTAAATCGACGAAACCACGCTCGGTTGCCATTTCTCGAATGCGCGCTTTCGTTAGATGACCTAGGGGTAAAATGGTACGGGCAAGGCTTTCCTGTGAAACGCCCCAAAGCACATAACTTTGGTCCTTTAAAGCGTCTACGCCTTTGGAAATAATATGACGTCCATTCTCTTGCCTGATCTGGGCATAATGGCCCGTCGCAATGAATTCACAACCTAATTGATCCGCACGACGCAATAAAGCATCCCATTTAATGTGCGTATTGCACATCACGCAAGGATTAGGCGTGCGACCTTCTACGTATTCATTCGTGAAGTAATCGATGACTGAATCACCGAATTCTTCTCTGATATCTAAAATATAATGGGGGAAACCAAGTGAAACCGCAATATGACGGGCATCGTTTATGGAGTCCAAAGAACAACAACCTGTTTCCTTTTTATCTCCACCCGCACTCGCGTAATCCCAGGTCTTCATGGTCATACCGATTACTTCGTATCCTTGTTCGTGTAATAAAACAGCTGCGACCGAGCTGTCGATTCCGCCGCTCATAGCGACTAAGACGCGTCCTTTTTTTTCCATATTTGCTGCTCAGGTTCAATGCCTGACGAAATTATGCTGCAAGTTACGGCTTATCTTTGTAAATACGTCCACAAAGCGTATTTTTGCTCTACTATACAAAAGCCGTCTATGTTAAAAACCAAAGTTAAAGTTAGTTCCATTGAAAATCTCTCCGATGCGCGTTATTGTGCGGGAATGGGAGTGGAGTGGTTAGGATTTTCTTTGGCAATGCCAGTAGAAAAGTTAGTGGAAATTAGGAACTGGTTAGCTGGGGTTCAAATTGTGGGCGAATGTGCTGGTTTAAAGCCAGCTGAAATTAAAAGTTTAGTTGCCTTGCATCAGCCTGACGCCATTGAAATAGACTCCAAAATCAATTTAGTGTTGATTCAGGACATTGATTTACCGAAAATCCTTCGCGTAAACATCGATACTGATAATTTACCGTCTTTATTTGCTTCTGCAGCACCTTATGTGAGTCATTTTTTATTAGTGGGGAATGGACCGGAGTCTTTGCAGGGAATGGAATCGTCGATCGAGATTTGGGCGGCGCAATATCCGATTATTTTAGGTTTAGACGTGCCCTTAGTTGATTTAGAGGAATGGGTGGATCAAACCTCCATTCAGGGAATTGGTTTAACAGCCGGAAAAGAAGACCGTCCCGGTTTTAGAGATTTTTCTGATTTAATGAGTATCTTGGAAAAATTAGAAATTGACTAATATGCTAGCTAAAATAAAAGATAAATACGCTCAGGTGAAGGCATTCGTATTAACGAAAGCTTACGCTGTTGGCTTGTTATTGTTAGCCGGTTTTAAGAAGTTAGTAGGCGAGCGTTTATACAGTATTTGTGTAGGGTACCTGGTTTTAGGTCAAGTATTTGCGCAAACACAGGGACGCAAAGTTCAAGCTTATTATGATTCCAAAGTAGATAAGACAGCACCCTATTATAAACCCATTGTTCGAGGGTATCGCATTTTCGCGAAAAGCGCTCTTTTTGTATTGATTTATTTATTGGTTATCGAAACTAATTTCTTTTTTTTAACCGGAGAAATGCCGAGTGTAGATGATTTACAGAATCCGAAACTTTCGCAGGCATCGGAGATTTATTCAGCCGATGGCGTTTTATTAGGCAAGTTTTTTGCTGAGAATAGAACGCCTATCCGAGATTTTAATCAGATTTCTCCTTACCTCGTCAAGGCTTTGGTGGCGACTGAGGATGCGCGTTTTTACGAGCATACGGGTATTGATTTTCAAGCTTGGGCCGGGGTCATAGTGGGAATCGCAAAAGGGGGTGATAGAGGAGGAGGAAGTACGATTACGCAGCAATTAGCAAAGAATTTATTCAAGACTAGAACGAAGAAGGGATTCGTGAAGACGGGTCTTTTGGGTTATATCCCTGGATTAAACAAATTGATTTATAAGTCCAAAGAATGGGTCACAGCTATCAAATTAGAGCGTTTTTACACCAAAGATGAAATCATTCTTTGGTATTTAAATACGGTCGATTATGGCAATAATGCCTACGGTATTAAAGTAGCTTCTAAAGCCTATTTTAATACCTCTCCGGATAGCTTGAATATTCAAGAAGCAGCGATTTTAGTGGGATTGCAAAAGGCGACGACGACCTATAATCCGAAACGGTATATGGGGAAACCTTTGGCAGAAAATAAAGCCTGGAAACGTAGAAACGTAGTTTTAGCCCAAATGGTGAAAGCTGGTTACCTCCGAAAAGTAGATTATGATTCTTTAGCCATGTTGCCTATTGAGTTACACGAAAATGAGGAATCCCCTTACGATGGAACGGGTAATTATTTCAAAGTGGCGGTGGCGAAATACCTGAACGAATGGGCGGAGAAGAATGAAATTGAGCTGGATCTGTATCGTGATGGATTGAAAATCGTAACAACAATTGATTCGAAAATGCAGATTTATGCGGAGGAATCGGTAGAAGAAGGAATGCGTGCGACGCAGAGGAATTTCGATAATCATTGGGCAAACCAAAACCCCTGGGTAGGTGAAAACGGTCAAGAAATAACTGGATTCATTGATACGGTGGCTAAAAGAACGGAATATTATAAGTATTTAGCCTCTCGCTTTCCTACTAGCCCAGATTCAGTAAAGCATTATATGAAGGATGTCAAGCGGGATATGTGGGTGTATTCGAGAAATGCGTTAGGCGAAGAAAAGCGCACGATGAGTTCGTATGATTCCATTCAGTATTATAAAAAATTCTTACAGGCGGGTATGATGACGATGGATCCGTTCACGGGGCATATCAAAGCTTGGGTAGGTGGATTGGATTTCAACTATTTTAAATATGACCACGTAAAACAGGGTCGTCGCCAGCCAGGATCTACTTTTAAACCCTTTGTTTATACCTCAGCTATCGATGGTCCGAAGAATCTTTCTCCGTGTTATATGATGAAAGATGAGCCTTTTGAGATTGAGGTGGAGAATGCCAAAGGGGAAAAGGAAATGTGGCGGCCAGGCAATGCAAATGGTAGTTTTACGGGCAGGGAAATGCCGATTAAACGGGCGCTCGCCCAAAGTATTAATTCAGTTACGGCTCGCCTAACCAATGAAGTGGGAGCAGATACGGTGATGTATTATGCGAAGAAAATGGGTATTAAAAGTCCATTAAAAGCTGTTGCTTCTATTGGATTAGGTTCTTTTGATGTCACGCTGTTCGAAATGATAGGCGCCTATTCTGCTTTTGTCAATGAAGGAATGCACGTAGAACCCATGCTTGTTCAAGAAATTCAAGATCAAAATGGAAAGGTATTGCAACGGTTTGATCCTACCATGGAACAAGTGATTCGTAAGGAATCAGCTCAATTAGTACGTTATATGCTCGAAGGGGTTATCCACGAAGGAGGAACCGGCAGTTCTCTATTGTATGGAGAAGGCGATATTTTATTGCCTAAAGACAATCGTTATGCGCGTGTTTTTGCTGGTAAAACAGGTACCACTTCGAATCACTCTGATGGCTGGTTTATAGGGATGTCACATAATTTAATTTCAGGGGTTTGGGTAGGTGGAGATGATCGCTCTATTCACTTTAGAACGGGGGCATTAGGCGAAGGATCTAAAACGGCCCTTCCGATATTCAAACGCTTTATGATTAAAGTGGTCAAGGATCCGATGCTAGCTCAGTACCGTCCTGAGCCATTTGAAAAATTAGATAGACGCGTCGTGAAAAAGGAATTTGATTGTTCTAATGGATCTTATGCTTTGCCAGATTCGCTCCAAGTATCAGATGCCGAATTAGACTCCATGAATGCCTTATTAGAAGACAATGCAACAGCGTCGGACTCGACGGGTTCTCCTCAGTAAAATGAATAAACACGACATTGCCGCCTATTTTCAAGGATTACAGGATACCATTTGTGCTGGAATTGCGGCGACAGATGGCAGGGCATCCTTTAAAGAAGATAAGTGGACGCGAGCCGAAGGTGGTGGCGGTCGAACTCGGGTTTTAGCTAAAGGAACCATTTTAGAAAAGGCCGGAGTTAATTTTTCGGCTGTCGAAGGTCCTTTGCATCCGAAGATGGTGACCAGCCTTCATGTAACAGAGGAAGTGGAATTCTTTGCCACTGGGGTTTCCATTGTGATGCACCCAGAAAATCCTTGGGTTCCTATCATTCACATGAATGTGCGCTATTTTGAATTAAGTAATGGGGAGTTTTGGTTTGGTGGAGGTATCGATCTAACTCCGCACATTATCATCCCAGAACAAGCAAAATGGTTCCATGAGCAATTGAAAGCGGTTTGTGATCGCTTTGATTTGGCTTTTTATCCGAAATACAAGACTTGGGCTGATGATTATTTCTATAGCCCGCACCGCGAGGAAACACGCGGTATCGGTGGGATCTTTTTTGATTACATCAAAGGCGATAAAGAAACGGTTTTTGAGTTTGTCAAAGCCATTGGGGAATCATTCGAGCCTATTTATAGTCATTTAATGCGCCTAAATGCTTCGCGCAACTACACGCAAGCGGAGAAAGAGTTTCAATACATTCGCAGAGGTCGCTATGTGGAATTTAATTTAGTGCACGACCGGGGAACTAAATTTGGTTTGGAGACGAACGGACGAACAGAATCGATTTTGATGAGTTTGCCTCCTATGGCCGCTTGGGAATATATGTATGATCCGAAGGTATTTCCGGAAGGTCAGGCGACCTTTGATCTACTGAAAAAAGGAATAGACTGGATATAAAAAAAGGGGCTTGCGAGCCCCTTTTTACGTTTATTTTGTTTCCCAAACAATTTCGATTCCCTTCGGACTTATTAAGAGTACACGCGTAGGAGCCGGAAGTAAAACTAAGCGGGTATTAGCATCGGGATCTTCCACCCATTCTACTTGAACGCCTTCTTTCTTTCCTATTTCTATTTCTCCATCAGCCGTCTCCACGAATTTCTTCGCTAAATAGGCCGTAGGTAATAATACGTCTGATTCTGGACAATGTTTTAAATGCACCTTCTCTAAGATGTCCTCTAATTGATCGCCGTATTTCTCATTGAAATCATCTTCTAAATCATGAAGCATCTCTTCTACGTCATCGTAGGATTCATCAGAGTAGTTTAACTTACTCAATTCTAAGCGCTTCTCTAAGATGGCAATCATTGACTCGTCAATCGTATTCATAAGTAGTGTTTATTTTTTACAAAGATAGGGGCTGAAACGGAGATTCCCTTGGAAATGTTGGGTCAAAACTGATATTTCCTTTTTCGATGGAAAGACCAGAGACAAAATTATTCGTATACAATTGTCCAGTTCCTAATCCCTGTGGAATTTTGACGTCATAATCCCCGGTTAATTGGGCGATGGCTTGCAAGCCTATGTTGGATTCCAAAGCGGACGTAATCCACCATTCTTTGCCCTTTTCTGAAGCCCAATCGATCCAATCTCGAGTCGCTTGAATACCTCCTAAAAAGCTAGGTTTAAGGATGATATAATCGGGGTCGATGAACGAGGCAATCGATTTATCCTGCATTCCGATGAGTTCCTCGTCTAAAGCGATGGGAAGAATTTGCTGAGCTATAAGTTTTCTCATTTCGTCAGGCTGTCCAGCTTTAATGGGCTGTTCGATGGAATGAAGATCGAAAGCGGCTAATTTTTCCAGTTTAAAAGGAGCCTCAATAGGAGAGAAGGCGCCGTTTGCATCGACGCGCAAAGTCAATTCCTCTGCGGAAAACCGGGATCGAATGCTTTTTATAAGTGATAGTTCAGTCTCAAAATCAATGGCACCTATCTTTAATTTCAAACAAGAATAACCTTGTTGTAATTTTTGCTCGATTTGCGCGCGCATAAATTCGGCGGATCCCATCCAGATGAGTCCGTTGATAGGAATTTTTTGTAAACCCGAGGAAAAGTCGTTTTGAAAGGGAGCAGAAAAATCAAGCAAGGCGGTTTCTAAGGCAAATCGAAACGACGGTTGTTCGAACGGAATTTCAGAGATCCACTCTTGAATGTCTGTCGGCAAAGCTAAACCTTGAAAAGGGGCTAAAGCCTTCTCAAAGGTGGCTGAGCAATCTTCCGAAAACTCTGGACTTAGTCCAAATAATGGGCCGGCTTCACCTATGCCTTGACGAACGCCATCCGAAATCTCCACGAAATAGGATTTCTTCTTCGTTAATACCCCGCGGGAGGTACCCGCTTCGAAGTGAAATAGGAGTTCGTGGGGAAGAAATCGGAGATTGATTTTAGACATGATGCAATTTATTATTTTCTATTCGATTTTGTGCCCTCCCGTATTATTTTTAGCTTTAAGGTTATTATATGAAGCACTTAATTACCTTTCTTCCGTCCTTGCTTTTTGGCCTAATTACCTATGTCCGGAATAAACTCTATGACTGGGGAATTTTGTCTGCTAGCTCATTTGAAAAGCCTCGAATTATTGTGGTGGGTAACCTAGCGGTAGGCGGAACGGGAAAGAGTCCTTTAGTGACTTATTTAGTCCAAAACTGGCGTGGAGGTGATCGATTAGGCATATTGAGCCGTGGTTATGGCCGTAAAACAAAAGGATATATAGAGGTGAAAGCGCAATCGACGGCGGAAGAGGTGGGGGATGAGCCTTTGGCCTATAAAATGGTATTTCCTGAGCTGCCGGTAGCGGTTTGTGAAAAGCGAACACTAGGAGTTCAAGAAATGCCAAAAGTGGATGTGTTAATTTTGGATGACGCTTTTCAACATCGTTCGATAAAAGGGGAGGTAAATTTAGTTTGTTCGACTTTTTCGCAGCCTTTTTATCAAGATTCGCTATTACCACATGGGCGTTTGCGGGAGTCAGCAAAAGGGATTTCAAGAGCTGATGCGGTCATCGTGACGCGTTGTCCGTCCATTTTAACGAAGGAACAGAAATCTAATTTTGCACAAGGCGTTTTGCGTAATTCGAGAGAGGAGAAGCCGATATTTTATACGAGTGTTCGTTATGGGAAACCGGTGGGACCTCGTGAGCATTTACCTACTAAATGGTGCTTATTTGCTGGTATTGCAGATCCTCAACCCTTTTTCTTAGCGTCGGCCTCCTTAGGTCTGGTGCTAGAAGAGGTGGTTTACAAGGATCACCATGAATATACCGAAATAGAATTACTGGAATTTGAACAACAGGCGAAAAACATGTCAGGTGATGAAGGTTTTTTGACTACGCACAAGGATTTTGTAAGGTTTCAGGCTCACTTAGGCGCTATGCCTAATTTAGCGAACCATTTATATTATTTGCCGATGGAAATGTATTTCATCGATCAGGAAGAGCAGTTTTGGGACTGGTTAGGAAAAAATTAAATTTGTAGAGTGAAATATAGACTGTTATTTCTTTTCATGGTTATCGGGTTTTCGCCTGCTTTTGCGCAGAATTTGCGGTCTGCAGGTGGACGAGGAATGAGTGATCCCAATGCATTTCCAGATCCCATGGCGCCAAGAGATCCGAATGCACCGAAACCGGTCGCGAATGGAAAATCAGGTCGTGCGGCATTGGATGATTCCACTAAGATGATCTATGGCCCACAATCAACGTCTTATTTTCTGGAAGAGGATGTATTGAATGGAAGAGGAGCGAAGAATTCCATAGATACGAGTTTGCACCTTTTTCACCGCTATTTATTTCAAGAAAGAGCTAGTTTTTTAACGGCTCATTTAGGAAATGAAGGCACAGCAGTTAGAAATGTATTCGTAAAGCGTCCTGACCAAATAGGATCTCAAATGGGCTATAACGCCTACATGCCGTATGCCTTTGCGGCGGACGAGGTGAAGTATTACCAAACTAAATCCCCTTATTCAGACATAGAGTACTACTTAGGAGCTGGAGGTCAAACGAGATTGAATTTCACTTTTGCGCGCAACGTGGATTCGCTTTGGAACATTGGTTTCGAGATTCAACGCCAGGTCTCTGATAAGTTTTTAACAGATCAAAAATACAAGTCAGGGAATCAAACCCTGACAGAGCAGTGGGGAGTATTGCTTCAAACCAATTACAGAACGCGCAATAACCGCTACCGCCTATTATCCCACTTGAATTATTTTGATATGGGTATTCAGGATCAAGGTGGCGTACAATTATTAAATGGCTTAGATCCGACTACAGCCTTGAAATACACAGATAACGGTGCCTTATTTGCTACTTCCGGTGCACAGTCAAATGATTCTTTTATTAAGTTCCATTTTTATCATGAGTTCATTGGCTTTAAAGGATTGCAGTTTTTTCAACGCATCGACGTAGAAAATCGCACAGCAAAATTTAGGGACATGGATTTTGCAACGAACCTGAATAAGAATTATTACGCTAAAAATTACGAAACACAAACAGATTCCCTATACAACGAAAATCAATGGCAATCGTATGCGCACCAGACGGGTTTCAAAGGGATATTTAGAGGTTTTACCTACCGAACCTATTTTAAACAGCGTTATTGGGATGTGAATAACCCGATGGCCGGTTTGCAACGGAATCGATTAGAGAATTATGTGGGATTATTTCTACAGCAGAAATTTAATGACAAGATTGACTTCACGGCGGACGGAGAATACTTGCTAGGATCAGATTACCGATTGCAGGCGAATTTTATATCTCCTTTCTTTCAGGTAAAGGCGAGCCGGACGTCGATCAGTCCATCTGTAGCTTCAAACTGGACCTATAATGCAGCCTTCCGCTGGGATCAATCGTTTGATAATGTGTTATTTGACGAATTAACGGGGACTTTGAACCTTCAGCGTAAAAATCTTTATTTCCGTCCTACCGCGACGATTCAGCGGATTGGAAATTATGCCTATTTTGATACCTTGTCTAAGGCTAAACAATCTGCAGATGCCATTGGGGTTTTTAGAACAGGTTTTTCAGCCGGTGGGACTCATGGTAAATTTGAATGGTCTACTTTAATCCTTGCTAATACGAAGACGGGTCCAGATGTGATTCGGATGCCCGCATTAGTGGCTAATGCGAATCTTGCCCTGAATGTGCAGTACAAGAAGTTATTATACATGCAGTTTGGCTTAGATATCCAGCATCAGTCAGCCTATTATGCAGATGCCTATATGCCTACGATACAGCAATTTCACCTGCAAGACCGCTATGAAATCCCTGCTTTTGTGCAGGCAGATGCCTATGTTAGCTTACGAATTAATCGCGTTAGACTCTTCTTTAAAATGCAGAATGTTAACCAAGGATTGTTAAATTCGAATTATTATACCGCTTACCTACATCCAGCTATGGCTAGTTCCTTTGGTTATGGAGTTCGTTGGCTTTTATTTGATTAAGAAATATTAAACCTAAAATACATATGAACACGATTTCACGCCGAAATTGGGTGAAGGGAATGGCACTGGCTAGCTTAGGCAGTGTTGTTTTTACTGACCTTAAAGCAGCTGATGCGCCTATAATTCAGTGGAGCGCTGACCAAGATTCTCTATTAAACAATTGGATGGGGGTAATTATACCTGAGTCTAGCATTCCTGGAGCTGTTTCATTAGGCGTTCCTGCCTTTGTGAAGACCATGTTGAAGGATTGTTATGAGCCGAAAACGTCTGAAAACCTGGTAAAGGCTTTAGCCGCTTTACCTGCCATAGACAAAGTTTCCGAGTCAGAAAAAGAACAAGTATTTTTCCAAATCGAAAAAGGCAACATGGGAGCTGATGCTCAAAAAGCCATAGCAACCCTAAAAGGGCTGACCATTCGCGGTTATATGACAACCGAATACGTGATGGTGAATCACTTAAACTATGTGATGGCACCTGGATTTTTCAATGGCTGTGAACCTCTAAAAAAATAAACCGACGAATGAATATTTTAAATAACGCAGAAAAACGCACCTATGGTGCAATTGTGATAGGTTCTGGTATGGCTGGCGGCTGGGCTGCTAAAGAGTTTTGTGATAAAGGAATTAAGACGTTGGTGCTCGAAAGAGGTCGCCTGGTGACACATAATGAAGATTATCCGACTACGCTGATGAGTCCCTGGGAATTCGAACACCGCGGACAATTAACGAAAGAGGAAGTGGCCGAGAACCCGATTATATCCAAATGCTATGCTTTCAGAGAAGATGCGAAGCACTTTTTTGTCAAAGATAAGGAGCATCCTTACATTCAAGACAAGCCATTTGATTGGATTCGTGGCTACCAAACAGGCGGTAAATCGCTTATGTGGGCTCGTCAAACTCAGCGTTGGTCTCAACTAGATTTTGATGGTCCAGCACGTGATGGATTTGCGGTGCCTTGGCCGATCACCTACAAGGAAATAGATCCTTGGTATTCCTATGTGGAGCATTTCGCTGGAATTTCTGGGAATAAGGATGGTTTAGATTCCTTGCCTGATGGAGACTTTTTGCCTCCGATGGAATTGACTTGCGTGGAGAAACATTTCCAAAAAGAAATGAAGCGTTTATACTCGGATCGCCATGTGATCATCGGTCGTTGTGCACACTTAACGGAGCCGCGTGATATTCATATTCAACAGGGCCGTGGAACGTGTTTGGGACGTAATTTATGCCAAAGAGGTTGTCCTTACGGCGGTTACTTCAGTGCGAATTCCTCTACTTTACCTTGGGCTGCGAAGACGGGTAACATGACATTAAGAACAGATTCAGTGGTTCATTCCATCATTTACGATGAGAAGAAGCAGAAGGCGGTAGGAGTTCGTGTGGTAGATGCGCACACGAAAGAAATGGTGGAATATTACGCTAAGGTTATTTTTGTGACGGCAGCTGCTATCAATACAAACTTGATCTTATTGAATTCGAAATCAGCTCGTTTCCCGAATGGATTAGGTAATGATAGTGGATTATTAGGAACGCACATAGCGCACCATAATTACAGAGCCTCTTTATCTGCGGATTACGAAGGATTATTAGATTTTAAAACATCCGGTGGTCGTCCTAATTCAGGTTATATTCCGCGTTTCAGAAATTTATACAAGCAAGAAACGAACTTCTTACGTGGTTATGCGGCGGGTATGAGTGGTGGAAGAGGAACACACGCTGACCAAAGTTCCGTAGGAGAAAGCTTGAAGAATTCGTTACTGAATCCTAAATGGTCGAACTGGTACGCTGGATCGCACATGATGGGGGAGACGATTCCGAAGGAAAGTAATAAAGTGACTTTGGACGCTACAAAAAAGGATGACTGGGGAATGCCTTTATTGCACATGGACGTGAGCTACGATAATAACGATGATCTAATGGTTAAAGACTTTATCGATCAATTCACAGAGATGTACGAGAAAGCCGGCTTTAAAAACATCAAAACGCGCGATACGCATGCTCCGGCAGGATTAGATATCCACGAAATGGGTGGAGTGAGAATGGGTTCAGATCCGAAGACATCACTTCTAAATAAGTGGAACCAACTGCACCACGTGAAAAACGTTTTCGTGACGGACGGGGCTTGTATGACATCTACTTCTACTCAAAACCCTTCATTAACGTATATGGCCTTCACGGCGCGTGCGGTTGATTTTGCGGTGAAAGAAATGAAAAAAGGAAATCTGTAATGCAGACATTTTTAGGTAAAACGGCAGATCACCTGTTCCAAGCGCATGGCATGGAAGGGTTGAAAGACATCGCCGTCGTGATGCCCTCGCAACGGGGTATACTTTACCTGAAAAAAGAATTAGCGATTCGTGGGGATAGGCCATTTCTATCTCCGGCCTTTTTTACGATTGAGGAATTCGCGCTTCAGATGACGGATTCCGTGCTCGAGGATCCGATCGATTTATTGTTCGAGGCCTATGCCTGTTTTAGGGCGGTGGATCCTAAAATTGATTTTGACCGCTTTATGACCTGGGGCCAACTGATGTTAAAGGATTTCGATACCCTCGACCTTTATTTAGTGGACCCTATGGCTTTGTTCTCCTTTCTTTCGGAGGCAAAGTCGATCGAACGTTGGGGGCAAGAATATGGCCAGGAACATTCGGATGAATGGATTACGGCTAATACCTCCGCCTATTTTAAGTTATATGACTCGCTTTTAGAGGTCTATATTCGGCTGAAAAGTCGTTTGGAAACGAAAGGAACGACTTACCGAGGTTTAGCCTATCGCAAACTAGTGGAGTTGTTAGAGGCGGGGAAATCACTCGGTTTTAAGCAGATTTATTTTGTCGGTTTTAATGCATTGTCCAAATCGGAGGAAAGCATCATTCGCTTGTTATTGAAGGAGAATGTGGCGCAGACGCTTTGGGATGCAGATGAATATTATGTAAAGAATAGGCATCATCGGGCTGGAAATTGGTTAAAAAATTACACTGATCCAGGAAATCCTGCTTATTTATCGCGTGGACCATTTCATTGGATGGAACGGGATTTGTTAGAAAAACCGAAAGAGGTGGAGATTGTGGGTTTAGCGAATCCGTCGGCTCAGATTTTTGTGGCTTTAGAGCAAATCCGAAGCTGGCAAGCGGAACATGGCGATGTAGAACAGGTGGCCTTGGTTTTAGGCGACGAAAGCCTGTTGGATTCACTAATGCCTTATTTAGGGGAGTTCAAAGATCGCTTGAATATCACGATGGGTTATTCGTTGAAGAAGGCCCAGGTATTTTCGTTGATCGAAATGTGGTGGGCCTTGGTGCCTTTGGAAAAATACCCGATTGCATTAGTTAAGTCTTTGAAAGAGCATCCTTTAATGCAATCTATAAAGGTACCTGCCTGGAAAGAGACAGATTTATATCTCTCACAAGTTCCCAGCGGGGGTAACATTTTTATACCGTCTTCATCCACTTTCGAAGATTGCCTGAAAGCATTGATTCGCCTGTTAACGGATATACTTTACAAAACAGATAAGGACGATTGGGATGCGGAATCGCAGGCGATTTTGCAGGCTTTGGCCGTGTTAGATAAGCTGGAAGAGATTGCACAAACGAATGCCTTTATTTCCGTAAAAAGTGGTCAGGCGCTCTGCAAACAAATGTTGCAACAGCAGAAGATGACTTTTGAGGGGGCTGAAAACCGGTCCTTGCACGTCATGGGATTACTTGAGACGCGGACTTTGGACTTTGACCGGGTAATTGTTCTCTCGTTGAATGAAGGGAGTTTGCCGGGAACGCGGAAGCGCGAAAGTTTGATACCCGTCGATATTGCGAATATGGCGGCCTTTTCGCTGCCTACGTTTACACAGGCGGATGCGGTGACGAGTTATCACTTTTACCGTTTATTGCAACGGCCTAAGGAGGTGATGTTAGTGTATGTACAAAATGATTCTTCTGCTAAAGAAGTGAGTCGTTTTGTACGTCAGATTCGCTATGATTGGGCCAAAAAGAATCCACACTTGATTTTGCGCGAGCCAGCTGTGAAATTTAGTTCAGATACCTTGGCGGATGGCGAAGCTGAATTACGCATAGAGAAAACACCTGAATTAATTGCTCAAATCAAGGATATTTTAGCGAATCGAGGTTTATCCCCTTCATCGGTGGCGATGTTTTCCAGCTGTTCTTTGAAGTATTATTTCTCCCAAATCGTCAACCTGCAACAAGAGAAACAGCGGGACGATGAAATGGGGGCGGATGTGTTTGGGACCTGGGTGCATAAGGTGTTGGAAATTTTAGATCGACGTTTGATTTCAACCGGTGGATGGGAAGATGCGCTTTCGGTAGTTCAAAAGAAAGAGTTAATAGCCCCTTTATTGGCTGAAGCGATGGAGGATATAAAGGAGCGAGAGGGAAATTTTGAGGTGGAGAAAGGCTTTAATTATGTACTTCAGGAGGTGGCCAAAACCTTATTAGGAAGCTACTTCGAAGAATCGGCGTCCTGGTATGAAGATCGTATTCAACTTTTGGCGGTAGAAGAAGTGGTGGAAACCAGAATTTCAGTGCCTGTGGGCTCCGAGATGTGGCCTATACGGATGAAAGGGCGAATCGATCGAATCGATTTGAAAGGAGGTTCAGAATTGCGAATTGTCGATTATAAGACGGGAAAGGTGGAGAAAAAAGACGTTAATGCAGGCGAGAGTTTGGCGGGAACCCTGCGTGAGGAGGAACTCAAAGCTAAACTTTTTCAGTTGTGGATGTATAAGTTTTTAGTGACTAAGGAATTACAAAAAGCGCCTGAAGAACGAATTGGACCTTTACAGGGTTTTGAATTAGCTAGATTAACTATTCAGCCGGGTATTATCTCTTTTAGAAATTTTTCAGATAAATTAATTTCGGCTCCTTTAGAATTCTCTGAGGAAGAAAGCGTGGCATCCTTCCTGCGCGAATCAGAAGAATTGGTAGGTTTTTGGGTGAATTCATTGATTTCCACTGAGAAAGCCTTTGAAAAAACGGTGAATTTAGACCAATGTACTTACTGTGATTTTACCTCAATTTGCCATCGAAACGTGTAGTTTGATGAAAATGACTTAATTTTATGCTTTAATTAATATAACATGACATTTCAAGAAATCAACGATCGTATTATTGCTTTAGCTGCCCAAAAAGGAGGACAAGGCGTATCTTTTAAATTTGCCTTTCCAAGCGGCATCATTGTCGTAGGAGCGGACGGTTCTGTTTCGAATGAAAACTTAGATTCAGATTGCACCATCTCCACTACAGAGGAAACATTTACTTCGATCTTAAACGGCGAATTAAATTCTATGATGGCCGTAATGACGGGAAAAGTGAAAATCTCTGGCGATATGTCTGTCGCGATGAAATTGACAAATTTACTGTAATACATGAATTTTAGCGACACGATTGTAGCTTTAGCGACGCCCGCAGGGGTAGGAGCAATCGGCGTAATTCGTCTATCAGGAGATCGAGCGATCGAAATCGTGAACGCCGTTTTCAAGCCCAAAGATCTCTCCACCCAAGCTTCTCATACGATTCATTATGGTCGTATCGAGTCTGCTGGTCGTGTCTATGACGAAGTGGTCGCTAGTTTATACATCGCGCCACGTTCCTACACGAAGGAAAACGTGGTCGAAATATCGTGTCACGGTTCCCCTTTCATCCAAGAGAGTATCTTGCAATTGTTTGTAGAACAGGGGGCTCGCTTCGCTCGCGCCGGCGAATTTACCCAGCGCGCTTTCCTAAACGGAGCCTTCGACCTAGCCCAGGCCGAAGCGGTAGCTGACGTCATCGCCGCCGACTCCGCCGCCGCTCAACATGCGGCATTGCATCAATTAAGAGGTGGTTTTTCGAAAGAATTAGCTGCTTTACGCGAGGAATTAATCCATTTTGCTTCTCTCATTGAGCTGGAGTTAGACTTTGGTGAGGAGGACGTAGAATTCGCGGATCGCAAGGATTTAGAAGCACTAGTCAATCAATTACTAACAAATATCCGCCCACTCGTATCTAGCTTTAGAGCTGGAAATGCGGTGAAGAACGGTGTGGCTACTGTGATTGTGGGGAAACCAAATGCAGGCAAATCGACCTTATTAAATGCCTTATTGAACGAGGATCGTGCCATTGTCTCTGATATAGCTGGAACAACCCGCGATTCCCTTGAGGACGAATGGACCTTAGGTGGAATCAAATTCCGCTTGGTGGATACGGCCGGCTTACGTGAAACCACGGATATCATCGAGGCGCTAGGAGTGGAGCGAACGCAAGCTTGGGTGAAGAAAGCGCAGGTGGTCATTTATATGGCCGATGCGACGTCTGAAACGCCGGAGGGACTCGCGGCCGGCGTAGAAGCCCTCGGTTCACTAGAGATTCCCGTGATTAAGTTGTTGAACAAAGTTGATCAAATCTCCGATCTATCTACATTTAAATCGGCTATCCCGGATCTAATTCCTATTTCTGCTAAAAACCGCGACGGACTGAACGATCTCGAAGCCGCCTTGTTAAACGTAGTCGGTTTAGATCAAGTGAGCACAAATGGAACCTTAGTAACGAATCTTCGTCACTACCAGCAATTATTACAAACACAAGAAACACTAGAAGGAGTTCTAAACGCGTTAAAAACAGGCCTTACAGGTGATCTCATTGCACAAGACCTTCGCTATGCCCTTCATCATTTAGGTGAGATAACGGGGCAGATATCGAATGACGATTTGTTGAAGAATATCTTTGGGAAGTTTTGTATCGGAAAATAGCCGAAGGCTATTTTCTAAAGCATAGAGCATAAAGCACAAAGAATAAAGTAGGAATAAAAAAAGAGAACGAAAATCGTTCTCTTTTTTTATGGTATGTTTTGAATATTTCATAAGTGTATCGCCGAAGGCGATACCACCTTTATTCTTTGTGCTTTATGCTTTATGCTTTACAAAAGTTTAAAACAAATCACGGAACTGAAAACCATTAGTTAGTCTCTCCTTCCCCAACTTCTGATACTCCGCCAGCGCCCAGAGTACAAATTCCTTTAAGAAAAGGATATCCTCTTTTTTATAATCTGGCTGGTATTTCTTGATCAATTCATTCAATGGCTTAATTTCATTTAACGTCGAAGCATAATCAGCTGCATTACATTCGTCATACAATACAATGCCACCTTCCGAATAAACAGCTTCCATTAACGACGCATAAGGACTTTCTTCGATCTTCTTGGAAAGCTTTTCGATTTTAGGGAATAGACCTGGGAAGAAGGTTTTGATAGCGGAGCCGATCAATTGCTCAGCCACGGAAGCCGCGCCTTCTTGCTCTCCTTCATACACTAATTCCACTTTTCCTGTGATCGCTGGGATGGTTCCCATGAAGTCTGCCAAACGTACAGTCGTAGATTTCTCGCGATTTAGTAAGGCACGTCTTTCCGCCGTGCTGACTAAACTCTCGAGCATCGAAATACTCATACGAGCGCTGACACCACTTTTGGTATCGACATACTCACTTTCTCTCGCCTCAAAAATGATTTGTTCTAACAAATCGTAGGCTAAATTCGGGACATAAACTCGATCCGATTGAGCCGCATTGACGCGCGCCTCCTGTGACGAAATTTTGCGCGCAATCGCGATGGTTTCTGGATAATGGGTTAAAATTTGAGAACCGATACGGTCCTTCAATGGCGTCACAATGCTTCCTCTGTTCGTATAATCTTCCGGATTCGCCGTGAAGATGAATTGAAGATCAAGCGGTAAACGCAATTTGAAACCACGGATTTGGATATCACCCTCTTGCAAAATATTAAATAAGGCCACCTGAATACGCGCTTGTAAATCAGGAATCTCGTTAATGACAAAGATGCAGCGATTCGCTCTAGGGATCATCCCAAAGTGAATCACGCGGTCATCCGCATACGATAATTTCAAATTCGCCGCTTTAATCGGATCCACATCCCCGATTAAATCAGCCACTGTAACATCTGGAGTAGCTAATTTCTCAGCAAATCTGTCAGAACGGTGTAACCACGCGATGGGTGTCGCATCCCCTTGTGCTGCAATTAAATCAATGGCGAATCTGGAAATAGGTGCTAACGGATCATCATTAATCTCTGAACCTGCCACGTAGGGAATGTATTCATCTAAAAGATTGATCATTAAACGAGCCAAACGTGTTTTCGCCTGACCGCGTAAACCCAATAAATTGATATTGTGGCGAGACAAAATCGCACGCTCTAATTCTGGAATAACGGAGTTTTCAAAACCATGTACCCCTTCGAAAACGGTCGTTCCCGCCTCCATGTGTTTAATCAAGTTGTCCCTTAATTCGTCTTTAATCGATTTGCTTATGTAGCCTGAGGCCTTTAATTCGCCTAAATTGTTGATCATCTTATTTGAGTCTTTTCTTTCTATTCGTATCGTAATCTTGGAAAATCATTTCCCCTAAGCCCTTCAAGCCCGTGTAAAAGGCCTTTCCTTGGTTCGCTTCGGTAAATTTGTCCACAAATTGCTGCAGGTAGGAATCCCTAGCAATCATAAACGTGGTAATCGGAATATGTAATTTACGTGCCTGCGCCGCCTGTGTGTAACATTTCTCCGTCACATAGGGGTCAAGTCCGTTGCTATTCATATAATACGTCCCGTCTTTTTCCCGAACACAGCTCGGCTTTCCGTCGGTAATCATAAAAATCTGTTTGTTGGTATTCCTTTTTCGGCGCAGAATATCCATCGCTAATTGCAGTCCAGCCACCGTATTCGTGTGGTATGGCCCCACTTTTAAATAGGGGATATCCTTAATGGAAATACTCCAGGCATCGTTTCCGAAAACTAAAATATCGATCGTATCTTTAGGATAGCGGGTCGTTATGAGTTCTGCCAAAGCCATCGCCACCTTCTTCGCGGGTGTAATCCGATCTTCGCCATACAAAATCATGGAGTGGCTGATGTCGATCATCAAAACCGTACTCATCTGAGATTTGAACTGCGAATCTTCTACCACTAAATCCTCTTCTGTTAATTCGAATTCGCCTATACCGTGATTGATTTGAGCATTTTTTAGACTCTCCGTGAGGGAGATTTTCTCTAAGCTATCTCCAAAATGATAGGATCTAAATTCCCCCGTCATTTCATCCCCTTGACCAGATGCCTTGGTCTTGTGATTGCCAGATCCACTTTTATTTAAGTTTCCGAAGATGTTCTCCAAAGCTGTCTGGCGAATGGCTCGCTCTGTTTTGGCCGTAATCCCCATTCCAGAACCGCCATTCTCATCGATTTCCTCCCGGATATAACCTTTGGCCTTCAAATCCTCAATGAAATCCTCAATCGTATATTTCTCATCCGTCAGCTCGTATTCCTTGTCTAATTCGCGCAACCACTCGATTGCCTCATCAAAATCTCCCGACGTATGTGTGATTAATTCCTTGAAAATCCCGAAAAGCTTATCAAAAGGGGAGACGCTCTTCTCCTCAAACTCTTTAAAATAAAAACCCTTTTTATTCATTTCTTTTAAACCCTATTAGCACTTTAATTGTTCAAATAAACAACTAAATTTGAGAATATGAGTGATCAAATTATTTCTATTCGATTTTTATCCTTCGAAGGCTTCGCAAATAAGCGCTTTGCCTTCGCAGAAATGGGTCGCTCATTCGTCCAAAAATGGCAGTCAGACGGCCTTTCTTTCGCCAAACATTTAGGCGTAGGAGCCGGCAATGGCTTTTCCATTTGGCCTGACTTTTCCTCTTATGCCTTTCTAGGCGTATTCGAAAATCAAGCAGCCTCAGATCATTTTTTCACTACAAACAAACGTTGGAAAACACTTTGTTCCCATTCGTCTGCTACGAAAGGCTATGACGCAGTCGCCATCAAAGGCCACGGAACTTGGAACGGATCGAACCCTTTTTCCATCGTCGAGGATCCCGGAAATGGCCCCCTTTTAGTGATGACGCGCGCCAGTATTGTGTGGTATAAATCCCCCATTTTTTGGTTCTACGTCTCTCACGCCAGTAAATACCTAGAAAATCGCGCGGGTTTATTATTTGCCAAAGGCGTGGGCGAATTCCCCCTCATCGAACAGGCCACACTGAGTCTTTGGGACTCGTCTGAAAACCTAGATTCCTTCGCTTATAAAAGTAAGGAACATGCGCCAATGATAAAGAAGACGAGGACGATTGGGTGGTATTCGGAAGAACTATTTACACGTTTTCGGGTGGTTAATAGTCTGTAATCAGTAGTCAGTAATCAGTAGTCAGTAATCAGTATACAGTAATCAGTAGACAGTGGTCAGTAGACAGTAATCAGTATCCAGTAGACAGTAATCAGTATCCAGTAATCAGTAGACAGTAATCAGTAGACAGTAAAAAAGCCCGAAATCAAGCTATAAATCGTATGATTCCGGACTATTAAAAATATTCCCTGGTTACTGACTACTGTATACTAGATACTTACTAGCTACTGACCACTGTATACTGGATACTGTTGATGAATCGCGAAGCGATTCATCAACGTATAGCCTCAATCCCCCTCGTTCTCGTCCGAATCCTGATCGCATCCTGAACATCGTACACGAAGATTTTGCCATCTCCCACATTGCCTTCAGAGGCATTATCTAGGATGACATCTAAGCATTTTTCGAGGTTTTCATCGCTTACGACGCAGATGATCATGACCTTTGGCAATAAAATCATCGACTTCTCTGTACCTCGGTATATTTCTGAATATCCTTGTTGTAAACCAGCGCCGCGAACGGGAACTACGGTCATACAGGGGATATCGGCATCGATCAAGCCTTGTTGAATAGCTTTTAATTTCGATGGTTTTACAATGGCTTCTACCTTTTTCATATCGTGTTTATTTAGCTATTATTCAAAAGTTGTGTACGCTTCTACTCCAAATTCCACGGCATCAATACCTGCAGATTCTGCTTTGTGACTTAAGCGAATGCCCATCGTCTTTTTCAAAGCCATAAAGATGGTGTATGTTGTTGCAAATGAGAATACACTAATAACTGATACCCCGATTAATTGCGTAATTAATTGCGCGCTTTCGCCGGTGATGAATAAACCATTCTTTTGGGAGAATAAACCTACGGCAATCGTACCAAAGAAACCATTCACCCCGTGTACCGCCACAGCACCCACCGGATCATCTACTTTCATTTTATCTACCACCACCACCGCGATATCTACGATGGTACCTGCGATGAAACCAATAATCAAGGCGGAATCCGCTGAAACGACATTACAACCTGCTGTAATCGCCACTAAACCGGCTAAAACCCCGTTAATAACCATCGTGATATCTACCTTTTTGTAACGAATAAAAGTATATAAAATCGTGGCAATACCACCCGCTGCCGAAGCAAGGAAGGTGTTAGTCGCAACAGACCCGATGAGATCCCATTTACCCACAGCTCCTAAGGTAGAGCCTGGATTAAATCCGAACCAACCGAACCATAAGATGAAAGCACCCACCGCTGATAAGGTTAAATTATGTCCTGGAATGGCATTCGCTGTTCCATCTTCATTGTATTTGCCTAAACGAGGTCCTAAAACGATTGCACCGGCTAAGGCGGCAAAACCGCCCATCGCGTGAATGGCTGCCGAACCTGCAAAGTCATTAAAGCCTCTTACAGCTAACCAACCGTTTGGATTCCAAACCCAGTTTGCTGCTAATGGATACATAAGGGCACAAAAAATAGCTACATAAACGGCGTATGACCACATTTTCATCCGTTCTGCGACTCCACCTGAAACGATGGAAATAGCCGCCACGGCGAAGCCCATTTGAATAAACCAAAAAAGTGAATTAGAAATGGTCAAACCTAAACCTAAATCGCCCTCCATAATGCCGGAGTCGAAAGCCCAGTAGCCATTGGATTTGCCATAGGCAATCCCGAATCCGACTAAATAAAAGGCAACACCACCGAACATGATGTCGATCATTACTTTGGCAATAATACTGATGGCATTCTTAGAACGGACGAATCCAGCTTCTAGTAGGGCAAAGCCTCCTTCCATTTGAAAAATTAAAGCGGCGCAAAGGGCCACCCAAACAGTGTCAATAGCGTGTGTGAGTTCCACTTGCTGAGCAGCAAGCGTGGCAGTTTCATTCATGGTTTTGAATTTTGTATATAATGCTTCTTATTTCAAAAATACGAAACCATTTGGAATATTCTGCATTTTGATGGAACTTTAACACGATACCAAAACCTATATTATGAAGAATGTCATCGCACTCGTTTGCTTGAGTTTAACCTTAAGTTTCGTTTCATCCGCACAAAAGCCCTCTATCATTCCTATTCCCTCAGAGGCTACTTATCCAGCAGGTAAATTTGTTTTACCAGCGTCTATTTCCATATCAGGTCCTTCAGATGCTCAATTAAAAGTGGGATATGCGACTTTGGTCAATAAACTGAAAAATGCTACGGGTCGACCAGTTACCGTTAAATCAACGGGAACCGCGACTATCCAAATACAATTAGCGTCGAATTCAAAATTAGGATCGGAGGGTTATAGCCTTCAAGTAAACGCGAAAGGGGTGTTGATTCAGGCGAATAAAGCTGCCGGTTTGTTCTACGGTCTGCAAACTTTATATCAATTATTACCTAAAGAAATTGAATCCAAAACAGTCGTTAAAGGGATTCAGTGGTCGATTCCATACGCTCAGATTTCTGATACACCCCGTTTTGCTTGGCGTGGCCAAATGTTCGATGTGGCACGTCACTTCTTTTCTAAAGAAGACGTGAAGAAATTCATCGATGACATGGTGGAATACAAATACAACTTGCTTCACTTCCACTTAACGGACGATGAGGGCTGGAGAATAGAAATCAAATCCTACCCTAATTTGACAAAAAAAGGGGCTTATAACGTTAAGAAAGAGGGTCGTTTCACCACTTTCTCTAAGCCAGAACCGAATGAGCCTCGTAATTATGGTGGTTTTTACACGCAAGAAGATATCAAGGAATTGGTAAAATACGGTCAAGATCGGTTTGTGAATATTGTCCCTGAAATAGATGTTCCTGGTCACTCGATGGCTGCTGTAGCCTCTTATCCTGAGCTTTCTTGTACGCCAGGGGCTGATAAATATGAAGTTATTTCTGGTGAACCTTTCATTGATTGGTCGCATGGTCATCCGGAGGCTTTGCAAGACAATACCTTATGTCCAGCGAATGAGAATGTGTATACGTTCTTAGACAAAGTGATGGGAGAGGTGGCTAGTTTATTCCCTTATGACTATATCCACATGGGGGGCGATGAGTGTCCGAAGAACTATTGGGATAAGAATCCAGAAATTTTAGCTTTGAGAGCGCGTGAGGGCTTGAAGAACTCACAAGAGATACAGGCGTATTTTGTAAAACGTTTAGAGAAGATTGTTACGTCTAAAGGAAAACGTATGTTAGGCTGGGATGAAATTTTAGAAGGTGGTGGATTGCCTAAAGGAACAGCAGTGATGTCATGGCGCGGAATTAAAGGGGGTGTAGAAGCTGCTAAATTAGGCCACGAAGTGGTGATGACGCCGAACGATAATGTCTATGTAGATTTAATGCAAGGGGATCGTGCTTTAGAGCCACCGGTTTACAGAATGGTTCGCTTACGTGATTCTTACGCCTTTAATCCGGTTCCGGATGGGGTGGATGCTAAATTAGTAAAAGGGGGTCAGGCGAATATGTGGTCGGAGCAATTATACAATTACCGCCATTTGCAATACATGATGTGGCCACGGGCGCTAGCTATTTCCGAGTCCCTGTGGTCGCCAAATGAAAACAAGAACTGGGATAATTTCATTGGCCGCGTAGAAGATCATATGGCACGTTTTGACGTAGCAGACAAGAAATACGCTCCATCTATGTATGAGGCGATCGTGAAAGTGACGAAGAATGCGAAAGGCGAATTATTTGTGGAATTGAAGAATGAAATCTCCGGATTATCTATCCATTATAGTTTTGATAATTCCTATCCTGATAATCACTATCCCCATGTGTCTGGATTAGTAGCCGTGCCCAAGGACGCTGAATTGATGCGCATCGTTTCGTATCGCGGAAAGGAAATGAAGGGTCGTATCATGAATATTAGCCGAGAGGACTTAGAAAAAAGAGCTAAATAATGCTCTTAAACCTCATTTTCAGTGTATTATTATCGGTCGGGGTGCCCAATATTTCGGGCGCCTCGTCTGCTTCTACGACGAACTATCTTTCGGTTAAGAAAGGCTATGTGATGTCCTATAATGGGGTGGAGGGTCGAGCGAATTGGGTAGGATGGACATTGAAAGCGAGTGATGTAGGGCCAGTGGATAGAACGAATCGTTTTATACAAGACGAATCTTTCCCGAGAGGATTTAAGATCGTAGATGAAAAGGATTATGCCCATTCTGGTTATGATCGGGGGCATCTCTGCAATTCGGAGGATCGAACTTCATCAGGATACTTAAATGAGGAGACATTCTTAATGTCGAATATGATTCCGCAGACTCGCGAGCTGAATCGGGGACCATTCAAGATGTTAGAAGCCTATTGCCGTAAACTAGCGATAAAGAAAGGGATGAATTTGCTAATCTATTCTGGAGGAATTGGGGCTAAAGACCGTTTAGGGTCGAACGTCATTGTTCCAGCTTATTGCTGGAAAGTGGTGTACACACCTGAGAAAATCTGGTGCATACTTTTCCCGAATGAACGTTATTTGAATAAAAACTGGCAGACCTATTCCGTTCCTTTAGAGACCTTGGAAAAAATGACCGGTTATCGTTTTCCGCGCAAACTACTTTAGCATGTAAATGGCCAGTTTTTTAGCCGCTAAGAAGTTTTCGTATTCTAGGGGTGTTCTACGGTTATTCGTGTATTCATTGTATAACCACGGATCGCCTAGCGCAAATACTTTTCCTTTTCCTATGTTAGCAGTTGCCATCACGGAATAACCTTCCAGATTAACTAGTGATTTCGCGCTCCCACTTAGCTTAAGCGTCGTAATCTCCTTAATATATACTTTTTTAATCGGGTCAAAAATGGCGTTTCCAGCTGGTATCATCACCGCACCCTGTTCCCAGTTGCGGCCTTGAACGAAATTCAAGTTAGGAGCGACGAATTCGATGCCGAAACGCTTGGCCAACAGATTAAATTTTGGAATCTCGCAGTTCGTTGTGTCGTTCGCTAACAGAATCAAATGTCCTCCCGCTTTTACCCAGGCCTCAATCTCATCTGCCGCTTCAGCCGTCATATAATTTGGTTTGGCTGTTTCTTTATAACTATCTGGATCCACGATGATGTAAACAGAGGCTCCTTTTAAATTCTGACGCGTAGGAGAAGCGCCCAACGTATCTAATGAAGCACCTAATTGCTCGAATTGAATGCCCCATTGATTGAATCCTGAATCTTTGCGATCTTCCCACGTATAATGGAAGCGAAGCCCATTTTTTGTTTCGTGGTTAAAGAAATAATCTAATACGACTTTCTTGCCAGCTCCGATGGATAATTCTTTGGCAATCTCCATTTCTAAAGAGGCCAAAATAAACGGACCCACACCCTTCAAATCATCTGTGCGTAAAGGCTCACTCAAATAATATTCATACGAACCATCTCGGTAAGGAACACCACCTAAGCCACCCACGGTGACTGTTTTCTCTAAATGAATGTATCCTTCCGCGTCTTTTGTGATGAATTCTTTCAGGATTCCGGCATAGCCTCGTTCAGCATTTTTTCTGAAACTAACAGGTAAATAGCCTTTTCTGACTCCCTTAGCAAAAGTATAGACGAACATATTGGAGGCAGATGCCTCGAAATAGTTGCCTTTTTTACCAGGATAACCGGGTAATTGATACCAAACACCGGAAGCGGAATCCTGAATCTTAGCAATGGCTGCAGATAACTGATTTAATTGCTGAATCAAGATTGGTCTAGAAGGATGATTCTTTGGCATATAATCCAAAACATCTACTAAAGCCATCATATACCAGCCCATCGAACGACCCCAAAAATTAGGGGAATGTCCATTGCTCTTATCAGCCCAAGGCTGCACTTTTGCCTGATCATAGGCATGGAATAAAAGACCTGTTTTAGGATCTATAGTGCCTTTGTACATTAATTGGAACTGCTTTACGATGTCAGCCCAGTTGTCTTGATGGGTGATTTGTCCATATTCCGCGTAGAATGGCTCCAGCATATACAGGCCATCTAACCACATTTGGTTCGGGTATCTTTTCTTATGCCAAAATCCACCATCCGAATCTCTTGGCTGCTCCGAAATCTGCTTTCTTAAAAGGTCAGCGGCTTTTTTGTAGCGTTCATCGCCTAATTCTTGGTATAAATACAGGAGCATACGTCCTGTGGTGATGTTATCAGAATTAAATTCATCGAAATGAAAGGTGCGAATGTGGCCATTGGCATCTACGAAACTATCGATGTTCTTTTTGATATACTGAAAGTAGGTGGCGTCCCCGGTTCTTTGGTAGACATGTTCTAAAGCCTTCAATACCAACCCTTGCTCATAATCCCATCCCGCCGGTTTTCCTACTTTTACAGTAATAGAGTCTTTGTGTGTGTGCATAATGGACTTCGCCATCAGCTCGGAGTAGTTTTGACCACTCGCAGCGCTCATAAACCCTAAAAAAAGAACAAGGAATTTTTTCATGTTAGCGTAATTCAGAGATCTCAGCAAAATCCATATCCGTATAATCTTTATTTTCACCTGCCATTCCCCAAATAAAGGAATAGTTCTTCGTCCCCGACCCACTGTGAATCGACCAGGGTGGCGAAATAACGGCTTGGTGATTATGCACCCAAATATGTTTCGTTTCAGTCGTTTCGCCCATTAAATGCAAAACAGCATGACCGGGTGTCACGTCAAAGTATAAATAAGCTTCCATCCGACGATCATGCACATGTGCTGGCATCGTATTCCATACCGAACCCGGTTCTAAAATCGTCAAGCCCATCACTAATTGACAAGATTGAATTCCCTCGTTATGAATGTATTTATAAATCGTGCGGTGATTCGAAGTTTCAAGGCTCCCTAAAACTACGGTTTGCACTTGCTCTCTGTCTAATTTGGCACAAGGAAAATGAGCATGTGCCGGAGCAGATAAAAGGTAGAATTGGGCTGGATTATCGCTCGAATCGGAACTGAAACTCACTTCTTTCACGCCTCGACCTACATAAACAGCCCCTAATTTATCGATAGTAAATTCTTCGCCATCAGCTTTTACCGTGCCTTTGCCCCCCACATTGATAATCCCTAATTCACGTCTTTCTAGAAAGAAATTAGCTTTTAATTTTTCTGGATTAGGTAAGCTTAATGTGTTTAATACAGGCATTGCACCACCGATGATCATTCGATCATAAATGGTATACGTTAATTGTATTTGATCCGCATGAAAGATCTTCTCTAGTAAGAAATTATCTCTGATCTCTTGATTCGTAAAGGTGGAAACTTCTTTCCGGCTCGCCTCAAATCTATAATCCATTTGTTTAGTTTTTTCTATTTGTTTTGTGATGTAAAGCGCTTTTGCGCCTTATTCTACTGTATATTTACACGTTTTATGCCAAAAGAGTTCCCAAATAGCCTCGCCCATTTCCTTATTTCAATCGGTTTTCAGTCGATTGGTGAAGAATTGTGGCATCACGAGTCTACAAAGGTACGCGTTAAAGCGATGCCAGGGAATTCAGAAGAAGGGGATATTTGTATTGGGGAAGATCAGTGGTTGTCGCGGCGCGCTTCGATTGAGAAACAAATTATCGCTCGTACGACACCTTTGAGTTCCGTTTTTGCGCGAGATACCCGTATTGTTCCAATCGATGCTGCAACTGCTCGCGATTTTTTAGATCAGGAACACGTGAAGGGCTTTTTAAAGGGCTCTAGTTATTTTGGCTGTATCGTTCCGCCGCATCGGGTTTTTCGGGGAATCGAAAGTTCGTATTTGTTCGAGGGTCATCCACTACTGGCGGTGGCTGTTTTTGGAAAATCCTTCATCATGAAAGAGTCAGGTTTAGCAGGTTGTTTGTCTGGCGAACTTACCGAAATTGCCACTTTATCAAGCATTCGCCTTGTAGGTGGTTTGACAAAATTCTTGCAGGCATATAAAGACCAGTATCCTGAAATGCACAATATAATGACCTATGTGGACAAGGAATGGAATACAGGGGAAGGTTTTTTGTCAGTGGGGTTTTCTAAGATAGGAGAGACCGAACCCATTCAGTTGGAAAGTCGCGTGAATAAGGGAAATTTGAAACTACGTTATGTCTACTAATCAAAAGCTTATCGTTTTATTAGGTCCCACGGCGAGCGGTAAAACGGCTTTAGCTGTAGAAATAGCGTGCGCTTTAGATGGGGAGATTATATCAGCCGACTCCCGCCAAATTTACCGTCGCCTCGACATAGGCACCGGAAAAGACCTAAAAGAATATGGTTTTATACCGTATCATTTAATTGATAGTCATGAAATAGGAGAGGCTTTCTCCGTCGCACATTTTCAAAAAGCTGCTTTTGATGCGATTAATGACGTTTTCTCGCGAGGAAAACAACCTATCCTCTGTGGCGGAACAGGATTGTATATCGAATCCTTATTAGCGAATTACCAGTTCTCTCACGTACCTCATTTCCTGTCTGAGCCGTTGGATATTCAATTTAACTATACCGTTTTTGGCCTAGATCCGTCTACCGAATTAAGGCGGGATAGAATTTCCCAAAGATTAACCAAGCGCTTACAGGAAGGGATGTTAGAAGAAGTGCAACAGCTATTATTTGAAGGCGTACATCCTGAAGAATTACGTTGGATGGGCTTAGAGTATAAATGGATGGTGAATTATGTGGAGGGGGTGATTTCGCGAGATGAGTTTGAAAGAGGCCTTGAATCAGCTATTCATCAATTCGCAAAGCGCCAAATGACTTATTTTAGAAAAATGGAGCGCGCTGGGATCGTCATCAATTGGATTCCGGAGACCCTTGATTTTCAAGGGAAAAGAGATTTTATCTTACATTTTATCTAAAATTTTAGACAGAGCTATTGCAAAACGTGGAAAAACGCCTTACTTTTGCAATCTCTTAAGGAGACAGAGAGTTGGCAGAGTGGTCGATTGCGGCAGTCTTGAAAACTGTTGACTGTTACAGGTCCGGGGGTTCGAATCCCTCACTCTCTACCAGAGCGAAAAGCGAAACGAAAGTTTCGCTTTTTTTGTTTCAGGTCATTTAATTAAATTTAGGAATGAAATTATACCTAGTACCTACACCGATAGGAAATTTAGAGGATATAACCTTGCGCGCGATTCGGGTATTAGGCGAAGTAGATGGCATTTTAGCGGAGGATACGCGTAATTCTGGTCAACTCTTAAAGCACCTGAATATCTCCAAACCTTTGTATTCACATCATGCTCACAACGAACACATGGGTGTTCCTGGGGTAATTAAGATGCTGAAGGAAGGTAAAAGTTTAGCCTTGATTTCAGATGCGGGTACTCCAGGAATATCTGATCCAGGTTATCTTTTAGTGAAGGCTTGCGTAGATAATGGCATTGAGGTGGAATCTCTACCTGGGGCCACGGCCTTCGTTCCAGCACTTGTAAATTCGGGATTCCCCACAGATCGTTTTGTGTATGAAGGCTTCTTACCTCATAAGAAAGGCCGTCAAACTCGTTGGAAAGCGTTGGCAGAAGAAGAAAGAACCATTGTTCTATATGAATCCCCCCATCGTTTGGTGAAGGCTTTGGAGCAAATAATTGAATTTATCTCGGCAGATCGCTTAGTGATGGTCGGACGAGAAATAAGTAAATTGCACGAACAAATGGTGCGAGGTACAGCGACAGAGGTATTAGCGTATTTCGTGGCTCATCCGGATAAAGTGCGGGGCGAAATTGTGATTGTAATTGCTGGAAAATAGATGAAAAAGATTCTTTTATTCTTATTGATTTCTATAGCTGTTAAAGCTCAATTGAGTTCAAAGGCTGAGGTGGTTTTAGTGACATTAGCACCAGGAGAGGAGTTGCACGCCGCTTTTGGCCATACTATTCTATGGATTAATGATCCTACAAATGGGATTGATCGGGCTTATAGTTATGGGACTTTTGATTTCAAAACGGAGAATTTCTATTTGAAGTTCTTGATGGGAACTTTACCCTACACGATTTCTGTGCATTCGATGCAGGACGAGTTTAATTATAATGCACAATACGAAAAACGCGGGATGATTGCCCAAAAACTCCAGCTCGATTCACTCCAAAAAAACGCCATCTTCCAAGCTTTAGAGACTAATTTATTGCCTGAAAACAAAGAGTATGCCTATAAATTCTTCTATGATAATTGTTCTACTCGAATTCGGGATATGATTGAGAAGAATGCACCGGGGAAATACACATGGACGCAGAATCCTTCACTCGAAGGTAAATCGTACCGCGATTGGATGAACAAATACCTGGCTCCTAATTCATGGGTAACGCTGGGGATGAATTTAGCTTTAGGTATTCCTTCTAATGTCAAAGCAACAGCCTCCCAATCCTGTTATTTGCCTGATAATTTAGCATCTGCTACGAATCTAGCCTCTAAATTATCAGCGAATCCTGTTAGTTTGTATGATGCGGAAGTTGCGCCAGAGGCAGGTTTTGATTTTACTGGCCCTTATGTAATCTTAAGTATTTTGACGGCATTAGTCGGATTTTTTACGTTTAAAAATAAGTTTCCTTATGCAGCAGATATAGCTTTATTTTCCATTATAGGGGTTTTAGCTTGGTTTGTTTTCTTTTTAGGAACGGCTACTAATCACGAGGTTATGGCATGGAATCCTGCATCTTTGATGCTGTTCCCTTTTAATTTTCCGCTAGTGATTTGGTTTGCTAGAAATCCTTTGAAGTGGAAAATATACCTTCAGATTATTAGCGTTTTGTGTTTTACAGGTATTGTTTGGTCAGGAATACAATTTTGGCCAATGGTATTAGTCGGATTGCCTATATTTATCCGAGTGTGCTATTTATCCTTCATCAAAAAATAAATGCGTTACCTCTTACTTTTCATCTCCTTTTGTAGCTTTTCGTAAGAGGTCTTCAAGCCCATTAGCCCGCAGAAAGAATTTCAGCCGCTAAAGATTGAGCGCAATTTAAAAGCGGATGGACATTTAGATGAATCTGAGTGGCAAAAAGCACCTTCTATTTCTTTAGATTATCAAGTGGAGCCTTTTCAATGTAGCAAGGCCTCTTTTTCCTCGGAGGTCAAAATGCTCTATAATCATCAATTCCTGTACGTTGCGGCTATCCTGAATGATACCATTGGAAAGAATGGGTATCGTGCGCCTAATTTAAAGAGGGATTATGTCTTTACGGAAAATGATTTGTTTGGAATTGCTATAGATGGATTTAATGATAAACGAAATGCGATTGTATTACAATCCAATGCCTATGCGGCTCAGCGCGATTTATTATCCTTTGATGATCGTCAATTTGACATTGATTGGGATGGTTTGTATCGAGTTAGAACGCATCGTTCTGATTCATCGTGGGTAGCTGAGTTTGCCATTCCTTGGCAAACATTACGTTATCCTAAGACCGATGGAACCAAAACGCAAGATTGGGGATTAAATTTATTTCGGGTAAGACGCGCAAGTAATGAATTATCAGCTTGGTCACCGCTTCCTCGTTCGATGAGTCCCTTACGAATGGATTATGCAGGTAAATTAACAGGAATCATTCCTCCTCCACCTACGGCAACTAATATTCGATTTATTCCGTATTTATTACAGGTTTCTAAGAAGACAGAGGGCACAGAAATAGGAAATGCTAACCTTTCAGACTTTAAAGGAGGTGGGGAAATCAAATGGGCCATTAGTCCCACTTCCATTTTAGATTTTACTTTTAACACTGATTTTGCGCAGGCTGATGTAGATCGCCAAGTCAATAATATTTCCCGTTTCTCCGTCTTTTTCCCAGAACGACGTCAGTTTTTCTTAGAGAATGCCTCGCTGTTTTCGGCTGGTTTAGCACCAATTAATGAGATAATAGGTGGTTCTATGTATATTCAGCCCTTTTTTAGTAGGACCATTGGTTTAGATGCGAACGTGAACCCGATTGCCATTACTGCCGGGTCGCGTTTTGTTTTTCGATCAGAAAAAAGAAATCTAGGGGGTATTTATATGCGCCAAGGGGAGGGGGATGGTGATCCGTTTACTAATTTCTTTGTAGGTCGTTATTCGGAGAATTTTGGTAAGCAAAATAGGGTAGGCGTGATAGCTACCACTAAATCGTCTCCCTCCTTCGTTCAATCTACAGGTGCCGTAGATGCCTTTATTCGATTTAATGATAAGTTCTCTTTTAGTGGTATGGGAACGTTAACACAAGATAGTCGAAATGGGGATCAAGGATTCGCGGAATATGGTCAATTTCTGTATAAAACTAATTTAGTGACTCTTTATTGGACCCAAACGATGGTTTCAGAAAAGTACAATCCGGCCATGGGTTTTGTCTCTCGAAGAAATATTTTATCGAATTCACAAGGAATAGATTTTAATGTTCGAGGAAAGTGGTTGCCTAAATTTATTCGTTTTTGGCAACCGGGTGTCTACACGGAATTATACCATAGTTTAAAGACGGGTAATATAATTGAACAGCGACTTATATCAGGACCACTTTGGTTCAATTTGCAAAATGGAGGAATTTTAGGCGGTTATATTGAGGCTAGTGTTCAAAATTTAGAAGATACGTTCAGTCCGGTAGGAATTAAGATTAATCCAGGTAGTTATTCTTATTTCAGAAAAGGTTTTTTACTGTCAAGTGATCCTAGTTCAAAGTATTCTGGATCCACAGAATACGGATGGGGCGGCTATTATAATGGGCAATTACAGACTGTGGACACTAAATTCAGGATCGCTCCTATACCGCATCTAAATCTAGGTCTACCTTGGAATTGGGGCAAATTTGAGAATATGGGTGCTGATCGGGAAACGAAAGAAGTGAATTTATTGATTTTGGAGACGCGATTGGCTATTAATCCTCGCTTACAGTTAATTGGATTTTATCAGAAAAATACGACGGATAATTTGAATTCTTTAAACATGCGTTTGGCTTGGGAATACCAGCCTTTGTCCTATGTTTATTTAGTATTTAATACCCTGAATTATCAGGGAACAGATACTACCCAACAGATGCAACAAAGTTTTTTAGCTAAATTGTCCTATCTAAAGCAATTTTAATATGAAGATCGAATTACGCAGCGATACGTTTACTTTACCTACTTCAGGAATGAGAGAGGCCATGTTTTCGGCTCCTTTGGGTGATGATGTTTTTGGAGAAGACCCGACTGTTAATGCCTTAGAGGGGAAAGTGGCGAAGCTTTTTCATATGGAAGCCGCGCTTTTCTGTGTTTCAGGAACGCAATCGAATCAGATTGCGATTTCGGTACATGTTTCTAAAGGTCAAGAAGTTATTTGCGATGAACTTTCTCATATCTATTTGTATGAAGGTGGTGGAATTATGGCGAATTCAGGTGCATCCGTGAAATTGCTGAAGGGCGATTTAGGTCGTTTATCTGTTGGCCAAATCCGTTCTGCCATCTCCCCAGATGATATTCACGCCTGCGAAAGTCGTTTGGTCTCTTTAGAAAATACGGTAAATAAAGGAGGAGGGAGTATCTATACCTCTGAAGCGCTTCAAGAAATTTCGGATTTTTGTCGCTCGGTGGATATTCCACTTCATTTAGATGGGGCACGAATATTTAATGCGTTAGCTGAAACGGGTCAAACACCGGCGCAATTCGGTGCTTGGTTTGACACTATTTCTGTCTGCTTATCGAAAGGATTAGGGGCTCCCATAGGTTCCGTCCTGTTAGGCTCTAAGGAATTTATTAAAAAAGCGCGCAGGGTTAGGAAACGTTTAGGTGGAGGATGGCGACAAGCCGGATTATTAGCGGCTGCTGGAATCTATGCATTAGATCACCAAGTAGACCGCTTAAAAGAAGATCATGCCAGAGCTCGTGTTATTGCCTCCTTGTGTGAAAAACTGCCTTGGGTGAAAGCTATTTTACCTGTCGCTACTAATATTGTCATTTTGCAATTGCAAGATGGATTGTCGTCCGTGGCTAAAGTAGCAGAATTGAAAGAAAAAGGAATTTATTGCGCTCCTTTTGGCCCATCTTATGTTCGTTTTGTGACTCATTTAGGCTTCGATGATGCGGCCCTACAAGCATTTTCTGAACGAATATCTGAGTAAAATCGCAAGCCTTGCGCCTTCTATAAGAAATCAATTCTTATGCAGCGAAAGGCGTTTAAAATGTATTTACTTCCCGGTCATTCGGTTGAATACAAGAAAAGACATGATGAAATTTGGCCTGAATTAGTCGAATTACTACATCAGGCAGGTATTCAAAACTATTCCATTTTCTTGGATGAAAGTACCCGTATGCTATTCGGATATGTAGAAGCGCCTGATTTATCAACACTTGATTCTCTTCCATCTCAGGAAGTGATGAAAAAATGGTGGGCCTATATGGCGGATCTTATGGAGACGAATCCAGATCATTCGCCTGTTACTATTGATTTAACGCCCGTCTTCTATTTAGCCTAATGAAGAAATTACTCTTTTTACTATTGCCATTAAGCGTTTTTGCAGTAAAGCCGGATCGTACACAGGTACTGGCAAATATGCATTTGGCAAAATCTTATTTTCAAGGTATTTGGCCCGATGTGACTAAGGTAATCGTGAGCCCTGATAAGACGCGTCCCTCCAATATTTGGACTCGTTCCGTCTTTTATGAGGGATTAATCGAGTTATATAAGTTAGATCCTAAAGCGTCTGACCTGAAATACATGGAGGATTGGGGAGAGTTTCACCACTGGTCTTTGCGTAATGGGTTAAAAACAAGAAACGCGGATGACCAGGCCTGCGGTCAGGTTTATTTGGACTTATTTGATTTAAAGGCTGATTCTGCACGTATTAAGCCGATTAAAGAGAATATAGATAATATGGTCGCGACCGAAAAGTCGAACGATTGGTCTTGGGTAGATTGCCTCCAAATGAGCATGCCGGTATATACGCGTCTTGGTCTTCGATTTAAAGATGATCGGTATTTTAAGAAAATGCACGATTTATACACCGACACAAAAGTCAAATTGTATAATCAGCAGGAGCATTTATGGTGGAGAGACAAAGACTTCATTCCGCCCTATAAAGAGCCTAATGGAACTAATTGCTACTGGTCTAGAGGCAATGGATGGGTGTTTGCCGCTTTAGCTAGGACGCTAGATTTACTGCCCGCTAATGCGTCCTTTCGAGCAGAATATGTGAAAGATTTCCAAGATATGGCAGCGGCATTATTGCCTCTACAACGTAAGGATGGATTTTTTAATGTGAGTTTGACGGATGAATCGAATTATGGTGGTCCAGAATTAACCGGATCCGCTTTATTTGTTTATGGCCTGTCATGGGGCATTCGTCAAGGATTATTGCCTGCCTCGAAATACCAAAAATCAGTCGAAAAAGGCTGGAAAGCCATTGATTCCTGTGTTCAACCCACTGGTTTCTTATCCTATGTACAAGGAACAGGGAAGGAGCCAAAGGATTCTCAACCAGTAACAAAGACCTCCGTCCCTAATTTTGAGGATTTTGGTGTAGGGTGTTATTTATTAGCAGGTTCTGAAATCTTAAGGGCTAAATAGCATATTATGGATAAGTGCTTGGGGTTTATGCGGTTTCTGGCTGAGTCGGTATTTTGGCCAAAAAAATTAATTGAAAGGCTCTAAGTGAAGCCTTTTTTATTATCTTTCTACTTCAAAATTCTATTTTCAAATGAAAATTAAACACCTCATCATCGGATTGTTCGCGACTTTGTCATTGCAATCTGCTATCGCTCAAGATTATCCGACGGATAATTTAAGTCCAGAATTTCACGCAGGTCGTCGTGCTGCCTTTAAGGAAAAGATGTCTGAAAAAGGTATGGGGATCTTTTTTGCCTCTCAGACTCGTCAACGTAGTAATGACACCGAGTTTCAATATGCCCAGAACAAGAATTTCTATTATTTAACTGGATTAGAAGAGCCTAATGCCGTTTTATTGTTATTCAAGCAGCCAGTAACCCTATTAGGCAAAACGGGAACGGAATTTATTTTTGTTCAAAACCGTGATCCATTTAAAGAGCTTTGGACAGGTAAAATTTTAGGAACCGAAGGTTTCAAAGCTAGAAGTAAAATGGAAAATGTGTTCATTAATGATCAATTTAATGCCTCTTCCATTTCTTTAGCTGCTGTAGACTCAGTTTACACTTTATACCGTTCGGAAGGAATCTTTACTAAATACCAGGTGAAGCCAGATCCTTTATCACGTATGGCTTCTTTGGTAGATAGTTTAGTTACTGTATCGGCTAAACCTTTGGCCGCCAGATCTGCTTTAAATACCTTGCGAAATTTAAGGGGTATCAAATTACCAGAAGAGATTGCTTTAATCCAAAAAGCGGCTTCCATCAGTGCTTTAGGGCACAATGATGTGATGCGCGCGATTAAGCCAGGAATGAAAGAATACCAGGCTCAGGCGATTATGGAGTATCATTTCAAAAACGCAGGTTCAGAATATCCGGGTTATAATAGCATCAATGGTGCGGCTGAAAACGCCTGTGTCTTGCATTATATTACGAATTTGAAAACGATCAAAGATGGCGATCTTTTATTGAGCGATTGTGCAGCGGAATACCACGGTTATTCGGCAGACGTCACGCGAACTGTTCCGGCGAATGGAAAGTTTAGCGAAGCTCAAAAAGCCTTGTACGAGATCGTTCTAGCTGCTCAAGATGCAGGTATTGCGGCTTGCAAAGTAGGCGCACCTTTTAGTGATTTAGATGCGGCCTCTCGTGCTGTGGTGAATGCAGGTTTAATTAAATTAGGCATCGCTGCTAATGAGAAAGAAGCGCGTACCTATTTCCCTCACAGTACGTCTCACCATTTAGGTTTAGATGTGCACGATTTAGGCCCACGCATTCTAGCAGCGGGTGTTGTGGTAACGGTAGAACCAGGAATTTATATTCCAGCAGGAAGTAAATGCGATAAGAAATGGTGGAATATTGGTATTCGTATCGAAGATGACATTTTAATTACGGAATCGGGGAATGTGAATCTTTCCAAAGGATCTCCTAGATCTGTTGCCGATATCGAAAAGATGGCCGCTCAGAAAACAACTTTTTAACTCTAAATACACACTATGATGAAAACTATGTTGCAATTTAAAAAAGTAGTATCCTTTGTCTTTATTGGACTTCTGTTTCAATCTTTTACATCGACTGCTCTTGAAACGAATCCAGATGCTATCATTGGCATTTGGAAATCAGGCGAGGGTAATGCCATGGTAAGAATTTATAAAAATGGAAGTAAATACCAGGGTAAAGTAGTTTGGTTAAAGGAACCAATTGATCCAGAAACAGGTAAGGCTAAATTAGATAAGAATAATGAAGAGCCGACTGCTAGGACTAAACCTGTGTTGGGCTTGATTAATATTTGGGGATTTGTCCCTAAAGGAGATAATTTATGGGAGGATGGAAATATCTATGATCCTAAGAATGGAAATACTTATTCCTCCACAATGCGCTTAATTAATACGAATACATTAGAGGTGCGAGGGTATATTGGGGTTTCTTTAATAGGTAGAACAGATACTTGGACAAGGCAAGTAGCTAAGTAATAATAAAAAAGGCTCCTAAAGAGCCTTTTTTATATGGAGAAACAAAATTTAGACTAAAATTGACGAAGAGTGGATTCCCTAATTTGCTGCTAAAATACCGTTCGTTATCTTCTTTTCCATCGTATTTATTCATGACATCAAATCGGTAATTATAGCGTAATCCCACTTGTGCGCTGAACCATAAGAAACCGGTGATTTTTTTATCCCACATGATTCTAGGTTTAAGCTCTCCACGTTGTATGTAGAATAAATCTCTTTGTGTAGCGGGTATAGGCATGGAAAATTGGTTACCTTCTAATTCAAATCCGGCTTGAATCATATTAGAGGTATTGATATTGTATCTGATAAAGCCTCTAGCTGGAAGAAGTAATTCCATACCCCATTTATCATTGAATGTTTTGTTCCAAAACAATACAGGAATATACAATAATCTACCAGCTCGGTAGGTTCTGGCAATACCCGTACCAATCATATTTTTTTCTGATTTCTTCCAACCATAAATAGCTGTAGCGCTCAGCGTTATTGCATTAGATGTTACTTTTGATTCTTGGTTGAATAATCCATTTACATCAGCACTTGCTTGTAAGATCAAAAAATTAGTCTCATTAAGTGGTTTGAAAATAGTTGTATTTATACCGGCACTAATCAGTGATGACTGATTTAATTGTTTAGCAAATGCATTATTACCCGGATTTTCAACTTGAAACTGAGAGCCCCAGTAGTTTACCCCTAATTGCCAAATGATTTTGTTGGTTGCCACAACCGGAATATTCAATTGTGCTTTAAAGGCATTTACTTGGCTTATGTGTTTATCTTCAATTATAGATAGTGATTCAGATATCCGAATTCCAGGCATGTGAAATTCACCAGTATAATCGTAGCCTAAACTAATGATTTTAGCTGGAGTTTGATTAAGCACTTTTTGGGTAGCGTACCTTTTAACACCATCCACTTCGCCATAATTGCTGTAATCTTCCAGTACTTCTGTGCTGTCCGTTTGGGCGAGAGATAAAAAGGTAATTGACGAAAAAAGGATTGAATAGAATATTTTCATAAGGAGTTTTTTGTAATAAACGTAAATATATTTCAAAATGTTTAATTCATATAACAGAGACATAGTAAAAAAAGCATTCGACTAGTCTTGCGACTTTCTGAATGCTTTTTTAATGAAAAAAATAATTTGTGGAATCGGAGGGACTCGAACCCTCGTCCAAACCTAGAGAACTGAAGCTTTCTACACGTGTAGATTTGATTAATTTTCGATGATAGACAGGTTCAAATCAGACCTTATCTAACACTTATCCTCTGGATACTACTGAATCAATAGAGAAATCAGAAACAGCGACTCTGCGTGTCGACGCTCAGAATCCCCCGTCGGCAGAGCTTAGACAGGGCTGAACGATGGCAATTGGTTAGTCTATCAGACTAAGCAGCCATGGCATACGAAGTATTGCCAGCTATAATTTGATGGTTTTTTTAACAGGAAATGCCAACAACTCCCGACGTGCTTACAACCGGACTACATAAGCTGTCAAAACCGGTCGATCCCAAATAGAATACAAAGATACAAAATTTACACGGGCAATGCCGTAGTTTGTTTTATTTCATCCATCACAAACAAGGTACTAATGTGTGCAACAGAGGGTAAAACTGCCAATTTTTCTTGGTAAAAATGATTGTAACTAGCTACATCTGCGCTTACTACATTTAAATAATAATCAAAGTTCCCGGATACTAAATGGCAGGACGTTACTTCCGGAAAGGCAAGAATGGCCTCTTCGAATTCGCGAAAGTTTTTTCTGTTTTGTTTCTCTAATGTTACTTGACAGTGGACAAGTAGGCCTAGATTCAGTTTTTTTCTATTCAATAAGGCCACATAACCCTGAATATATCCATCAGCTTCCATGCGCTTTATTCTATCATGGGTAGGGCTTAAGGATAGATTTACTTGCTCAGAGATCTCTTTCAAGGTTTTTTGGCTATCATTTTGAATGATTTGGAGGATTTTTAAGTCTAAATCATCTAATCCGGTATTTTTTGCCATAAAGTTTTCGGAATTTGTGTTGTTTAATTGTATGATTTAATAATTATTTCTGTAAAAGTATAATTATGTAGTAAATATTACTTATTTATAGGTAAAATGCAAGATAATTTATTGTCTTAATTATATTTGTGTTGTAGTACACTTCATCAAAAGGTAGAGGCCAGCGGATATTTTTCGGTGGCCTTTCTTTTTAAAACTTATTATTATGATCATAGGCGTTCCGAAGGAAATTAAAGTGCAGGAATTCAGGATAGGCTTAACTCCGGCAGGTGTCCAAGGTTTAACGGCTAATGGACATCAAGTATATGTTCAAGCTTCGGCTGGTGAAGGATCTGGATTGTCTGATGCACAATACAAAGCTGCTGGTGCTTCCATTTTAAGCACAGCTGCTGAATTATATGCGATGGCGGAGATGATTGTTAAGGTGAAAGAACCTTTGGCCTCGGAATTTCCGCTTATAAAACGCAACCAAATTTTGTTTACCTATTTCCACTTCGCTGCCTCTAGAGAGTTAACGGAAGCTATGATTGCCTCTAATTCCGTTTGTATAGCCTATGAGACAGTAGAATTAGCCGATCGTAGTTTGCCATTATTGACTCCTATGTCTGAAGTAGCAGGTCGTATGGCCATTCAAGTGGGGGCCTTTTATCTAGGAAAACCGCAAGGTGGAAAAGGTAAGTTATTAGGAGGCGTTCCAGGAGTAAAACCAGCTAATGTATTAATTTTAGGTGGAGGTGTGGTGGGAACTCAGGCGGCTAAGATGGCGGCTGGTTTAGGAGCAAATGTAACGATCATGGATACGAATTTAGCTCGACTGCGCTATTTAGATGAGGTGATGCCAGCTAATGTAGCTACGCAATTCTCTACGTCCTATGCTATTCAAGAGGCATTACCTTTAGCGGATTTAGTCGTAGGTGCGGTATTATTACATGGAGTCAAAGCTCCTCATTTAATCAAGCGCGACGATCTTAAGAGAATGTCACCGGGAACTATCCTAGTGGATGTGGCTGTGGATCAAGGAGGTTGCATTGAAACATGCAAGCCTACGACGCACGAAAACCCGATCTTCGAAATTGATGGAATTGTGCATTATTGCGTAGCCAATATGCCAGGAGCTGTTCCGCAGACGTCTACTTTAGCGTTGACGCAGGCCACTTTACCTTACGTACATCTACTAGCAAATCTAGGCTGGACAGAGGCGTGTATTCAAAATGAAGCCTTAAAAAAGGGCTTGACGATCTACGATGGTAAATTATTCCATGCAGGAGTCGCGGCCACGTTTAATCTTTAAAAGAAACGTTCATGAAAATTAACTAAGAAGATTTCATGACTCGCCCGCGTTATGGCTGTATATAACCAACGTAAATATTCGGCATCAATCTGATCTTCTTTTAAGTAACCTTGATCGACAAAAACGGCTGACCATTGACCGCCCTGGGATTTGTGAACGGTTAAGGCATAAGCGAATTTCACTTGTAAAGCATTCAAATAGGGGTCTTTTCTAATGGCTTCGGTTCGTTCCTTTTTCTTGGGAATATGTGCGTAATCCGCACAAACTGAATCATATAATTTTTTGTTTGCCTCTTTACCTAAGGCAGATTCTGTCGAATGAAGCGTTTCTAATAAGATTTTAGCCTCGATAGGTGGGTGATCATCATAATCGCATAAGCGTAAAGTGACATCTAAGAAACGCTGACCATGCATTTCCTCTTCGCGTTTGATTTTCATCATTTCCACAAAATCCCCATTGGCTAAAAATCCGGCTGGCGAATCTTCGTCTAACCAGTGGTAATTATTACGAACGATCATTAATAAATCCCCACTAGAAATTTCATCTTCTTGGTATAAGATGGTTCGTCTAACAAATTCATTTAATTGAACGGCACTTTTATTCGACCGAGTCAATAAAATGGTTTCTTCTTTGCCAAATTTCTTGTAGGCATAGTGCATCCCGTCTTCCATCTTTTCTCCTGTCATCCGAAAGATGTCTTTGAACGATTTGGTATTAAACTGGATCGCTGTGGAATTCGCTAAAAGCAATTGTCTTAACGCAGTGGCATTGTATAAAATGCCTGAATCTAGGTCTTGGCGCATGACATCCGTTAATTCATGATCTAACACTTCCATGTGGAATTCAGCTGCGATATACTCCTTCGAAAGGGCAGGGGAAAGACTTTTTCCGACGGGGGGTAATTGGGCTGTATCTCCCACGAAGATCAACTTATTGCCGGTATGTCCATTCTCCGGATTAGTGAAAACGTATTCGATTAAATCCGTTAATAAACTAGTAGTACCAAAATCAGATTCATCCGTTATCATCGAAGCCTCATCCACGATAAATACCGTATTAGTGGCGTAATTATTCATCCGTTGAAAACTGAGTGCTCCTGAATTGGGATTGCTTACTTGGCGGTAGATTTTTTTATGTATGGTGCTCGCTTTTTTCTTGGCATAATTAGCCATGACTTTGGCCGCGCGACCAGTGGGCGCTATTAATTGAGTTTTATAACCAAATGCAGGCAATATTTTAATTAAGGTGGAAATAACGGTCGTTTTTCCCGTTCCAGCATAACCCTTGATAATAAAGGTTAGCGCAGCCCATTCGTCTTTATTTAGCACAAAGCCACTTAACTTCTGAAACAGCTGCGCCTGAGAAGGGGTAGGTTCAAAAGGAAATTTTTGGTGCAATAAAAAGCTCGGGCTTTTTTCAGTACTCATGATTCAATTTACAAAATAGATTCCGCTACCGAAAGGGAGTTTTCAAGCTCGAGCGATCTAAACACGTTGATCAAACATACGCGCTCGTAGGTGGCTAATTCTTCTACTAAAATATCAGTTTCTTCTAATTCCTCTTCGATTATTAATCGGGCTCTTGTAGTTCCCCAGTGCAAGGGATCTTCTGGTGTATACCAAATACCCTCTTTTAAGAAGGCCAAATTCGCCACGGTACAATCTTGCACCTTTCCGTCTTTCACGAAAATTACTTCGTCGGCTTCTGGATGAGCTTCTAAAAAGGTTTTGAAAAATCCTCTTTCTGTCCATTTTAAGCCATAATCAATCTCTCCGGTATCGACCAAGGCGAAACGTTGAATCTCTTTTTTTACATAAGGTAAGATCTCTATTGTTTCAGGATCTTCTTGATAGGTGATTCGAAGTCGATGAGTTCCTTGAGCAGGTAATTCTTTCTCCGCTACGAGTTCTGCCACATCAAAGGGCTCCCATTCTGGAAAAAATTGTTCAAACGTCTCGTTTATCCGCATTTGGTGGAAATCGAGGTGTTGCGCCTGGCCATCCCGTATACAAATTGTTTCTAAGAAGGAGAACATATTAAAAAGGGAGATATACTTTTTGAATTAACTCATCGTACTCTTTTTTGACATCGGAAAAAACGGTAATGCCACCGCCACTTTTGAAAACAAGCCCATTGGGTTTCTTTTCGATAAACCTTATCAATACACCTGAATTAAAGCTTGTTCCATCAAATTTACCCATAATTCCGGTATAAAAACCTCGGTCATAGTGTTCCGTTTGTTCAATTAATTGCATCGTGGCTTTTTTCGGCGCGCCTGTAATAGATCCTGCGGGCAATAATTCCAGTAGAATGGATCCAAATTTTCGCTCAAATTCAGGCATTAATGTACCAGTAATTTTGGAGGACATCTGCCAAAGTTCCCCCGTATTCGTTTTCACCTTCTCGACATATTGGTATTTTTCTACCTGAATGGGATAGGCAACTTTGCTTAAATCATTCCGAATCAAATCCACAATCGTAGCATGTTCTGCTTTTTCTTTTGGATCGTTTTGTAGGCTAGCTTCAGAATCACCTTCGTTTACTTCCAGCGTTCCTTTCATAGGAAAGGAGGCAATTTGATTCTCTTGAATCTGTATAAAGGTCTCCGGAGAAAAGGAGGTAAAATAATCCTGAACTAAGATTTTGTAGGGAGCATCTGCTCGCTGAAAGATGTCTTCTAAGGAGAGAGGCGTTTCAACAAGGGTTTCTGCTGTTAAATTAAGCAGAAAAGAATCCCCTCTTTTTAAGCCTGCTTGAACCTGACGAAATTTTTCGGAATAATCCGCGAACGATAGGGGCTTTTTGCTAAATGAAATGGATTCAGCTGAAATACCTGCCGAATCAAATTCAAAACTAAATCCTAATTCAGCCGCCTCATCTATAGATCCTGCCCAAGCATTTTCTAAAGAATAATCCACTAAAAAGACGAAAGGAATCCCCTTTTCACCCCAAAGGTCCATTTGCTTGGCTACCTGTTCAAAGGGAGAAAAAGGAAATAAAGTCATAGAATTTAGACGATATACGTAGCCGCTAAACTTAATAATTTAGGGATTCCAGCCGGATTTTGTCCTCCTGCAGTAGCTAAAAATGGTTGACCACCTCCGCCACCTTGGACTTCCTTCGCTAATTCGCGAATAATTTTACCCGCATCTAAGCCTTTGCTATCTACTAAGGCTTTTGAAATGGAGATCGCTAAACTTGCTTTTTCTTCAATTTCAGCAGCTAATAGGCAGAATAAGTTGTCTTGATTTTCTTGTAAATCAAAAGCTAAATTCTTTAAAGCATCAGCCGTAGGAACTTGAACTTGCTTTATAATTGAATCAATAGATCCAGATACAATTTCCTTTACTAAATGGCTCTTAAGTCCAGAAACTTCCTTCTGTTGGTATGCTGCCACCGTTTTCTGTAAGCTTGAATTGCTTTCAATTAAGTTTGCCACGGCTTTAACTAGATCCTTAGGAGCCTTTAATAAGTCGTTAATTTCACTTAGTATCGCTTCTTGCTCACTTAATAATTCGTAGGCCTTTTGAGACGTAATCGCTTCAATACGACGAACACCCGTAGCGACTGAACTTTCTGATGTGATCTTGAGTAAACCAATTTCACCCGTGGATGGCACATGCGTTCCTCCACATAGTTCGACCGAGAAGTTCTTATCGAAGGTAATCACGCGAACAAAATCACCGTATTTTTCGCCAAAAAGCGCCATAGCACCTTTGTCTTTTGCCTGAGCAATCGGTACATTACGTTCTTCTAATAAAGGAATATTCTCTGCGATTTTGGCATTAACTATCTTCTCGATTTGCTTAATCTCGTCCTCCGTTACTTTTTGGAAGTGAGAGAAGTCAAAACGCAATAAATCTTCATTTACTAAACTACCTTTCTGCGCCACATGCTTGCCTAGCACTTCCTGTAAGGCAGCTTGCATTAAGTGAGTTGAACTATGGTGATGCGTAATGGCACGACGGCGCAGGATAGTTATACTAGCTTTAACGGGTTCAGCCGCTAAACTTTCAATGCGTTCGTCCGAGACGATATGAACGATCAAATCGTTTTCTTTCTTTGTATCTATGATAGGAAGTGAAATGCCGGATTTTGCGAAAAACAAAACCCCCGAATCCCCTACTTGACCACCGGATTCAGCATAGAAAGGAGTAGTCTCTAAAACAACTTTATACTGTACACCCGCTTTATTTTGAATCTTTTGGTATTTTAAAACCTGCGTTTCAGTCTCATTTGAATCGTACCCGATGAAGCTAACTTCGTCGCCTTCGTTTACGATCACCCAATCTTCTGCACTAGCACCTGCATCCTTACGTGAACGCTCTTTTTGTAATTTAAGCGCCGCTAAGAATCCAGGTTCATCGATATCTAATCCTTTTTCGCGTGCGATCAAGGCTGTCAAATCGATGGGGAAACCATAGGTGTCATTTAATTCAAAAACATCATCACCAGTTAATACTTTACCAGTGCAATCTTCCATTAATTTATCTAGGCGAATTAACCCTGTAGATAATGTGCGTAAGAAAGATATTTCTTCTTCATATATCACCTTTGCAACAAAAGCCTCTTGGGAGATTAATTCATCGAATACCCCTTTAAACTGTTGTGAAAGACCCGGAATTAATAGGTGCAAGAAAGGTTCTTTAAAGTCCAAATAGGTATAACCATAACGCACTGCTCGACGTAAAATACGACGAATGACATAGCCTGCTTTATTGTTAGATGGTAACTGACCATCAGCAATACAAAAAGCGATGGCACGAATGTGGTCAGCGATAACCCGCATGGCAATATCTGCCCATTTTTCGTCCCCATATTTCTTGCCACTTTTAGCAGCAATGTATTGAATCGTTCCTTGGAAAACATCGGTATCATAATTCGATTGCTTTCCTTGAATCGCCATACATAGACGTTCAAATCCCATTCCCGTATCCACGTGTTTATTAGGAAGAGGTACTAAAGAACCATCTGCCATACGTTCAAACTGCATGAATACGTTATTCCAAATCTCCACCACTTGTGGGTGATCCGCATTTACAAGATTTTTACCAGGAATCGAATCTACTTCGTCCTGATTTCTAAGGTCAATGTGAATTTCAGAACAAGGTCCACAAGGCCCTGTTTCACCCATTTCCCAGAAATTATCTTTCTTATTTCCAAAGATGATACGATCTTCTCCTACAATTGCTTTCCAAATATCAAAAGCCTCTTGATCAAAGGGCACACCATCTTTCTTATCTCCTTCAAATACCGAAACATATATGCGGTCTTTTGGCAATTTAAACACCTCTGTTAATAATTCCCATGACCAAGTAAGCGCCTCTTGTTTGAAATAATCACCAAAAGACCAGTTACCTAACATCTCAAACATGGTGTGATGGTAGGTATCAAATCCTACATCTTCTAGGTCATTATGCTTCCCAGAAACACGTAGGCATTTTTGCGTATCAGCAATTCTTTTCGAGGGAGGAGTTCCGTTTCCTAAAAAGAAATCTTTGAATTGAGCCATACCTGAATTGTTAAACAATAGGGTAGGGTCATTTTTTGCCACCAAAGGAGCTGAAGGAACAATTAAATGGCCTTTTGATTGAAAGAAATCCAAAAATTGTTGACGTATCTCAGAAGAGGTCATGCGTTTTATTGTAAAATGAATGGAACCTTTGTAGTTTTACTTTAGGTGCCATGTTAAATGGAATCACAAAATTAAGTCTATTTTTTGAAGAAGCCCATTTTGGGTTTAAAATTATTGATGGAATTAAGCAAGCAATATTATTCAATTTCTGAGGTCGCAGCTTTTTTCAAAGTGAATACTTCTAAGATTCGCTATTGGGAGACTCAATTCCCTCATTTATCACCTAAGCGAGCTGATTCTGGAATTCGTAAATATACTCCACAAGACATTGAGAAAATCAAGGTTTTGGTGAATTTAATAGATGAACGAGGCTTGACAATCGAAGGTGCTAAGCAAGCCATGAATATTCGCGGTAAAGAAAAAAATCCCAATCAAAACATCATTAATCAACTAACTGATATTCGAGATTTTTTACAAGGGATGAAGGCGGATTTAGACTTAGAATAAGCGTAGGTTTCGGAAAATTACTCCGATGATAACCACTAAATCGTTACAAGTCTATCAAATCGCATTATCCTACCTTCCCGAGGTCGGTCCTGTTAAAGGCAAAAAACTAGCCTCCCTTTATCCCTATCTTCCCGATATTTTTCAATTAGCTAGCTATCGCCCTTTTGCAAGAGACGTTTTGCGTGAAGCTGAAAAAACCGTCCTAATTTGTCAGGATGATGAAGTGGAGATTTTGTATTTCGAAGACTCTGCTTACCCTCAACGAATAAAAGATTTGTACGATGCTCCTTTGATTCTATTTAAAAAAGGAAATATAGATTTAAATGACCATCGAATAGTAGCTGCGGTAGGAACTCGTCACGCAAGCGATGTAGGTAAAAAAGTGACGCGTGACCTTGTTGAGGCAGCTCAAAAGGATCAAATAATCTTTGTCAGTGGATTCGCAAGAGGAATTGATATCGCCTTGCACAAAGCTTGTATTGATTATCAAATCCCTACTGTTGCAGTCTTAGCTGGTGGTTTTAGACACATTTATCCGCCCGAAAATGGGTCTTATGTAAATGCAATCATTCAAAATGGAGCATTGCTTTCTGAATACGCACCTCATATACCTCCAGCCTCTTATCATTTCCCCGTTCGGAATCGTATAATTGCCGGTATTTCAGATGCAACAGTAATAGTCGAAGCTGCGGAGAAAGGCGGTGCTTTAATTACCGCTGATTATGCCTATAACTATAATCGGACTGTATTTGCGGTACCGGGAAGTTTAAATAGACCCTTTTCGAAAGGGTGCAATCATTTAATCCGAAATCAAAAAGCAATCATATTCACCTCTTGGGAAGATCTAATGATGGAACTTAATTGGGCACAAGTAAAAGATAGGTTAGCGTTAAACCCGGCTCTTATGCAAAAACTATTTACCCTAAATGAATCTTCCATTCTTTCCTTTTTGCATCGGGAAGGCAATATTTCATTTAATGAACTCGTGAATCGGTCGGAAATAAAACAAGACGATCTATCCCTAATTCTCTTAAATTTAGAATTAATGGGTATGATTCAGTCGACAGATGGAGATGGGTTTATGCTTGCCTGATTATTTTCGCCAAGTACTTGGAGAAATTCTCCAATCTTGTAGGGTTAATAATTGAGTTTCTGTTACATAATCGAGTTTAACAGCCTCTTCAATTAAAGCATTATAATCACTTAGGGTATATAAGGGGATACCGTGATTTTTGAAATTTTCTGCAGCTATTTCGAAACCATAGGTGAAGATGGCTACCATACCTAATACTTCTACTCCTGCTTCCTTTAAAGCATCAGCTGCTTTCAGGGAACTACCACCCGTTGAAATGAGGTCTTCTATTAGAACCACTTTTTGACCTGATGAAACTTTGCCTTCAATTTGATTTCCCATTCCGTGTTTTTTCGGCTCTGGACGAACATAACAAAAAGGCAAGTCTAGGTATTCGGCCACTAAGGCGCCTTGTGCAATTCCAGCGGTAGCTACGCCGGCAATGATATTTGCTTCGGGGAAATAGGCTTTTACTGCTGCGGAAAGACAGTTTTTAATATAAGTACGCACTTCCGGAAAGGAAAGAGAAACACGGTTATCGCAATAAATTGGAGAGTTCCATCCAGATGCCCAAGTAAACGGTTGATCCGGTCTTAATTGAATAGCCTGGATCTTTAATAGGTGTTGGGCAACTTCTTGAGGAATAGTCAAATTTTGCATAAGGGTAGTTTCTAATTTTATATTTACAAAAATAATTTATTCAGTTTATCTTTCACTATTTAATTCTAATTTTGCGTCAGAAAAATGAACAGATGGTAATTTTTATTGATGATCGACCGATCAGAATTGTGAAGAAGAAGGAATTGGGCGAAATACCATCCAAAGTTGACTTTGATTTAGTTATCGATGCTCGCTTATCCCCTTTAAAGGTGGAAAGTTTTACTGGTCATACGTGTATCATAAATGCTAGTATCGATCAGGTGGAAAAAATGCTGATGAATTTACATGCTAAATCAGGCATTCATTTCCATGCACTTTATATTATCGTAGAAGATCGAAAGACATACAAGCAAAGAATTGTAAAGCTGTATCAGCTGGTGGAAGCCGCTGGGGGTGTTGTCGTTAATCAGAAGCAAGATATTTTATGGATGTTTCGATTAGGAAAATGGGATTTGCCAAAAGGTAAATTAGAGAAAAATGAAAAATTCGAAACGGCTGCTGTCCGAGAAGTGGAAGAAGAGTGCAATGTAAAAGCTGATTTAGGAAATAAAATTTGTACTAGCTACCATACGTATACGCACAAAAATAAGTTGGTTTTGAAGAAAACGCGCTGGTATTCGATGAAAACTAATTTCACAGGGTTGCTAATTCCGCAGACAGAAGAAGGTATTGAAAAGGTAGAATGGATGAATGAAAAACAGCAAATTCAAGCCTTAACGAATACCTATTCCTCTATTCGATATGTGATCGAAAAATTTAAATCAATCCAAAGTATAGGGTAAGTATTGATCCACCGGGCTTCCGTAGCGATGTAAATCGCGAATAATCGTAGAGCTAATAGGGGCTAAATGGGGTGAAGTGATCAAAAAAACCGTCTCTAAATCGTTGTGAATATGTCTATTCACCTGAGAAATCGAGTTTTCGTATTCAAAATCGGTGGTATTTCGTAAACCCCTAATGATAAATTTGGCGCCATATTCATGTGCCACATTCGCGGTTAGGTTTTGGTAAGTAACCACACTAACTGGCTTTCCTTCAAATGTTTTCTGAATGTATTCTTCCATTTTTTCCAAAGGAAAATAGCGGGATTTATTAGAGTTTTGACCAATACCGATAATCAATTCATCAAATAAAGCCAAGGCTCTTAACACAATATCCTCATGTCCTTTCGTAAATGGATCAAATGAGCCAGGAAAAAATGCTTTTTTAGGATTGGACATAGGGGATTTGATAAAGGGATGCGTCTAAAATTTCTTCAGATCCGGCCACTAAAACGGGTGGAAATAAAGTCCAATTTAACGAAAACGCATCACGAATGGATTGTAAATAGAAAGCTAGTTCTATGGATGATTCGAATGGAAAAACATTCGCTAATTGTAATTTATTGGCTTGGTATAAGCTTGTAAAGGCTAAATTTCCCTGCACATTGACCGTTAATTGTTGATCTATTTTTTGCAAACAGGTAGCTACAGTGTGCGTGTAATCAATTTTTGCGTACGGGAAATGAGCCGAAATGAGGTCTTTCCAATCACTGGGAACCAGAAAAACTAAATTAGATTCTTCCGCAGGAATAGACTGCAACTGAATTTCTTTTCCCACTAAGGCATGCTCTCCTAAGGCTTTCTCTAAAAAACCTAAACGATAGGTAGGGGAGTCATAACTTACCGGAATTAATAGGAAATATTCATTTGAAATTTCAATCTGAACGGACGATATACGTGGATCTTTCTTCGGTTGAGCTTGTAATTGCTCCCGAAAATTCTCCGAGTTGAGCCGGAGATGTAAGGTATTAGATGAATTTGTGGGATCCATAGTCTTTAATTCGCTTCGAAATTGCAAAAAAAATATGATAATCGAAGCCAAAATTAGTAATTTTGCACCCTATTTAATCCAGCTCCTATGTTGCAAGCATCTAATGTGTCCCTTCGTTTTGGGAAAAGAGTCCTTTTTGAAGAAGTTAATATCAAATTTACCGAAGGTAACTGTTATGGCTTGATCGGTGCGAATGGCGCCGGTAAATCAACGTTTTTGAAAATATTATCAGGGGAGATTGATTCTCAAACAGGTTCTATTTCGATGAATCCTGGTGAGCGTATGTCAATTTTGAAACAAAATCACTTCGAATTTGAAGAAGTAGAGGTTTTGCAAACGGTGATTATGGGTAATAAGCGTCTTTATGACATTATGTTAGAGAAGGATGCGATTTATTTAAAAGAGGATTTCACAGAAGCGGACGGAAATAAGGCAGCTGATTTAGAAGCGGAATTTGCGGAGTTGAATGGTTGGGAAGCTGAATCAGAAGCCGGTTCTTTATTGAGTGGATTAGGCGTTAAAGAAGACTTACATTTTACGCTATTAAAGGACCTAAATGGTTCTGATAAGGTGAAAGTTTTACTCGCTCAAGCCCTTTTTGGCAATCCTGATATTCTATTATTAGATGAGCCCACTAATAACTTGGATATCGACTCGATTCTTTGGCTTGAAGGATATTTGATGAATTTCAAAAATACGGTAATTGTCGTTTCTCACGATCGTCACTTCTTAGATAATGTGTGTACGCACATCGCTGACCTTGATTTTAGTAAAATTCAATTATTTGGTGGCACCTATACTTTCTGGTATGAATCATCTCAATTAGCTGCTCGTCAACGAACAGATCAAAACAAAAAAACGGACGAAAAGCGGAAGGAATTAGAGGAATTTATCCGTCGTTTTTCTGCAAACGTGGCTAAGTCAAAGCAAGCGACTTCCCGCCAGAAAATGTTAGATAAATTACAAGTGGACGATATTAAGCCATCCTCTCGTAAATATCCTTTCATTAATTTTAAACCGGAGAGAGAAGCAGGTGACCAGTTATTAAGTGTGGATAAATTATCTGCTAAAACAGCTGATGGAGTTCCTTTATTTACTAATCTTTCCTTCTCTATCAATAAAGGTGATAAAATAGCCTTATTAGCTAAGGAATCTTTAGCCATTACCGCTTTATTAGATATTCTTGCTGGAGAAAATACGAACTACACAGGTGAATTTAAATGGGGGGTTACCACTACTCAGACCTATTTGCCTAACGATAATGCGAAGTATTTTGAAGACGATTCCATGAATTTAGTGGATTGGTTGCGTCAATATTCGGTTGAAAAGGATGAAAGTTTCATTCGTGGCTTCCTGGGACGTATGCTATTCTCTGGTGATGAGGCATTGAAAAAATGTACGGTCATCTCAGGAGGGGAAAAACAACGTTGTATGTTCTCGCGTATGATGTTATCGGGTGCGAATGTGCTACTTTTTGATGAGCCTACGAATCACTTGGACTTAGAATCTATCACTGCGTTGAATAATGGCATGATCGAATTCCCAGGAACTATGTTGTTTACGTGTCATGATCACCAATTGACGGACACAGTGGCTAACAGAGTCATTGAAATCGGTGCTAAAGGGCAAATAGATAAATTAATGACCTACGATGAATTCATCACTGATCCAGCGGTAAAAGCGCAACGCGCCGCACTATAAAAAAGAATAATAAAAAAGGCCAGCAGAATTGCTGGCCTTTTTTTATTCAATCCATATCAATTATAAGATAAATCGGGTAGATAAGAAGTTCGATTGTTGATTTTCTACAATCGCATTGACGATATCTTTATTTGATTGTGTTGCTTTCGTGGCTACGACCGTACGAATCGAGAAGGAGCGCAAAGCGGCAGTGACGGATAAAGTTCCCTCTGCAGAGTCCTTACGTCCTGTGAAGGGGAATGAATCCGGTCCACGCTGACATTGTGCGTTAATATTTACACGAGAAACTTGATTTACCGTCGCATCGATTAATTCGGAGATTTGATTTACATCTGTTCCAAAAATAGCTACTTGCTGGCCATGAGATGACTCGTGGATATAATCAATGGGTTCATCTAAGCTTTCGAATGGAACCACTGGAACCACTGGTCCAAATTGCTCTTCATGCCAAACCTTCATTTTGCTATTTACAGGGAATAACAAAGCAGGGAAGAAAATGGATTTGAAGTTCTCTCCACCATGTTCGTTCATCACTTTAGCTCCATGCAATTTCGCATCTTCAATTAATTCTGTTAAATAAGCTGGCTTATTAGGCTCTGGAAGCGGTGTGATTTGTACACCAGGTTCCCACATCATACCTAACTTCATGGCTTCTATTTTCTTCGCTAAACCTTCGTTGAACTTATCTGCTAAAGATTTGTGAACAAAAATGATCTTTATAGCAGTACAACGTTGTCCATTAAAGGAAAGAGACCCTAATAAACATTCATTAATAGCTGAATCTAAGTCTGCACTTTCAGTTACGATGGCTGCATTCTTAGCATCCAAACCTAAAATGGCCCGTAAGCGGTTTACTTTCGGGTGCATCTTCTTTAATTTATCAGCCACCTTAGAGGATCCGATAAGCGTTAACACATCGATCTTTCCTGATTCCATTAATTGAGGAATGATCGAATTTCCACGACCATACAAGGTATTAATTACACCTGCCGGGAAAGCGTCCTTAAATGCCTCTAATAATGGGTAGTGCAATAATGTACCGTGTTTCGGTGGTTTAAATAACACGATATTTCCCATAATAAGGGCTGGAATAAGTGTCGTAAAGGTTTCATTCAATGGATAATTGAATGGTCCCATACAAAGTACAACGCCTAAGGGGGAACGTCTTACCTGTCCGATGATTCCTTCTTCGATTAAGAAAGTAGACGAAGTACGGTCAATATCTTTTAAAGCACCGATGGTATCATAGATATATTGTACCGTACGGTCAAATTCTTTTTGAGAATCGCCTAAGGATTTACCAATTTCCCACATCAATAATTTCACGACCTCATCCCGCTTTTGAATCATTTTTTGAGTGAATTTCTCCACACATTCGATTCTTTGCGAAACAGTCATAGATGGCCATTCGCCACGACCATTGGAATAGGCTTTTACACCAGCATATAAAACTTCCATCGCATCTGCCGCATCCGTGATAGGATAGGAGCCGATTCGTTTTTGTTCGAATCCTTTGTCTGTTTTTATATAGATAGGCGACCAAACGTCTTGCGTTTTGCCTTTCCATTGACGCATCTCTCCATTGACTAAATATTCTTTTTGTTCAATGGGTTGCGTTAAATCGTATTCTTTGGGGGTTTGACCTGAGACAGGAAATAAATTCTGTAGATTGTTATCGGGCATTATCTTGCTTTTTATTTTTACAAATTTCCGTAATATGTACCTTCTAACTAATTGATGGAATCAAATGTTTAAATAGTACCATGTTTTTCCGGTTATTTACAAATATAAAGGCGATAATTGACAAAAATTACTCCTTTTTTAGCGGATATTTTCTGCGTATTTTATTGATAATGAACTTGTTTTGTTCTGTAAAGCTGGACGGATGCTGCAGCGAAAATGCTTTTGTCCAACTTTGAAACAAAGCTAGTTCACCTGCTGAAAAGCTAGTGGAACAGATATTTTTCTGAATCAAGTATTCGCTAAATTCCATACGTCCAATTTCTTTTTTGTTTCAATAATAATAAAAAAGCTAATAGGGCCAATAAGGCGGCAATTAAGAAAGGAATAGGTATCTGACTCGCCACGCCTTGGTAAACGGCTCCCGAGATATAGGCGCCTAAACCGATTCCCGCTTCTAAAGCAATGTACATGGTGGCCATCGCCCGTCCCATGTGATTCTTATCGCCTAAATCATTCGTCCAAGCAGCAAGCGTCGGTGTATTAAAGCCCCATGCAATGCCATAGAGAATAGCCGATGCAATAAATAGATAAGAATTAATGCTGAAAACTAATAAAAACATTGATACACTTAGCATAAAGCAGCCAAAAATTAATACGGGAATACGACCATATTTATCGGATGCTTTGGAAAAGAATAGGCGTATTAAAATAGATGAAATGGTATAAATTGTAAAATACAAGCCTTTATTATTCCAGCCGATGATTTTGGAGGTATCAGGAATGAGGGTAATCATGGCGCCTGCGGAAAAAGAAACGAATAACATAATCCAAAATACAGGAATGATTTTTGGCTCAAAAACATCTTTCCATCCAATTCTAAATAAAGAAAGGCTGAGTCGTGATTTCATCGCCTTTGGCAATGTTTCCTTCATTCTACTTAGTATGATAATGGATGCCAAAGCAAAAACAGAGGAGATATAGAACATTTGGTCTATACCATATTCAGCGGCTAAGAAACTGCCAATTGCAGGCCCAATGGACATTCCCGTGGCTGTAAATATGCCCAATCCACCTTGCGCTTCCCCTCTACGGTCCTCCGGAATGACATCTGAAACGTAGGCAGCCGTCGCCGTCGGTTTCGTACCAGTGGACATGCCATGAATGAAGCGTAGGAATAAAAATCCTTGTACCGTGTGCATTAATGGATATAATCCTCCACAGATAAAGCAAACGAGGGAACCGAAAGCCATGATGGGTATTCGGCCTACGTGATCGGTTAATTTTCCGGAGAATGGACGTGAAAATCCGGCTGCTAGCGTAAAAAGAGCAATTGTATATCCGATGTATTCTTTCCCCCCTAAACTGGCTAAATAATCAGGCAATTCGGGTATAATCATCGAAAAGCTAGCCGAAAATAAAAAGTTACTTAAACAAAGTAAAAAGAAAGGCAGGGTATAAAGTGACGGTTTGGCTGTTGTCATTTATAAATCCTCCTCTAAAATAGTGGATACGTCTTTTTTATTTAATCCTAATAAGAAAGCGGGTAGTAAAATTAAATTACAAATCATGGCCATTAATAGTGTGACCGAGACCAAAATGCCTAAAGCTTGTGTCCCTTTGAAGGTGGATGCGGTAAAGATAAAGAAGCCAAAAAATAGAATCATCGCCGTATAGAACATGGATACCCCTGTTTTCAAAATGGTGGTTTGGACGGCTTGCTGTATGTTTTGGTTATTCTTAGCCCATTCTTCTTTGTAACGGGTGAGAAAATAAATCGTGCCATCACTTGAAATACCGAAGGCAATGGAGAAAATCAAGATAGTACTGGGCTTGAGTGCAATTCCAAAATATCCCATTAAACCCGCTGTGATAATCAAGGGAATTAAACTGGGTAGGGTAGAGATTAACACCATTTTCCAAGATCTAAATAGCAGCGCCATCAAAATACAAATAAGTATGATCGCCGTAATCGTACTTTCGATAAGATTAACTTGCAAATACTCTGTTTGGAAAGCATAAATGACTGAATTACCAGTTACATCGGCTTGGTAGCCTTTTTTATCACCTTTGGCCAATAATTCCCCTGTCTCGATATCAGTTCGAAAGATGCTGTCAATTTTAGGTTGTATTTCGTCAAATAAGACTCTGGTGCGCACGGTTCCTGCATCTTGCATTTGGAAACTAATTCGAGTGAATCGATTGTCTTTATCGATGAAGCCGGCGAATAAATTATTTTTATTGCCATTTAAACTGGACTGAAAGTCCTTTAATTTAGCTAATTCATTAATTCCAGGTAAGACAAAGTATTTAGGATCTCCACCGCGGTAGACTTGGTATAGGTATTTTGTCGCTGTTAAAATGGAAAGGCCTTGCGTGAATTCCGGGTATTTTGCGAGTAATTTTTCGGTTCGTTTGATTTTAGCCAAAAGTTCCGGTGTCAGCGCTCTACCCTTTTCAAATGCATCAATATTTATCTCAAATGGCATCACCCCTTTGAATCGATTCTCCACAAATTTCAAATCGGAATAAATGGCATTATCACGAGGTAAATCATCTACTATATAACCTACGGCTTGAATTTTGGTCAAACCATAAACCGAAATCACTAATACGATAGAAATAAAACCATAAATGAATTTCCGGTGATGCAATACCCACACGTCCACGCGATTTAAGAATTTATTCACTCGAACAGATTCAAAATGGGCTAAATCTTTCTTCTGTGGAGGGGCTAAAAAGCTAAAAAAGATAGGAATAAGTACCAGCGAAATGAAGAAGGTAATCATCACATTCAGCGCCGCAACAATTCCAAATTCAACTAGAAGCGCTGAGCCAGTAAAGGCAAAAACTCCGAAACCTATAGAGGTAGTTAGGTTGGCTAAAAACAACGTTCGGCCTACCTTAGAAGCACTTTCAATTAACGATTCCTCTTTCGTTTTACCCGACAAATACGTTTCGTGGTATTTATTCAATAAGAAAATTACATTAGGAACCCCAATAACAACGATAAGCGGAGGAATTAATCCAGATAGTAAAGTGATTTTAAATCCAAAGAACACAATTGTAGCCAGCGAGGCAATAATCCCTACCAGTACAACGATGTTCGCAAAGAAAACGACTTGAAACGAGCGGAAAAAGAACAACAAAATCAAGGAGGTAACTAAAATAGCTAAGCCTAAAAACAAACCTAATTCCTTAGTTACCTGGGAGGTATATTCCGTTCTGATAAATGGCATACCGGTCATATGAACCGTATGCTTCATTTTAGCTTGGTATTGTTCCCCTAAAATTTTGATATTTTTGACTAAAGTGATTCTCCCTTTATCATTAATCACTTTTTGATCTAGGGTAATTAATAGTAGGTGCGTCTTTAAATCTTCCGTATATAAGAAGTTTTTATAAATGGGTAAATCATTCAATCGGGCCTTAAATTGACCTAGATTTTCTGGAGTAAGTGCTAAAGAAGAATCTAGTAAATTCCTTGTCTTGAATTTTTTCTCCGTCGAATCGATGTACAATTCTGGTAAGGTAGAAAGCGATAATACATTCTTAATCCCTGGCTGCTTTTTAACGGCAGTAGTTAAATCGCGCCAAGCTTTGAACTCTATAGGGCTGAATAGTTGCTCATTTTCGACCGCGATGACCATCACGGCCCCATCTTCACCGTATTTCTTTTTGAATCCTTCGTAAAGTTGAAAGCGCTGGTCTGATTTGGGAAGAATTTTGGCTAATTCATAACTGAGTTGGATTTGGCTGGCTTTATAACCCAAACCAATGGTTAGCAATAGGATAAATCCTAAAAAGGGAAATTTAAACTGAAGGATACTTCTTGCAATCCAATTCCAAGCGTTTTTCATACTTATTTCATTAAGATCTCAGCTAATAGTAAATCCTCCGGTGTGGTGATTTTGATATTTTTATAAGATCCTTCTACTAGGTTTATTATTATTCCAATGGATTCTACCACTCGGGCATCATCTGTAAATTCCTCCGCATATTTTTGTTTAAAAGCCTCTTTCAAATCTTTAAAAGTAAATATTTGTGGAGTTTGTATTAATCGAATTGACTCCCTATTTAGGTGCTCGGACCCGATATTGTCAGCAGATAACATGCGAACCGAATCTTTAGATGCAACGGCTAAAACGGCATTACCTTTTTCCACTGCCGAACGAAATCCTTTTGTAATTAATTCTGGATCGATTAATGGCCTAACACCATCGTGAATGGCAACTAATCCATCCTCATTAATCGTTTGAATCGCATTTTGACTACTGTGGAATCTAGAATTCCCCCCTTCGACTAAACGGTGGGCAATTTTGGGTAATTCGCTTATCAACGAATTCCAATAGTCAAATTGATCTCTAGGTAAGACGAGGATAATTTCCGTATGCGGGTCTGCTTGATAAAAAGCGGAAATCGTGTGATATAATACGGGTTTGCCCTGCAAAAGCAAAAATTGTTTAGGGACCGCACTTAGCATACGCTGGCCGGAGCCCCCTGCGACAATAATGGCAAATTTTTTCAAAGCAAACCCGATTAATTCTATTAGATGATTAACATCACGTCACCATAGGAGAAGAAACGGTATTTCTCCTTGATAGCTTGTTTATATGCTTCTGTGACTAATTCATGTCCCCCAAAAGCCGATGCCATCATTAAAAGAATCGATTCTGGTAAATGGAAATTAGTTAATAAAGCAGTAGGTATTTTAAACTCGTAAGGAGGGAAGATGAACTTATCTGTCCAGCTATTGATCGGTTTTAAGTGACCGCTTGCTGATACGGATGATTCCAAAGCCTTCATAACAGTCGTTCCTATCGCTAATACATGTTTTTTATTATCGATTGCTTCGTTAACAAAATTACAAGTAGAATCATCGATCATAAAGTGTTCTGAATCTGTTTTGTGTTTAGTCAAATCCTCCACATCTACTTGGCGGAAAGTTCCTAAACCTACGTGCAATGTAATAGGAGTGAACTGAGATCCATTTAATTCCATACGCTTCATGACTATTTTCGAAAAGTGCAAACCCGCTGTAGGGGCAGCCACAGCACCTACGTGCTCTGCATAAATGGTTTGGAAACGTTCGCGATCATCTTCAGTTGCCGCTCTTTTTAAACGAATCTCGTCTGGAAGTGGTGTTTCTCCTAATTCGTGGATCGTCTGCATTAATGCCTCGTGATTCCCATCATATAAGAAACGAATGGTACGGCCACGTGAAGTGGTATTATCAATAACCTCTGCGACTAAATCTGAATCGCCAAAATACAATTTATTACCTACACGTATTTTACGTGCTGGATCTACTAATACGTCCCATAGACGGTGTTCTCTATTTAGTTCTCTCAATAAAAACACCTCGATTTGAGCACCCGTTTTTTCTTTATTTCCGTATAAACGAGCAGGAAAAACCTTTGTATTGTTGGTTACCAATACATCACCTTCGCCAAAATAATCTATGATATCTGTGAATTTTTTATGTTCAATCGTCTTATTCTTACGGTTAATCACCATCATGCGCGCATCTTCGCGATTCTCAGTAGGATTAAGTGCAATTAAATTTTGGGGTAAATCAAATCTGAATTCAGATAATTTCATTCTCAGAGGGGTTGAATTTTTATAATCTACAAATATACCATATTGAAGGGGGGCTTGTCAAGGTAAATCTTTGAAACAATCTAGAATCTACGTAGTTTAGCCATTTAAGATACATAGAGGATGAAAAAAGTTTCCATATTTTGGTTTAGGCGTGATTTAAGAGTAGAAGACAATCATGGATTATTCCAAGCTTTGTCCTCCGAGGTCCCAGTTCTCCCGCTCTTTATCTTTGATACCCAGATTCTCGATCGCTTGCCCTCTATATCTGATGGCCGAGTGGAGTTCATACACCAAGCCATTCAGCACATAAATGAGACAATAGGAGGACACCTATGCGTTAAAAAGGGTAACCCATTAGATGTTTTTACCGAGATACTGAATCAATGGGATGTCGTCCGTATTTATACAAATCACGATTATGAACGCTATGGTTTAGAACGCGATGCAAGTATTAAAGCCCTAGCAAAGGAAAAAGGGATTGAGTTTTACACTTTTAAAGATCAAGTTGTTTTTGAAAAAGACGAGGTTCTTTCTGGTGCAGGAACTCCCTATACTGTTTTTACGCCTTATTCAAGAAAGTGGAAAGCATTATTAGCTGAAACGAATTTGCCGGAATATCCATCCTCGTCTCTTTCAAATTATGTATCTGAGACGTTTACGCTACCTACTTTATCAGAAATCGGATTCCAGCCCTCAGGATTAAGCTTTCCTGAGAATTCCGTTCAAGATGATTTGATTAAGTCGTATGCTCTTGATCGTGATTTTCCTGCTAAACCAGGAACCTCTAGACTCTCGGTTCATCTACGCTTTGGTACCGTATCCATCCGTTCCCTAGTACGTAGAGCACTCGGCAAATCGGAGGTTTGGTTGAATGAGCTGATTTGGCGTGATTTTTATTTTAATATTCTTCATCATTTTCCCCACATCTCAGCAGGACATTCCTTTAGAAAGGAATATGATCGAATGAATTGGCGGAATAATGAAGGGGAATTTAAGGCTTGGTGTTCTGGCAAGACTGGTTATCCGATAGTAGATGCTGGGATGCGGGAGTTGAACGAAACAGGTTTTATGCACAACAGAGTCAGGATGATTGTAGCTAGTTTCTTAGTGAAGCATTTGCTAATTGATTGGCGTTGGGGAGAGGCCTATTTTGCTGAAAAATTATTGGATTTTGATTTTGCTGCAAATAATGGTGGCTGGCAGTGGGCGGCAGGTTGCGGTTGCGATGCAGCACCCTACTTTCGAGTTTTTAATCCAACCCTCCAGACGGCAAAATTTGATCAATCTTTAACTTACATCAAAAAATGGGTGCCCGAATTACAAGAATTGACTTATCCGGCACCTGTTGTGAATCACGAATTTGCTCGTGGTAGAGTCTTAGAGGCTTATAAAGTGGCCTTAGGGAAATAGATTTTCTTTCCTAGGATGCTATAATCAATTAAATCAATGCTTAAATAGCCGATTTTCAAATTAATTTGAACCTTCAAAGGGACTTGGTATTCATCATCACTGATCCAAAGACGAATAGCATCTTCCTCTTTGAATAAATTGTTTTTAGGCAATAAGATGTTTGTTTTTATACTCGCTTTTTTCCCCGCCTCCGTTTCGATAATTTCCTTCGCTTTTACAACCAGTACTAGTTCATAAATTTTGCTATCCACTAAAACTTGTGCGGACCAACGTGAACCAGGTTTTTTGTCGGAAACGGGTTTTGATCGTATAAAATAATAGGCAGATATGAGGTCCAAAAGATCTTTTGGTCCTGCCATAGTTGTCGTAACAGGCTTATTCTGTGGGGACATGATACGAGCAAATCCTTTGTCCATTTGATAGATGACCGTTTCTTCTTTTCGATAGCGCCCTTCTCGCTTACGCATTTCAGTTTTGACAGGTAAAAGGGTTTGGGTATCTATTTGCGCTGACCAGTAATCATGTAATGGACTAAATAATTCGAGTACTCCAGTCGTTTTCCCCTCAATTTCTACTTTACGAAGCAATTGCTCGCCATTTTGACTTGTTCCTGAACTACTTTTGATGCTAGCTTCTGCCGCATTGATAAACCCTAAATGTATCCGGTATTTTAGATTTTCCCCTGCAATCAATGGACTATTTTCCTGAGCAAAAAGGCTCAAAAATGGACACAGGAAAAGAAAAATAACAAGAGTCTGATTTTTCATGCCAAAGCACAATATATTATCAATTGTTTGTATAAAAAATTAGAGGCAATTTTCTATTTTTGTATAGGCCAAACGAAAAAACAAATATACTCGATTGCCCCATAAATTTTTAGATAAAAAACGAAAATGGCGAAACAAGCTAGTGATGCACAAGGCCTAGCGGCTGAAAAGTTAAAAGCTTTACAAACTACTCTGGAAAAATTAGATAAAGCTTACGGAAAAGGTACCGTTATGCGTCTATCAGATAGTAAAGTAATGGACGTTCCTGTTATTTCAACGGGGTCTTTAGGATTAGACTTAGCCTTAGGGATAGGTGGTGTGCCTAGAGGACGTGTGGTGGAGATTTATGGTCCTGAGTCTTCTGGTAAAACAACCTTAACCTTGCACATGATTGCTGAAGCTCAAAAAGCGGGTGGTTTAGCTGCCTTTGTTGATGCAGAACATGCTTTTGATCGTGCTTATGCAGAGAAATTGGGTATTGATTGTGAGAATTTATTGATTTCACAACCTGACAATGGAGAGCAAGCATTAGAAATTGCAGAGCATTTGATTTCATCAGGCGCTATTGATATTATCGTTATTGACTCGGTGGCTGCTTTAGTTCCTAAAGCGGAGATAGAAGGGGAGATGGGGGATTCTAAAATGGGTCTTCAAGCTCGTTTGATGTCACAAGCCTTACGTAAATTAACAGGTACGATCAATAAGACGGGCTGTTGCTGCGTCTTTATTAATCAATTACGTGATAAAATTGGTGTTATGTTTGGTTCACCAGAAACAACAACAGGTGGTAATGCATTGAAATTCTATGCCTCAGTTCGTTTAGATATACGTCGTGCAGGTCAAATTAAAGAAAGCCCTGATTCCATCACGGGTAATAGAACACGTGTGAAAGTCGTGAAGAATAAGTTAGCACCTCCGTTTAAGGTAGTAGAATTTGATATCATGTACGGAGAAGGTATTTCTAAGGCTGGAGAAATTCTAGATTTAGGAGTTGATTTAGAAGTGATTGATAAATCAGGTTCTTGGTTCTCTTATAATGGAAACCGCTTAGGTCAAGGTCGCGATGCGGTGAAAGATCTCATCAAGGATAATCCGGAATTAATGGACGAACTAGAAGCGAAGATTAAAGCAAAGGTGAAAGTTGACGATAAGCCTTTACCAGATAAAGACGTTACTGCAGAATAGTAATCAATAAAAAAAGAGGCAAAAATTAATTTTTGCCTCTTTTTTTATTGAACACCCTTTAGATTAAATCGGGTAAATAAATTTCGTATTGTTTTTTCGACGGTTTGGTCAGTTTCCATTGCTTCAGATACTGCCTGAACAGCATGTATAACGGTGCTATGATCTCTACCGCCAAAATGATAGCCAATTGACTTAAGCGGAAGATTTGTGAGCTCTTTGAGCATGTACATGGCGATTTGACGAGGAAATACATTCTCTTTCTTGCGACATTTGCCACGTAAAGTATCAAGATCGACATCGAAATGATTTGTCACCACATCTAAAATGCTCTCTACACTTAATTCTTTCTCTTGCTCATTTACGATACTCTTCAAAGTTGACTTCGCTAATTCTAGGTCAATTTCCTTTCGTGTAAGTGAAGCTTGCGCCATTAATGAAATAATGACTCCTTCTAATTCACGTACATTCGTATGGATTGAATGAGCTAAGTACTCTAATACATCGAAATCAATTTGAATGCCGTCTTCCTGTAATTTCTTTTGGATGATGGCTATTCTGGTCTCAAAATCCGGTTGTTGCAAATCTGCCGTCAAACCCCACTTGAATCTCGAAAGTAATCTATCCTCCATTCCAGCTAAGTCCTTAGGAGCGCGGTCAGATGAAAGAATTATTTGCTTTCCTGATTGGTGAAGGTGATTAAAGATATTAAAGAATGTCTCTTGCGTTTTTTCTTTTCCTGACAGGAACTGTACATCATCTATTATCAATACATCCACTTGCAAGTAGAAGTTAGTAAAGGCCTCTATTGAATTATTGCGAATAGCATTCACAAACTGATTCGTAAACTTCTCCGTAGAAACGTAAAGAACAAATTTATCGGGAAAGCAATCTTTAATCTGATTGCCAATGGCTTGAATTAAGTGTGTCTTTCCTAAGCCTACACCACCGTAAATCATTAAGGGGTTGAAAGCTGTTAATCCAGGCTTATTGGCTACGGCCATTCCGGCAGCTCGGCCTAAACGATTACAGTCCCCTTCGATGAATTTGTCAAACGTATATTTTGGAATTAAATAAGAATCTAATTCTAAGGAATCTAAGTTTTTTAACTCAAATGGGCTCTTAGCCGGATTCGGAAAGTTATGAGACTTATCCGTTTGATTTTGAGCTTGATTAGTAGGAGGAAGATTAAAGGTGATGGGGGGATTCTTACGATCACCCTTGTCGATGACAATGGAATACTCTAACATTCCTTGACGACCAATAGTCAAATCAATTGCCTTCCTAAGGTCTGAAACATGCTTCTCTTCTAGCCATTCATAAAAGAATTGAGAGGGTACTTGAATCGTTAATGTATTGTTAGAAAACTTAAGCGGAACGATGGGTGCAAACCAAGTCGAAAAACTTTGTTCTGAAATATCATTTTTGATGATATTCAGGCATTGATTCCACAAGTCTCTAACTTCGAGTTGCATTAATATATTGGGTCGAACGGTTCTATGGGTGAATTTTTAGGGATTCACCTAGTTTAAATATTTTATAAGTTCTACTGGTTCTTAATAAGAAAAACGATTCCTTTTTTCTTAAGCGGGGAGACAAAAATAGTAAAATAAGATGTCGTTCCAAATTTGAAAACAAAAATAAATCCAGTTTTTTTTTGAAAAAAAATGCTTAAAAATTTGCTTCTAAAAATTGTTCAAATTAAGCGTGCTTAATTCATTCTTTAACTTGAAAAAGTATAAGAAATTTATTTTACTACGAGAAGACATGAAGGTAAAATGGAGATTAAATTTTTTTCTTTTTCTATTCGTAAACTTTCTCCATCCAGGTGGTAAGGGATACCTAAGGTTGTATGGAAAGTGAAAGAAGTTACGGTTGAAACCTCACTTTGACTGTTCTGAGGTAGTTTCTTTAAAAATAGACTTATTCCAAGAATGATAATTTGATACAGGTTGCTCGGTTTGATACGAATTACCTCTAACAATCCATCTTGCAGGTTAGAATTAGGTGATATAAAGGCGTTGTTCCCAAACTGATTTGCATTAGCCACAGTCAAGGAAAATAGGGGCCCAAACTCTTTGACAATAATGGGCTTATATTGAAAAAGTAAAACTAGACTAGAATAGAGGTAATTCAAAAAACCTCTTTTCCCTCTCGTAGCAAAATGTGCCGCTACATAGGCATCGAATCCCACACCTGCTGTGCAAAAGAAGGGGCGATCATTCCATTTACCTGCATCGATGGTAATCTCCTGCCCATTAATGGCTCTATGTAAAGCTTTTGGGAAACTCAGCGGAATATGTAAATGCCTAGCTAGTCCATTGCCCGATCCTAATGGAATGATGCCTAGAGGTATGGAACTATATAAAAGAGCAGAGGCTACTTCATTAATGGTCCCATCTCCTCCTATGGCTATGATTTTATGAGCACCTTCCGAAATAGCTTGTTTAGCTAATGCTGATGCATGGTTTACTCGTTCCGTTTGCCAAACCTTTGAATCAGGTATTGCCTGTAGATTTTCCAATATTCGAGCCCTTTTTTTCGCAGAATAGGTTCCGGAATTAGGATTAAGAATAAAGTGAATCATCTGATTAATTTAATTTTCCACAAAAATAGAATCAAATTTTGGTTTAATTTTACAAAAAATGATCAATCTATGTTAGAAGTTGGAAACTCGTATGAGATCGAATTCTCATTTACACAAGAACAAGTAAATGAATTCTGTAAAATATCTGGGGATTTTAATCCTTTGCATTGGGATGAAGCTTATGCGGCTACAACTCCTTTCAAGAAACCTATTATTCATGGTGCCTTAATTGCAAGCGTATTTTCCAGAGTGATGGGAATGGAATTTCCTGGAGAGGGGAGTGTATATTTAAAGCAGGTGTCCGAATTTAAGCGCCCTCTCTTTGTGGAAAATACCTATAAGGCTAGATTTGAAATTATCAGCACGAACCCTGCTAAGCATACGGCTGAGATTTCGACGCAAGTATTTAAACTAGAACGGGGGAAAATAATGGTCGATGGAATGGCTTCAGCTATGCATGCAGATCTCTTTTAAAAATTAGACATAAAAAAAGCCCGATTATTATCGGGCTTTTTTTATCAAGAGAGGGGAAAATTATTTTCCAGAGTTTTTCTTGTTTTGAACTTCAGTACGAATTTCTTGTGCTAAAGTCTTCATTTGTTGTAAACCTCCTCTTACGCGAGTACCAGCTGCTTGATTTCCTTTATCGTAGAATTTTTCGAAATCTCCTTCTAAAGATAAAATTAAGTCTTTCACTTGTGCAAATCTACTCATGATAAATTGTTTTTTAGGTTGTGTAAATAATATTAGATTGTCTTTATGCCCTCTAAAGCGCATTAATAAGCGAAATTTAATAAAAAACTTGTTCAGTGCAAATTAAATTCAAGAAAAAACAGAAAAAAAATACAAAAAAATATAATTTTCACCTTAAAAGCCGTTTAATCAATCAATTATTGCGCGTAGTAGCCAGATTTCAACCTTTCTTGAACTTCAGCAAAACAATCACAAGTATATTCAATATCGGCTAAATTATGAGACGAGGTAGGAATGATACGTAACATGATTTGGCCCTTAGGAACAACAGGGTAAACCACAATACTGCAGAAGATTCCCATGTTTTCGCGTAAGTCTCTAACTAATTTTGTGACAGCCGTGATATCGTAATCACCGTGAAGGAAAACAGGAGTCACAGGGGACTGTGTTTCGCCGATGTCGAAACCTTTATCTTGTAGGCCTTTTTGTAATGCGCGAACATTAGCCCATAATTTTTCTCTTAATTCAGGATGCTTTTTAATTAACTCTAAGCGTTTCATTCCACCGATGACAAATGGCATAGGTAATGCTTTTGCATAAGTTTGAGAACGCATATTGTATTTTAAATACATGATGATTTCCTTAGGAGCAGCAACGAAAGCACCAATAGCTGCCATCGATTTAGCGAATGTAGAAAAGTATAAGTCTATGCCTTCCGTACAATTGAGGAATTCACCTACACCTTTTCCTTTATCACCCATAGTTCCAAATCCGTGGGCATCATCTACTAATAAGCGGAAATTGAAATCTTTTTTCATTTCCACGATTTTATCCAACGCTCCTACCTTTCCTGACATTCCAAATACTCCTTCTGTAATGACTAAAATACCACCACCAGTTTCATTGGTTATTTTAGTTGCCCTTTCTAAGTTCTTGCGCAATGATTCCATATCATTGTGATTGAACTTATAGTATTGACCCATTTTTGCTTTGTGAAGACGAATACCATCGATTAAACAAGCGTGAGATTCTGCGTCATATACAATCACATCTTTGTGATCGACCATGCATTCTACTAAAGACATAACACCTTGGTAGCCGTAATTCAATAAGAAAGCATCTTCTTTACCTACGAACTCCGCTAACTGACGTTCAAATTCTTCGTGTTCATCAGTGTTTCCAGACATCATACGGGCACCCATTGGGTAAGCTAAGCCGTATTTTGCTGCGGCATCCGCATCTGCTTTTCTAACTTCTGGATGATTCGCTAGACCTAAATAGTTGTTTAGAGACCAGTTTAACATTTCTTTGCCCATGAAAGTCATTCGAGGACCTAATTCTCCTGTTAACTTTGGGAATGAAAAATAATGATGGGAATAATGTGCATGTGCACCAATGGGACCCATGTTATTAGCTACCTTCTCGAAAATATCCACTATTAGTATCTGATTTAATTAAATAATCACAAAGTTAAATTATATTTTTATTAACGCAATGTTCAAAAATCATCGGATTCCATTAATTTGTCGCTTCATTTCAAATCGAACTAAAAATGCATAAGTTTTTACTCCTTTTAATTCTTCCATTTTTCATTTCCGCGCAGACGACTAGCAAGCCTTTAGTAGAAGGTAAACAAGGTATGGTGGTTTCTACACATCCTGTAGCCTCTGATATTGGTTTGGCGATTTTGAAAAAAGGGGGAAATGCTATTGATGCAGCGGTAGCAGTTAATTTTGCTTTAGCTGTTTGTCATCCTTCAGCTGGAAATATTGGCGGAGGGGGATTTTTAGTCTATCGAGATAAATCAGGAAATGTAAATGCATTGGATTATCGGGAAAAAGCGCCGTCTGCAGCAAGTAGAGATATGTATCTAGATGCTGATGGTAAAATCATTCCAGGTAAAAGTATGACCGGTATTTTTTCAGTAGGAGTGCCAGGAACGGTTGCTGGCATGCAAGAAATGCATGATAAACTAGGAAAATTGCCTTGGAAGGTGCTTTTGCAACCTGCAGTGGAACTAGCAAGCAAAGGATTATCGCTAACTGAAAGGGAAGCTAGAGGGTTAAATCGTCAAAGAGTAGAATTTCTGAAGGAAAATCCAGGTAAGACCTATTTATTATCAGAAGAAGGAAAAGAATGGAAAGCCGGTGACCTTTTAGTGCAAGCCGATTTAGCAGCTAGTCTGGAACGTATCGCACGCAAAAAATCATCCGGTTTTTATAGAGGCCAAACAGCAAGCTTGATTGTCAAGGAGATGAAAGGCAAGAATGGCTTGATCACTAAAAAGGATTTGAAGAATTACCAGGCTATTTGGCGTACACCTATTAAAAGTCAATACAAGAATTACCAGATCATAGGTATGCCTCCACCAAGTAGCGGCGGAGTAGCTCTAGCTCAATTATTGCAGATGGTGGCGCCCTATACCTTTAAAAAATGGGGGCCTAGTTCGGATTCTACTATTCAGGTGATGGTGGAAGCAGAAAGACGCGTGTATGCCGATCGATCTAACTGGTTAGGGGATCCCGATTTTGTGAAAGTTCCGGTGAATGAATTAATTGATCCCACGTATACATCTTCTCGCATGGGTCAAATGAATTTTAATCAAGCGACGAAAAGTGCTGATATTCTAGCGGGTGGTTTTCCGGGTTATGAAAGTCCAGAGACTACACATTATAGTATAGTAGATGGGGAGGGCAATGCCGTTTCTATTACCACTACATTGAATAATTCATACGGAAGTAAGGTTTTTGTAGGTGGTGCCGGTTTTCTGTTAAATGATGAGATGGACGATTTTTCTGCCAAAGCAGGTTCTCCTAATCTCTATGGTTTAATCGGTTCGAAGGCGAATGAAATCCAACCCAATAAACGTATGCTTTCTAGCATGACACCCACCATTGTGGAAGAAAATGGACAATTAAAGATGGTCTTGGGAACCCCTGGTGGCGCAACTATTATTACGAGTGTATTCCAAGTAGTCTTAAATACCCTGGAAATGGGGATGAATATGCAGCAAGCCGTAGAATATCCCCGTTTTCACCATCAATGGATGCCAGATAAAATTACGGCAGAACCAGCACGTTTTTCAGAGGCACAGCAAGAGCGTCTAAAGGCAAAAGGCTATACTTTTTCACCCGTTTCAGCTATTGGACTTGTGGAAGGGATTTTAGTATTACCTAACGGAAACCTGCAAGGTGGTGCAGATTCTCGTGGGGATGATAAGGTGTCTGCTTATTGAAATAAGGACGCTACAAAATAGGCTGCTGCAGCAGCCGCTGCGCCAATAGACGTTACTTTTAGAGATCCAATAATAGGGTTTTGGCCTGTTACTTTGCTTTTAAAATAACCAAAAAACATTAAAGCTACTATGGTCACCTCTGCTGAATAAATTAAACCTTCCTCCGGTTTGTCAACATAAAAATAGGGTAGTAGCGGAATGAAGCCTCCCACTATATAGGAAAGTCCGATAGTTAAGGCGGAGTTTCGCGCACGATTGGGATTAGGTCGTTCTAGGCCTAATTCAAAGCGCATCATAAAGTCTACCCACTTATCCTTATCTTTTGAAATACATTCTACCACGATTTCTTGCGCCTCAGGACTCAATCCATAATCTTCGAATACATCTCTGATTTCTTGTTTTTCTCTTTCCGGCACGCGTTCTACTTCCTCATATTCCTTCTTCAATTCTGACTCGTAGTGTTCTTGTTCTGTTTGGCCAGCTAAATAACCTCCTAAACCCATCGCAATGGATCCGGCAACAATTTCAGCTATACCAGCAGTCGTAACAATATTCGCGGATGAGACAGCGCCAGAAAGACCTGCTGCTAGGGCAAAAGGGACAGTTAGTCCATCGGACATACCGATCACGATGTCTCTAATAAAATCAGAACTCTTTAAATGTTTTTCGTGTAAATGATGATCGTGTGTATTCATAAATTATCGGATGCCGTGCATCATTCTTTTTAATGGACCATTCGCTAGGCCAAACAAAATTACAGAGGCAATACCCGCCATTATGACAAATAAGAGGAAAAAATCATAGAGATTTTTGATCTCATAGCCTATGAAACTAGGGAAAACCGTTTGGCCTACTACTGCAGTTGCGGGTGGTAATAACGCTCCCAGAGTTCCCGCTAAGGCATATCCCGCCGCGTTAGCTAAAAACCAAACCCCCATCAACAAGGAGGAGAATCGCTTCGGAGCTAATTTTGCAACAAGTGATAATCCGATCGGCGACAAACTTAGTTCCCCCATCGTATGGAATAAATACATGATGAATAACCAAATCACGCCTAATTTGTCCGACCCTAAATCTTTCACTTTCATTGCGATGATTAAATACCCAATCGCTAAAAGTAATAATCCGATAGCTTGTTTGCCTGGTGAATTAGGTTCGATTCCTTTTTTCGATAAGCGAATCCAAAGCCAGGAAAAAGGAAAAGCTAAAATGATAATAAAAAAGGAATTGGCGTTTTGGACAGAACTAGGTGGTAATTGTATCCCAAAGAAATTCAAATCCGTCTGCTGATCTGCGATAAAAGTTAACGATGATCCAGCCTGCTCATAAGCGGCCCAAAAGAAAATAACAAAGAAGGCCACAAAATACATCACCCAAATTCGATCTCTTTCCACTTTAGTCAAAGTCTTATCTCTCAAAATTAGAAAGGCTAGACTAACACCTGACGAATAAATGACGGGATAAATCCAGTCTTTAATTGGATTAGCGACCTCAGTGATAAATAAATAATGAAAGACAATTATTAAGCCAATAAATAAGGTACTTGATATAACAATGGATTGGGTGGAGAATTCTGCTTTTTCCGTTTCAGAGCCCTCTGATTTTATTTCACTGAATGTAGGAGCTAAACCTATTCCACTCCCATCAGGGGCTTTTAAAAATACTCCTTTTAGAAGGGCAAATAGTATGGTTCCGATTAGCATAGCACCTCCTGCTGCTAGAAAGCCCCATTTAAAAGCTTCAATAACTCGAACGCCATCCACTTTCACATCACCTAGCCAAGGACAAATAAGCATCCCTAGCATCGCACCGGTATTTATACCCATATAAAAAATTGTGAATGCTGCGTCTAAGCGGTTATCTCCTTTCGCATACAATTGTCCTACCATGGAAGAAATGTTAGGCTTAAAAAAACCATTTCCGAGGATCAAAAAAAGTAAGCCACCCCACATTAAATTAGTTGCTAAATGTACATCTGTGGTGAAACTACTTGCAGAAGAGAAGAGTAATAATTGCCCGATGGCCATAGCAAATCCACCGCCTATGATGCTGTTCCGATTTCCGATATAGCGATCCGAAACGTAACCCCCTAACATGGGAGTTAAATAGCTCAGGCCTAAAAATCCTCCGTAAAGGATGGCTGCTTCATCTTGTTTAAACGAAAGGGCGCTGACTAAAAATAACGATAAAATCGCGCGCATTCCATAAAAGTTGAAGCGCTCCCACATTTCAGTGGAATAAAGAAAATAGAGTCCTTTAGGGTGAGATGTACTGTTTGTTGACATAGAGGTTTACTGAAATTATGATGTTAAGATACAATAATGTAATTTAATTTCGAGATAGATGTGAAACCTTTTTTGTAATATTGTCAATTCATTTCGTTAAATATCCTATGGGCAAAACAATCGCAATTGCAAATCAAAAGGGGGGAGTAGGGAAAACAACAACAGCCATTAATTTAGCTGCCAGTTTAGCTGCTTTTGAGTTTAAAACCTTATTGATTGATGCGGATCCACAGGCTAATTCAACCTCGGGTTTAGGTTTTAATCCGAAAGAGGTTAAAAACAGCATATACGAATGTATGGTGGGGCTTTCTAGTGTACAGGAGAGCATTTTACCTACCGAAGTTCCCTTTTTAGATATTATTCCTTCTCACATCGATTTAGTGGGTGCTGAAATTGAGATGATTAATCTGAATAATAGGGAGCGCAAAATGAAAGATGCATTAGAAGCGGTGAAGGATTCATATGATTTTATCATCATGGACTGTTCCCCCTCTTTGGGATTAATTACTATCAACAGCCTTACGGCAGCCGATTCAGTAATTATTCCAGTGCAATGTGAATATTATGCCTTAGAAGGCTTGGGAAAATTATTGAATACGATTAAGATTATTCAATCGCGTTTAAATACCTCCCTTGTGATAGAAGGAATTTTATTAACCATGTATGATATGCGATTACGTTTATCTAATCAAGTGGTGAATGAGGTGAATACTCACTTTAAAAATATGGTTTTTGAGACGATTATTCCTCGTAATATTCGACTTTCAGAATCGCCTAGTTTCGGAGTTCCTGCGATCTTACATGATGCGGATAGCAAAGGGGCGATTAGTTATTTAAATTTAGCAAAGGAAATCATTCGTAAAAATGGTTTATTGGTGACTATCTAGGTAAAGATATATGAGTGCAAAGCAAGAAAGTTCTAAGAAAAGAACAGGTTTAGGTAGGGGATTAGGGGCCTTGTTAGAGGATTCTGATGGTGGTGGCTTACAATCTCGTCATCCATCTGATTTCGCAGGACGTCTGGAAGGAGTGAACCTGATGGATGAAATAGCTTTGGACTTAATTGAAACAAATCCATTTCAACCAAGGGAATATTTTGCCCCAGAAGCATTAGAAGAATTAGCAGAATCCATTCGTGTTCAAGGTATCATTCAGCCCATCACGGTACGTCGTATTTCTGCCAAAAAATACCAAATAATTTCAGGAGAGCGTCGTTTCCAAGCTACTCGAATGGCTGGATTGAAGACAATTCCTTCCTTTGTTCGAACGGCAAATGATCAGCAGATGATCGAGATGGCGTTAATCGAAAATATTCAACGTGAAAATCTTAATGCCATCGAAATAGCCCTTTCCTATAAGCGATTGATGGAAGAATGCGATTTGAAACAAGAGGATTTAGGAGCTCGAGTGGGTAAAAATCGTTCGACTGTGACGAATTATATGCGTTTGCTTAAATTGCCACCGCACATACAAGTAGCTATTCGGGATAATAAATTGTCGATGGGACACGCGCGTTGTTTGGTTTCTTTAGAGGATACGGCATTACAAAATTCCTTGTTCCTAAAAGCCATGGCCGAAGATTGGTCTGTTCGGCGATTAGAAGATGCGGTGCGTCAATCAGGTAATATGGATGCCCCTACTGCTGGACCGGGCACTGTTAAGATTTCTGCCCAAGAGCTACAAGCTTGGCAAGCGTCCTTGAAATCATTTTTTAAAGCACCTGTTGCCTTGAAAATCAATGAAAAAGGGGAAGGGGAGATCAAATTAAGTTTTAAATCGAAGGACGAGTTATTAACAATTCTTAACAAAGTTCAATAATGTACTTTCGGTACTTGCTTTTAGTTTTGTTACTGCCATTTAGCTTATCCTCTATGGATTTGAAGGATAGTTTGGCGATTAAGCCTGTAGTTAAACCTTACAAGATTATTCCACGGCAAGCAACTTTAAAATCATTGATGATTCCCGGTTGGGGGCAATTGTATAATCGGCAGTATTGGAAGTTGCCTTTAGTGGCCGGTGCTTTTGTCTCTTTAGGGATGATCGCTAACTGGAATGATGTTCGTTATACAAAATATAGAGATTTTTATTACCAAGTTTCCACTCATCCGGATGACCCCAAGTATGTCCCTCCTACCACAGTGGCGGTACCTTATGAGGATGGGACGATACGTGATTTAGATGTAAATCAATTAAAGCGTTTAACTGATGGTTATCGCAGAAATAGAGACTATACCTTTATTGGAATGGTTTTAGCATGGACGCTTAATGTAGTAGATGCGAATGTGAGTGCTCATTTGAAAACTTTTGATGTCTCAGATGATATTAGCCTTAAAGTGAAACCGACACTAGATTACCAGCCTTTTTCCCAAAGTTTGGTATCCGGACTCACCTTATCATTTAATTTTAAATAAAGATGAAGATTGTATTAATCGGTTATGGTAAAATGGGCAAAGAGATCGAGCGTCTATCGCTGGAACGTGGTCATCAAATTGTAGCGAAAATAGATGTGGATAATCAAGCTGATTTAGCTGCTTTATCTTCTGCTGAGGTAGATGTAGCCATTGAATTTTCTAATCCTGCATCTGCCTATGCGAACATCTTGACTTGCATAAACAAACAAATTCCAGTCGTTTGCGGGACCACGGGTTGGTTAGAAAAGAAAGCAGAGATTGAAGCTTTGACTAAAGAAAAGCAATCCACTTTCTTCTATGCGTCTAATTATTCGATCGGTGTGAATTTGTTTTTCCGTTTGAATAAGATGCTTGCACAATTGATGTCTCCGCATAAAGAGTATGATATTTATACGAACGAGATTCATCATACAGAAAAGAAGGATTCACCTAGTGGAACAGCCATTACGATTGCCGAGGGCATTATTGAAGCGAATGGCTCGAAAGACAAATGGGTGAATAATGAGATAGCGGCGGCGAATGAAGTAGCAATTTGGTCGCAACGGGAGTCCGTTATTCCAGGCACTCATACGGTTAAATATATTTCCAAAGTAGATCAGATCGAAATCACTCACGAGGCATTCAGTCGCGAAGGTTTTGCCTTAGGAGCTGTGATTGCTGCGGAGTGGATTAAAGATAAAAAAGGAGTCCTAGGTATGGACGATATGTTAAAATAAGATGAAGGAAACGAAAGAAACACCTAAAAAACAAAAATCAGCCTTTAGAGAATGGTTAGATTCGGTCGCATTTGCTGTAGTGGCTGCCACCTTAATTCGCTTTTTTGTTTTCGAAGCCTATACTATTCCGACTCCTTCGATGGAAAGTTCGTTGATGGTAGGCGACTTCCTATTTGTAAGTAAATTACATTATGGGGTTCGAACGCCTAAAACTCCATTACAATTACCCTTAACGCATCAAAAGATTTGGTTTACGGATATCCCGTCCTATTTGCGTTGGTTAAATTTACCCATTTATCGCCTTCCTGGTTTCTCCTCTGTAAAACAAGGGGATGCCGTGGTATTTAATGTACCTAATTTTGAGGAGGATGGTGACGCACCGGTTGATTTACGCACCTTTTATGTGAAGCGTTGCGTGGCCACTCCAGGGGATGTACTTGAGGTGCGCGATCAGCAAGTGGTTGTTAATGGAAAGGCGATGGTGAATCCGGTTCGGATGCAGCATCCCATTTTTATGAAGTCGAAGGAGAATTTAGAGGAGAAATTTTTTGAAGAATATGGTATACGTAATTCGCCAGATGCGAGTTATGATTCAGCCGACTGGTTACCTTTAGCGGAGCCAGATTCGCAAAATGTACTTTGGGGCTATAAATTGAACACCTCTAAAGCAATGATGGAGGAAATTCAAGCATTGCCATTTAAGAAATTATTTGATACCAGTCTATTTAAGGATCCTAAGGGGGTGACATTTATTGATATTTTCCCTCATGATACCACTTTATTTAAATGGAATCGTGACTTCTACGGTCCTTTGAAGGTTCCTGAAAAAGGTTTGACCGTTCCTTTGACACCAGAAAATGTGGCGATTTATGGGGAGACTATTCAGAAATATGAAGGTAATAAGGACGTTAAGATTTCTGCTTACCAAATTTCAATAGAAGGCAAGGCAATTACGTCATATACCTTCAAACAAGATTATTACTTTATGATGGGTGATAACCGCCATAATTCAGCTGATTCTCGGTTCTGGGGCTTTGTTCCGTCAGATCACATCGTTGGAAAGGCATTCTTTGTTTGGATGTCGATAGACCCGAATAAGAGTCTATTCTCTTGGAACAAGATTCGATGGAATCGGCTTTTTAGATTAGTAGACTAAAAAAAAGGCAGCTCACGAGCTGCCTTTTTTATTAAAGTACTTTAAGTACGAATCCCTTCAAGTAATTACTCTCGGGATGAAATAAGTTAATCGGGTGATCAGGGGATTGTGTCATTTGGTGTATCACCTGGATTTCTCTTCCTACAGCTATTCCTGCCGCTACGAGCATATTGTAGAATAAATCTCGCGTGATTACCTGAGAACAAGAATAAGTGAACAAGAGTCCGTTCTTCTTGATTTTGCGTAAAGCGAGTTCATTGATTTTTTGATAACCTTGCAAGGCTTTGTGTTTCGCATTCATTGATTTAGCAAAGGCAGGTGGATCTAATACAATGATGTCAAATTCATCTTCATTCGCCTTTAAATAGGGTAGGGTTTCGCCTACGATGGCTTCATGTTGTAATCCCTGCATTTTATTTAATTCGATGTTAGCCGTAACTAAATCGATGGCCTTTGCTGATGCGTCTAAAGAAATGACGTATGCAGCGCCTGCTTCTAAGGCATATAAAGAAAAGCCTCCAGAATAGCAGAAGGTATTTAATATGGATTTTCCTTTCGCGTATTTAGCTAAAAGTGCTCTGTTTTCTCTTTGATCAATGAAGAATCCAGTTTTTTGGCCAGTAATCCAGTTAATGGAAAAGGATAAGCCATTTTCTTTTACGGTATAGGGAACGCTTACTTCGCCAAAAACAAAACTATTCACGCAGTTCTGGGCGTATTCCGTAGGAAGTGTCTCGCGGCTTTTGTCATAAATCGCTTTGATTTTTTTTCCTAATACCACTTTAATCGCTTCCACAATTTCATCGCGGTCGCGGTGCATTCCGATGGTATGGGCTTGAAAAACGAGTACATCTTTGTATAAATCCATTATTAATCCAGGGCAGCCATCACCTTCTCCGTGTATCAAACGAAAGGCGTTTGTTTTGTCTAAAGGCAATAAAGCTCGTAGATCCCAGGCATTTTGAATCCGTTTTTCCCAAAATAAACTCTTGGATTCAATCGCTTGAAATGAGATGATTTTGACAGCAATACTACCATTATGGAAGTGACCCGTTCCTAAAAATTCTTCTCTAGAGCTAATTACGTTTACCCAATCCCCATCTTGAAGATTAGGACTTTGTTTTGCGATTGCTCCTGAGAATATCCAAGGATGAAAACGCTTAACCGGTGCGTCTTTCCCCGGTTTTAATTGAATAAAAGGATTCGAGTTCATTCTGCAAAATTGCAAAATTTATTCGAAAGATGGTTGGCCAGCTTCTAACAAAGCCGAATACCAAAGGTCACCGACGTGTTTTATCGCCGCAGTAAATCGCGATTCAATTTGGTTATTTAGGGCTTTATGGTAGGCTAGGCTGTATTTTACGCTTTGGATTTTGACTAAAGCCTGACCCTTTTGTTCGAAACTATATTTTTCTCCCTCTTTAAGCGAAGAGCTTACTTCAGACGCTATTTTGAATAAGTCTTTCAATTGCTTATGGGAAGCTAAGACCCAAGACCAACTTGCCTCTTGAACGTGAATGATATGTGTCGCAGGACCACTGAAATGATCTAATTTGTTGCCTAATAGTTCTGGAATACGTGATTCCCAAAAACTATGCAATCCCCCCTGATTCGTTTTTTGGCCATCATAATTAGAACTAGTATGCAAAGGAACGTGTGCGTCAGCGACATAATGACCTAGTTCGGAGGAAAGCTTGATGATTTGAAGGCTATCCTTCTTAATAAATGCGAGAACAAGCCGTTTATAAACGATGGGAATATGCCAGGGCACTATTCCGTGTTTTCGCAGGGAATCTTCGGGTGTATGACGTAACATTTGTTCCCAGGTACTAAAACTAACTTGATTTAATTGGTATTTATCTAGGTCAATATAATGCCTAGCCGCTTCTTCGTCTAAAATGTAACGCCTAGCGTCAGGTAAGACAGCTAATTCTTGTAATTCTTTCGAGTGTCTGCGGTAAAAGCTGTGTAGGGGTGAAGGTAAAGTGTATATAGCCAGTAAATTGATTTTTCGATGGCCAAAAAATCCCCATGAACTACTATTTCTTGCTGGAGCGACTAAACTGACAAGTAGTAATAGATAAATTTTATGTTTAGTCTTGTTAATTATATTCATATTAGTTACTTTTGCATTTCAATTTTGTAAAAAGAGAATTTTATTTAACAGATGGCAAATCATAAATCAGCATTAAAGCGTATCCGTTCTAACGAAGCAAAGCGTTTACGTAATCGTTACCAACACAAATCAACTCGTACCTTGATCAAGAAATTGAGATTGACGACTGAGAAATCTGTGGTAATTGAGCTTTTCAAGCAAGTTTCTTCTTCTTTAGATAAATTTGCTAAGAAAAACATCATCCACAAGAATAAAGCTGCAAATCAAAAATCTAAATTAGCTAAGTTAGTGAACAAAGTAGCTGCTTAATTTTAGATTATCATTATAGTGATAAACCCCTCCACAAGAGGGGTTTATTCGTTTATATGGATTACCTTTCTTACATGAAAATTGTCAGAAAAGAGGATTTGCCTCGGGAGAAATTAGCTCGATTAGGAGCAGGGGAGTTGTCATTGGTCGAAATTTTGACCGTTATCATTAGTTCTGGTTTTGCAAAGCATTCTGCCGCTTTATTAGCTCAGGAACTCATTAATTCGGTGGATGGCGATCTAGCCGTTTTAGCTCGATATAATTTATTTGATTTCAAGAAATTGAGAGGTATTGGCCCAGCTAAGGCGGCATTACTCGTTGCGAGCCTTGAGCTAGGCCGCAGGAGGCAGATTTTTGAGTCTAGCACTAAACTAGTCATTCGGAATTCGATAGACGCATACAGCTTGATTAAACCCTATTTAGCTGATTTGATTCGAGAGGAGTTTTGGGTATTTCACTTAAATAGAGCTTCTACCGTTGTTTTAGCTGAAAAATTAAGTATTGGAGGAGTATCGGGTACAACTGTCGATATTCGATTGCTCTATAAGTCTGCGTTAGAGCGTTTAACATCTTCGATTATTTTAGCGCACAATCATCCAAGTAATCAGATGAGACCCAGTAGTTCGGATATAGAATTAACTAAGCAGGTAGTGGCAGCGGGGAAGATATTTGATATTGATGTGGTGGATCACCTCATCGTAGGAGCATCTACTTTTTACAGTTTTGCAGACGAAGGGAAATTAAACTAAAAGAGAGAGGATTATTTTCCTCTCTCTTTATAGATCTGTTGAAGTTTAACACCTACCGCAATTGAAATTGCAAACAAGATGATAAAAAACGCTGCTCCTGAATATCCCATTGAATTGTTGTTTAATGATACAAATTTACGAATAATTTTAAAGAAGTCCTTTGGTGCTGGGCAAAGAATCTAAATTTTTTCGATCCCGATTAACTGCCATTTTAATGGCTTTAGCAAAAGCTTTAAATATGGCTTCAATTTTATGGTGCTCATTATCTCCAGTCGCCTGTATATTTAAATTACATTTAGCTCCATCTGAAAATGATTTAAAGAAGTGAAAAAACATCTCTGTAGGCATTTCACCTATCATTTCGCGTGTAAACGTAGCCTCCCAAACCAGCCAATTTCGGCCAGAGAAATCAATCGCCACTTGCGCTAAGCAATCATCCATTGGCAATAAAAAGCCATAACGTTCGATTCCTTTTTTGTTTCCTAAAGCTAAAGCAAATGCTTCACCTAAGGCTATTCCGGTATCCTCAATGGTATGGTGTTCGTCGATATGCAGGTCACCCGCTACTTTTACAGCTAAATCAAGGTTTCCGTGCTTGGCTATTTGATCTAACATGTGATCGAAAAAGCCCACACCTGTTTCATTTTTAGCGAACCCTTTTCCATCTAAATTTAATTCGATTGATATCTTAGTTTCATGCGTATTGCGCTCGTGTAGAACACGTCTTGCGGGCAATAAAAAGAATTCATGTATATCGTTCCAATTAGTACATTGAATGGCTGTAAAAGCTTGCAAGTCCTTAGGTATATCTAAATCACCTAGTAGAATACCTTTAGCGCCTAAATTCTTAGCTAATTCAATATCTGTTAGACGGTCTCCTATCACATAGGAGTTTGATAGATCATATGCGGTAGAGAAATATTCTCCCAGCATTCCGATACCCGGTTTGCGGGAAGGTTTATTTTCGTGAGCAAAACTGCGATCGATATGAATTTGTTTAAAGATGATACCTTCGGAGGAAAAGATGTCAAGCATTTTTTGATGCGCTGGCCAAAACGTTTCTTCCGGGAAAGAAGCGGTCCCTAAGCCATCCTGATTCGTTACCATCACTAATTCATACTCAGTTATGGTTGTGATTTTTTTCAGATTAGAGATTACCTCCGGCAGGAAAGCCAGCTTTTCATAGCTATCTACTTGCTGGTCAATTTTGGGTTCTTCGATTAAAGTCCCATCTCTGTCAATAAATAACACCTTTTTCATATGACAAAGGTAAGCAAATAAAAAAAATAAGGTAATTTTGCGCTAGAAATAATCCATATGAGCCAGGTTTTTGCACTAGTTACACCCGAAGAAAAAGCGTTTTTTGCTAAGCGTTTAGCTGATCTCTGTACAGAGAAGCAGGAAAAGGTGATAGAATTGATTCCTGCCTTTGAGGCCGTAGTTTTAGGTAGTGTGCTGAAATTATTTCGGAATAGAATCCGTTTTAATGCCCTCTATAATTTTATGTTAGCTAAATCAGCTCCACAAGAGGATGTAGCTAAATTAGTAAGTTCGGGAAATGGGATGCCAGATTACGAACTGATGTACCGCTACGGTGAAGGAATGATGGGTATTTTGTTGCCTGATAAAAAAAGTGCGATAGCTACCTTATTAGGTGGTCAATTAGGGGCCAAAAGTTCAACGATTATTAAAGGATTAACCTTGAGTTTTGCCTTTTATGGGTATCGTTTGAAAGAGTTTGATTATGATGCCTTGCGTGATTTCAAATCTTTTGGTGATTATTATCAACCCATTAAAAATGATTTTTATGCTTTAGCTCCTGCTAAGATTCAGGTGGCTTTAATCGATGTTTTAGTCTTAAAAGATGTCTTTAAAGGAGACTCCACTATAAATGATGAGCCTTATTCTCCTTCTGAAGATAATACGGTACGAAATTACAAGGTAATAGCTGGTGTAGTGTTTGGTATTTTAATTATCGCTATTGGCTTGTTTTTTGGCTTACGTAAAGAGGAGGTAATTGAGGATAAAGAGGAAACAGACCAAATCATCCCTATTGATAGTTTAACTAAACTGAATGATAGTTTAACGAAAGCGGTATTAGATTCAGCTAAGACAAGGAATGATTCTCTTGTTACCCTGGTTTGGCCAGATGGAAAACCTTTCGAAGTTCCTAAGGAGTCAATTGTGGTTGCTTTTCATGCCTATGCCTCAGATTCAACGGTTACGACACCCTTAGATCTACTATGTACGGAACTTGATTTTAGTGATAAAACCGAATTATTATCTTCTCCTAAGACGTATTTGTTCAAGCGTATCGTCGATGGGATGAATAAATTTAAAGAGGTAGATGTTCAGATTCAAGTGGCTTCTGAAAAAGGTGTTGTTATGGCAAAAGAGCATGCCTATGTAGTGAAGAATCGACTAGTAGGTGAGGGCCTAAATCCCAAAAGAATTACCATCGCAACGCTACCTAATTCCTTGAATAATCAAATCATTTTCAGCTTTAAAAAGCGTTCTTCATTAAAATAGTACAATTTCATTGGTTTCTAATTTAATAAGCGGTACTTTTGTGCTTTGTTTATTAAATACATCCGCAGGAACTCTCTTTTTTCCTTTTTTTAAAGGCTATCGGCAGGAGTTAAATTACGGATGTGTTCGGGCATCGTAATTAAAATATATCAAATGAGTGAAAAAATTCGCTTCGATTCCCTTCCATTGTCGGAAGGAATCCTAGAAGCAGTAAAAGAAATGGGCTTTGAGTTTGCTTCTCCCATCCAATCAGAAGCAATTCCTTTCGTGATGGAAGGTCGTGATGTCATCGGACAAGCACAGACAGGTACTGGTAAAACAGCTGCCTTCGGTATACCGATGATTGAGCATATAGTTCCTTTTGAGAAGTATGTTCAAGCAATCATCTTATGTCCTACGCGTGAATTAGCGGTTCAAGTTTCTGAGGAAATGAAGAAGTTGTCTAAATTTACTAAAGGGGTTTGGGTGACGACGGTTTACGGTGGAGATTCTATCGATCGTCAAATTAAGTCCTTGAAAGCAGGGGCTAACATCGTAGTAGGTACTCCTGGTCGTGTAATCGACTTAATCGAGCGTCGAGCATTGAAATTAAATCAAGCATCGATGGTCGTTTTAGATGAGGCAGATGAGATGTTAGATATGGGTTTCCGTGATGATATCGAAAGCATTTTGGAAGAAATTCCAAATGAGCGTCAGACAGTATTGTTCTCAGCAACGATGTCTAAGCCGATTATGGCTTTGACTAATCGTTATTTGACCAATCCCCAGTTAGTGAAGGTGGTTAAAAACGAAATCACGAATGTTAACATCGAGCAATTATACTATGATGTGAAAGGGCGTGCAAAAATGGAGGTGACTACGCGTCTAATCGATTTTTATTCGTTGAAATTAGTGTTGATTTTCTGTAATCAAAAGAAGAGAGTGGATGAAGTGGTGGAAGAATTGGTATTGCGTGGTTATGCAGCAGAAGGATTACACGGTGATTTGCGTCAATCTCAACGTACCCAGGTGATGAATCGTTTCCGTTCTGGAAATGTGAGTTTCTTAGTGGCGACAGATGTGGCTGCACGTGGTTTAGACGTAGATAATTTAGATGCCGTAATCAATTACGATATTCCTTTAGATGAAGAATATTATGTACACCGTATCGGTCGTACAGGTCGTGCAGGTAAATCTGGAAAGGCTTTTACTTTAGTGGTAGGTGCTGAGCGCAATCGCTTGCGTGAAATTATGAACTACACGAAAGTAAAGATCGATAAAGGAGTTATACCTACTTTCTCTGACGTAGTGGGAGTGAAGAAGGGGATGTTTATTGATCGGGTAGGTGCTACAATCGCTGAAGGTGGTTTAGAGTTATTCGATGATGCATTGCCTAATTTCCAACATGCTGGTTTCACTGTGGAGCAAGTAGTGGCTGCGTTAGTGAAGATGAATATGGGTGTCGTGAAGAACGAATTCGGTGATGAAAATCTCGAAGGCGATATGGAACGTAGCTCACGCAAATATGGTCGTGATGAACGCGGCGGTAGTGGCGGTGGTCGCTTCGAAAGAGGCGGTGGCGGTGATCGTTGGGGCGGTGGAGATCGTGGCGGAGATCGTCGCGGTGCTGGTCGCTTCGATAAAGGTGGTGACCGTGGTGGTGATCGCGGTGGTCGCTTCGAAAGAGGTGGTGACCGTAATTCAGCTCCTCGTGGTCCACGTGTAGATCGTGAAGGCAAGCCTTACAAGTCAGATGAAAACATGGTACGTTTAGTGGTTAACATTGGATTTAATGAGAAGATCTCTCCTTCGAATATCGTAGGAGCCTTCGCAGGAGAATCAGGAATTCCAGGAAATGTATTAGGTCAGATTCAAATCGAGAACAAACATACTTTTGTGGATGTTCCGAAAGAATATGCTAACGTCGTGATTGAAAAAATGGGCGGTGCTCAAATCAAAGGCAAGCGAGTGAATGTCGAAATAGCGAAAGCAGAAAAATAGTTAAAAGGGGCTCACATGAGCCCCTTTTTTATTACATCTTTCGTAAATAAAAGTTTTGCTTTGGGCAGATAGGTTTGAAAAAAACCAAACCTACTGTATATAAATCCACGGTTTGAATCACCTTTGGATGCGATTTTAAGGCATTCCAAAAATCTTCCTTTTCGTAAGGATTTCTCAGCAGAAGGAGTGTATTTTCATCGACTTTGGCAGGATCATTCTTTTCCTCCATTTCCTCTATCGAATAAGCTGGATAACGCAATTTAAGTGCCTCAATTAATTCTAGGTAAGATAGCTGACCGTTTAAATAGGGATTCAAAAGTTCGACATACAACGCAAAAATGGATGGAGAATGCAAACCATGCGCCGTTTGTGACTTAAAATAAAACTGCAGTCGGTTCATTAATTTAAGTGAAAAGCGGGGATAAGTTCAAAAGCAGGGATTTCCACTTTAAAAGTAGCCTGATTCTCTAGATTAAGGAATACATAATATCCACTCATTTTTCCGATGGAAGAGATTAAAGGGCAACCGGACGTATAGGTGAATGAATTACCTACTTCTATGATGGGTTGCTGCCCTACGACCCCCAACCCATTGACAGTTTCTTTAGAACCGATACCGTCTACGATCTCCCAAAAACGACTAACTAATTGTCCTGGTTGATTACTCAAATTTTTGATTGTAATTTGGTAGGAGAAAAAGTGCTTATATGGCGGATTCAATTCAAACTCTGGTAGATGTGTGGTGTCTACTGTAACTAAGAACCCGTTATCAACTGCTTCTGTCATCTTTTTAATAGTATAATGAGTAATATCAATGTAAAAATAGCGGATTCTTTGAATAATGATTGGGAAAAGCTGTTGTATTCATCTTTTTCAGCTATTTATTTTCAAGAATTAGGACAGTTTCTTGAAACTGAAATTGCCACGTACGTGATCTTTCCTCCGACTAAGCTCATTTTCTCCGCCTTCCAACATAGTTCTTTTCAAAAAACTAAAGTGGTGATTATCGGGCAAGATCCTTTCCATGGAGAAGGGCAGGCTCAGGGTTTATCATTTTCGGTTCCTCCCAATTTTCCATTGCCTCCGTCACTTAGGAATATCTATAAAGAATTATATAATGACCTGAAAGTGATTCGAATGAATGGCGATTTAAGCCCCTGGGCTAATCAAGGTATTTTATTATTAAATACGGTCTTGACGGTTCGTTCAGGTGAACCCGGATCTCATGCGAAAAGAGGCTGGGAGAAGTTTACAGAAGAGGTAATCAGTCAACTAAGTCAAGAAAAAGAATCTGTCGTATTTGTTTTGTGGGGTGCATATGCCCAAAAATTAGCCAAACACATTGATTCTCAGAAGCATTTAATTATTCAAGCAGCGCATCCGTCTCCTTTATCGGCAAATAGAGGGGGATTCTTTGGGACGAAACCCTTTTCTAAGATCAATCAATACCTAATCGAAACGGGGCAAGAGGCGATAGATTGGGCAAGGTAGTCCGAAGGTAAATAGTCCGAAGTCCGTAGGGAAATTAATCTCCAATCTTTACTATATTTATCATTTAACTCTTTTCCTCCGGACTCTTTTCCTCCGGACTTCTACATTCTCTTCAGCTGACTTGGAAAAAAGACAAACTGATTCGCAAATTCTTTTTGGAAAAATCCGGATACAATTCCTTCGATAAATTCTTGGTGTGAGTCTTTCATTTCAGGCAACCAACATTGCAAAGAATAGCCTTTTGAGTCTGGCTCTTGGTGTGAAGTGATTTCGAAAAGATAGATTTGACTTACGAAGTCTTGCTTCTCGATTTCAGGCATTAGGACTGTTTTTAATGCTCGCAATGCGGAATCAGTGATACTTGGTTCGAAAAATAAAGAAATATTATACTGTATCATTTTAGGGCGTTATAAAGTATTTCTGCCGTATGGAATCCTGTTTGTTCGATTCCATCTTTGATTTGATGTCGACAGGAGGTCCCATTGCTAGCGATGATGCTTTTAATAGGCTTGTTAAGCAATCGTGGAAATAAGACAAGGTTCGCGATTTGTTGCGATAATTTGTAATGTTTCTTCTCATAGCCAAAAGATCCGGCCATACCACAGCATCCTGTAGGCAATAATTCCACCTCATATTGATCAGGAATACTTAGAGCAATACGGGTGGCGGTTAATCCAGCAATGGATTTTTGATGACAATGGCCATGCAAGAGAATCTTCTGCTGTTTACCGTGGAAGGCGCTTTTTGAAATTTTACCTACCTTAAATTCACGTGCTATAAATTCATCGATTAATAGGCAATTGGGCTTTAATATTTCAGCGTGCTCTCTTTTTTCCGAGTCGACTAAAGCTGGTATTTCATCTCGAAAAGTTAATAGGGCACTAGGTTCGATTCCGATAAGTGGATGTTCTAGTGAAATCAAAGGGTATAATTTATCGACATTGGCATTGGCTAATGCTTTCGCTTCTACCAGCATACCTTTGGAAATATAACTTCTACCTGAAATGATTCCGCTAGGAATGGCGACACCGTAGCCTAATTTGTTTAAGAGCTTTATCGTCTTTTGGCCTAAAGGAACTTCGTTATGATTCGTAAATTCATCTGCAAAAAGGTAAACAAAGCCGTTTTTGAAGTTATTTTGGGGATTTTTTTTGGAATAACGATGAAACCAGGTTTCTAAACTAGTGAATTGAACAGGCGGTAGACTTCTTTCAAAGGAGAAGCCCATGGCATATTTAATTATCGAAGCAGTGACTGGAAATTCCACTATAAAGTTATACAAAGGCGCCACATAGCTCGCATAGCGTTGCAGAGTAGGGAAGTGCCCGATTAGTTTTGTGCGAATCGGAACTCCATTTTGCAAATAAGATTGTTGTAAAGTTTCTGCCTTTAACTTTCCCATATCCACGCCTGAAGGACATTCGGTTTGGCAACCTTTACAGGATAAGCATAAATCAAGGATTTCGTGCAGGGCAGGGTTTGTAAATGTTTCTTCTTTCGGTGAGTTCAATAATTGCCTTAGCATATTAGCGCGGGCTCTAGTAGAATCCTTTTCCTGCAAGGTTGCCATATAACTAGGGCACATGGTTCCTCCACTTAGAGCTGTTTTTTTGCAATCCCCCGATCCTGAACATTTTTCTGCTAACCCTAATGGATTTTTCCAAATACCATAATCGAAGAAATAGGTCGGCTCAGTTTTACTCGAATCGCTAATTCGTAGGGCGGTATCCATCGCCAGAGTATCCGTTATTTTCCCTTTATTGAATAGGTTATGTGGGTCAAATAACTGCTTTATTTCTTTGAATAAGGCATAAACTTCTTGTCCCATCAAATGAGGAATAAACTCACCCCGTAAACGACCATCTCCGTGTTCGCCACTTAAGGAGCCATTGTATTTCTTCAGTATTTCAACCGTCTCAGTCAATAATGTTCTAAAAAGCTTAATTCCTTCCGCACTTTTTAAATTAATAAATGGCTCAATGTGTAATTCGCCGGCACCGGCATGTGCATAATAGGCTGCCTTAGTTTGGTGCTTTTCTAATAATTGCTGTATTTCTGCGATATAGGCAGGTAAATCTAACGGGTTTACGGCACAATCTTCAATCAAGTTCACGGGTTGCGTGTCGCCCTCAAGATTCCGAATTAGACCTAATCCCGCTTTTCTGATGTCCCAACCTTTATTAATATCAGGTCCCCACAACGTAGGGTAGGCGTATCCCATTTTTTGTTTTTTACACGCTTGAATCAGCGTGAAAACCTTTTTTTCTAGATCTTGCTGGTCATCACCTCGTAATTCAACCAGTAGAATGGCCGCCGGTTTACCCTCAATAAAACCCCGGTCTTTTTCGAAATTCGGATGACCTTCTGTGAAAGATAGAATATAGTCATCCACTAACTCTGATGCAAGAATGGGGTGTTTTAAAGCTTCAATGTTTACCAGCAATGATTCTTGCAAACTAGTGCAATGAATACAAATTAGGGCTACTTCTGATTGAGGAAGGTCAAGGAGGTTTAATTTCATCGAATGCACAACAGCCAAAGTACCTTCTGAACCTGCGATTAATTTGGACAAATTAAATGGTTCCCCGTTTTCCGAAAAAGGCTGCATGTCTACAAGCGCATCTAAGGCATAACCGGTATTTCGTCTCGTAATCGATTTTTTAGGGAATTTCTCCTTTATCAGCGTCTGAATCTCTGGATTATTCAACATGCGATGAATTTCTCGGTAGATTTTTCCTTCTAAATTTTGAAGCGTCGTCTTATGATAAAATTCTTCGCGACTTAGGGGATGGGTATGAATTTCTGTGCCGTCAGCTAAAAATGCGCGAGTTTCTAAGATATGATCTCGTACATTTCCCCACACAATACTGTGTAAACCACAACTATTATTCCCTAGCATTCCTCCTAAAAGTGCCCGGTTTGCAGTGGAAGTTTCTGGGCCAAAAAATAAATCAGCCGATGCGAGATGTTTATTTAAATCATCCCGAACTATTCCAGGTTCTATCCAAACACTTTTTTCTTTTCTGTTTAATGAAATAACTTTTCCTAAAGCAGACGAAATTTCCATCACAATTCCATCGCCCACCACTTGCCCTGCTAAGGAAGTACCAGCACCCCTGGGAATTAAACTTGTCTTAGTTTGTGCTGCAAACAGAATGAGTCTTTTGATATCTTTCGAAGTGGCCGGTATAGCTACTGCAGCTGGTTTTACTTCATAAACAGAGGCATCTGTAGCATATATACGTTTAGCAATTTGCGAGGATTGGCTCTCGTCAAAAAACAATTGACCTTCAAAATGGTCTTTCAACAAACGTACTTCGTAATTGCTCCAGCTCATAATTCCTAAAGGAAAAGTGAAATTACAAAATCCAATCTTACCTTCATATTACCATTCAAAGTTTATACGCTCTGTTCATAAAAAGGTAACGTATTTCTAGGGATTAATTTTCTAAATTTGAATTCTAGCAAATCCCTATGAAGTTTTTAATACAAGTTTACGAGAGTTTAATTTTTGCCTACCAGGCATTGCGTTCGAATATTTTAAGAACCACCTTGTCATTATTGGGCGTGAGTGTTGGGATTTTCGCCATCGTTGCCGTATTTACTGCGGTCGATTCCTTGAATAAGAACATTCGTTCAGAGATTGATTCCTTTGCCGGGTCGGGTGTATTGTATGTGGGTAAATGGCCTTGGATCATGCAAAACAATTATCCCTGGTGGAAATACTTGAATCGTCCGGAGATGAAATATACGGAGTTTCAATTCTTGAAGGATAATTTAAAATCAGCTAAAGCCATTGCCATTATTGATAATGGCCGGTCAGCGTCTGCTGCTCGGGGTAGTTCAAGTATGGACGTAAACATGACGGGAGCAAGTTATGATTACAATCAAATCACGAGTGTTCCGGTACAATTTGGTCGTTATTTTCTACCTATTGAGTCAGAAAACGCCTTGAATGTGGTTATCATTGGTTCCAAAGTTTCTGAAAATCTTCAAGCCGTTGTCGGTGATCAAATTAAATTAAATGGAATTAAATTTCAGGTCATTGGAATAATTGAGAAAAAGGGGAATGATATGTTGGGATTTGGAGGAACACCAGATGAAAAAGTTTTTATTCCTTACTCCACCTTCTCTGCTGTATTTCAAAAAGATAGACCTTCTCCTGACATCGCTATTAAGGCTTTAGATGATGATTTAGGTCAGGAGAATTTGGAAGGCGAAGTGACTGGTTTGCTACGTTCCTTGCGTTCTATCAAACCCAAGCAAGAAAGTAGTTTTTCAGTTAATAGATTAGATGGTTTGAATCAATTTTTTGACGGAATTTTCGCAGCTCTTAATGTAGCAGGAGCCTTGATTGCTGGTTTCTCCTTATTGGTAGGCGGTTTTGGAATAGCTAATATCATGTTCGTATCGGTCAAAGAACGGACCAACATTATTGGTATACAAAAATCGCTAGGAGCGAAAAATTATTTTATTCTTTTTCAATTCCTTTTTGAGGCAATATTCTTAAGCTTAATAGGAGGAATAGTGGGCATTGGATTAGTCGTCTTACTCACCCTAATACCGCAAGATGCCTTACCATTAATATTATCCATGAAAAACATCGTGACTGGTTTATTTATTTCCAGCTTTATTGGAATTCTTTCTGGTATTATACCTGCTTGGGTGGCGGCTAAAATGGACCCAGTACTCGCCATTCGATCTAAATAAAGAATATAAATATGACACTGTCTACTGATTACTGACTACTGTATACTGAAATATTGACATAAAAAAGCATTTCCTAAATGAATAGGAGAGGCTTTTTTTTACAGTTTTACTTATAGAGATAATGTCTCTAAAACTGCGTTCATATTACGAACGGCATCAGCTGATTTATTGAAAGCAGTCTGCTCGTCTGCAGTTAATTTATAGTCTACGATTTTCTCCCAACCATTCTTGCCTAATACGACAGGAACTCCAAGGCAGATATCTTTTTGGCCATATTCTCCTTCTAAAGGAACACAGCAAGCCATAATTTTCTTCTCATCACGAACAATTGCTTCTACTAAAGCAGCTCCTGCAGCACCCGGTGCATACCAAGCAGAGGTTCCTAATAATCCTGTCAATGTCGCACCACCCACCATGGTGTCAGCTACTACTTTATCTAAAGTGGAATCATCTAAGAATTGAGCTACAGGAACTCCATTATAAGTAGCTAATCGCTTTAAAGGAATCATCGTCGTATCCCCATGACCACCGATAACTGTTCCTGAGATATCATTGATAGACACGTCCATTGCTTTCGCTAAATAGCATTTGAAGCGAGCCGAATCTAACGTACCACCCATACCAATAATGCGGTGCTTATCTAGTCCTGCAATAGAGTTTGTTAAATAAGTCATCGTATCCATCGGGTTAGAGATGATCACGATAATCGGATTTTTTGAATATTTTAAAATATTTTCTACTACACTTTTTACGATACCCGCATTAACACCGATTAACTCTTCACGCGTCATACCGGGCTTACGTGGAAGTCCTGAAGTAATCACAACAACATCCGAGTTAGCTGTCTTAGTATAATCATTAGTCGACCCGATTAAGGTAGTATCAAAGCCTAATAGACTGGCTGTTTGATACATATCTAATGTTTTACCTTCTGCTATACCTTCTTTGATATCTAATAAAACTAATTCATCTGCTAATTCTTTTCTAGCAATGTTGTCAGCACAAGTTGCTCCTACAGCACCCGCTCCTACTACTGTGATTTTCATTATAATAATTTTTGGTTCAACTGATTCAAAAAACGATACAAAAATACGACAAATCCTTAAATGATTTCATTATATTTAAGCATTAATATAAATAATTATGTCACCTTCAGGGAGCTGGGTTAAACGTATTGTTGATTCCCGATTTTTTAAAGAAGCATTGGAAAGGAGTGAGTTACTTTTTTCTGAAAATAAGTTAGGCCTGTTAACACTATTAAAAGGTGCCTTAAAAAAGGTACAAGAAACGGCTGCTACTAGTGAATTAACAGTGGTTAAGTTATTGAACCGGTATATAATTCTTTTCAGTGCATTGATTAAGGCGTATGTGCAGGGAAATTATACGAAATTACCTTTGATTACGTTAGTTAAAATTACGGCGGTTTTACTCTACTTTGTGATGCCCTTTGACTTCATTCCAGACTTTTTACCTCTTGTAGGTTTTGCAGATGATTTAGCGATTGTAGTTTGGGTAGGAAAAGCGATTAAAGAGGAGCTGGATGAGTTTGAAAAACATCTTTAAATACACGATTAATTAACCTTTTTTAAATATATTTACGAAAATTTAGACAAAACACGATATGATGAATGCTAGCATATTATTATTTTTAAATAGCCTTGGTGGTGGCGAAATGCTGCTTATTGGTTTATTGATTTTATTATTTTTTGGAGGTAAAAAACTTCCAGAATTAATGAAAGGCCTGGGTAAAGGTATTCGCGAGTTTCAAAATGCGAAAAATGATGTAAAAGATCAGATCAACAAAGAGTTAGACGATACGAAAGAATAAGTCACTCTATTATCTTATATCTGCATAGTTGAAGAAATTCAACTATGCTTTTGTGTTTTTAAAGATTCCCTTTTTTAATGAGTTATACGAGTCAACCCTATGTGAAGATCAGGGAGAAATTGTTAGCGGGTGAGCTTTCGGTTTCTACTATTGTTCAAAGCAATTTAAATCAAATTCATTCCCATAATAAAGCATTGAATGCTTTTTTAGAGGTGTACGAAGATGAGGCAAAGGCGATGGCATTGGTCGTGGATGCTAAATTAAAAGCGGGTACAGCAGGACGATTAGCCGGTTTGGTAGTGGGAATCAAGGATTTATTATGCTATCAAGGACATGGGTCTCAGGCAGGGAGTAAGATTTTAAATACCTTCAAATCCACCTTTTCAGCTACAGCAGTTCAGCGTTTATTGGACGAAGATGCGATTATTATTGGTCGCCAAAACTGTGATGAATTTGGGATGGGGAGCACGAATGAGAATTCTGCTTTTGGTCCTGTTTTAAACTTTGCTAATCAGGCTTATGTGGCTGGGGGAAGTTCGGGAGGATCAGCGGTAGCTGTTCAAGCGGGTATGTGCCAGGTCTCTTTAGGCACAGATACAGGTGGTTCTATTCGGATGCCAGCTTCTTTTTGTGGTGTTATTGGTTTAAAACCGACCTATGGTTTGGTTTCTCGTTGGGGATTAATTGCCTATGCGTCTTCATTTGATACGATCGGGCCCATAGCAAATTATGTCTCGGATGCTCGATTAGTGATGGATATTATTAAAGGGGATGATGGGCAGGATAGTACTTTAGTTGCTCAAATTCCCGCACCTACATCTGATAAAAAGCGTATTGCTTATATCAAGGAAGTGGTGGAACATCCTAGTTTACAACCAGAGATTAAAGCGGCATTTGAAAAGAAGGTAGCTCAATTAATTAGTTTAGGTTATACGGTAGAGGGAGTTGCTTTTCCCTATATAGATCAATTATTGCCTACTTATTATGTATTAACTACGGCTGAATCGAGTTCAAACTTGGCCCGATTTGATGGGGTGAAATTTGGTCATCGCACCTTTAATCCGGTTGATTTGATGCAATTATACAAGCGATCCCGTAGGGAAGGTTTTGGTGAAGAAGTGAAGAGACGTATCATGTTAGGGACTTTCGTTCTTAGTGCAGATTATTACGATGCCTACTATACTAAAGCCCAAAAAGTACGACGCTTAATACAAGATAAAACGGTAGCAATTTTATCAGATTATGATTTTATCGTTTCTCCCACCACGTCTTCGACTGCTTATCGATTAGGCGAAAAGACCTTAGATCCTATTCAGATGTACCTGGGGGACCTTTTTACTGTTCAGGCGAATGTGGCGGGTATTCCAGGACTATCCATACCGATGGGAGAGGATTCTAACGGATTACCCATGGGTTTTCAATTAATGACCTATCCTTTTCAAGAGGATAAAATGTTAGATTTAGGCGAAAGACTAACAAATGATGAGAAATAGACTTGTTTTTCTTTTCTGTTTATTTATTACCCAAGTTTCCTTTGCTCAGGTTACTGGAGCTTATATGCCTGCATATGATTTCAAACAGATTGATTCTTTATCTAAAATCGAGCAAGGAGGGCCTCCTGCGTTCTCTATTGACCCTGGTTTAATTCAAGATCGTTTACTAAAGTTGGAAAATGTCATTCCGCTGAACTACAATATTATTACACATCAGTTTGTGGAAATCTTCGCATTTCGAAAAGCGAGTTTTACGCAAAGAATGCTAGAGAAAAAAGATATATATTTTCCATTATATGAAAAGTACCTAGAGAAATATGGTCTTCCTGATGAATTAAAGTATTTATCGCTCATTGAGTCGGGACTAGAAAATAAGGCTATTTCAAATAAAGGAGCTGGTGGATTATGGCAATTTATGCCCAATACGGCTAGGGGTGATTTTGGGATGAGGGTAGACCAATATATTGATGAACGCTTTGATGCGGAAAGAGCCACAGACGCTGCTTGTCAATATTTTAAACGTCTTTACAAAACTTTCGGAGATTGGCATTTAGCCTTAGCTGCATATAATACAGGTCCTGCTAATGTAAAAAGAGCCATGCGCCGCTGTGGTGGGGCAAATGATTTTTGGGGTATTTATGCGTGTTTACCTGCGCAAACAAAGGCTTATGTTCCTCAATTCATTGCGATGACTTATATGATGAATTATCATTGGGATCATTCCATTCAACCAGAAAATTGGATAATTGATATACCCAAGGATAGTATTTTGGTTAGTGGCTATTTGAATTTAAATACCTTATCTCGTTTAACGGGTTTTTCTTTAGATACACTAAGACGATTAAATCCGCATATTATTTCACATTTCCTGCCTAAAAATTCACAACAAGTTAAAGTACATTTACCCTCGAACCGTTTCCCTTATTTTGAGCAAAATAGAGCACAAATCATGGATTCTGCTCGGGCAGATTTATCTGCTCCAGAAAGAATGGAAGATGATACCTTAGAAACGGAGGAGCCAGTACCTGTTGCTAAGCGATATACGTATCGAGTAAAAGGAGGGGATAATTTATCAACCGTTTCTCGTAGATTAGGTTTAAGTGTGATGGAACTTAAGCGCTTGAATCGGATAAAAGGTTCCCATTTGAGAAAGGGTCAAGTTTTGACTTATTTTAAATTAGTCAAGACAAAACAACGCATAACGAAGAAAACGAATAAACGCTCTTACGTAAAAAGTAAACGAAAAGTTAAGCATAAAAAGAAAAAAAGTAAATCAAAAAAACGCCGTAAACGCAGGTAATTATGATAGCTTATTTGAAAGGAAAATTAGCCCACAAAGATCGTGCGCATGTTATAATTGATGTGAATGGAGTGGGTTATGAGGTGAAAATTTCACTTCAGACCTATGCCTCTTTAGCAGATGGGGAAGAAAGTTGCAAGCTGTTTACCCATTTACAAGTGAAAGAGGATTCTCATACTTTGGTTGGTTTCCATTCGATGGATGAAAAACTATTATTTCTAGACTTGATTTCCGTTTCTGGTATAGGACTAAGTACGGCGTTAGTCATGTTGTCGTCTTTTTCTTCTAATGAAATTCGTTCAGCAATTATGAACGAAAATATTGCTTTGATACAATCAATTAAAGGTATTGGCTCTAAATCTGCCCAACGGGTTATTTTAGAATTGAAAGATAAGTGCAAGAAAGATGCCTTATTTGTAGAGGCAGGAATAGCCTCCCATGATTCGAATTTTGGTCATAAGCAAGAAGCTTTAGCTGCTTTAGTTACGCTGGGTATTCCGCGTATGGCTGCCGAAAAGAGTTTGGAAAGTATCCTCAAATCTAATCCGGATGCGTCTGTAGAAAATTTAATCAAATTAGCCTTGAGATAGTTGAGTACAGGTAAAAGACAATTTTGGTCATTATGGATACCCTTCTATTTGGGTTTGGGAATGATGTTGTCTTTTTCGAGTCTAGCTCAAGTAGATTCCGTCTCCAAATCAGGTAAAAAGCCGCGGTTATCTTTAAAGAAATCAAATCGAAATCAAGGGAAATCCCCCTTTTCTATTTATTCAAAAAAATCTAGTCCTACCTATTCTTTTGAATCAGATTCAAAGATGGTTATCCGGAAGGATGCCACAGGAGCTGCTGAATTAACTGATTTCAAGTCTTTTAATCAATTACAAAACCAAGAGGTGAATCGAAGCTTTTGGCAATCCTATTCTAAAAGTTTAGATGGTAGCAGTAATTTAAAGTCTCGGGGTCTATTTCCTAAAATTGAATTACCTCCGGCTATTGACCGAATATTTGGCGGCACAGAGGTTTCATTTAAGCCCAATGGTTCATTGCTTTTAGATGTGGGCTATATGGGACAATTTGTCGATAATCCAGCTATTCCAGTACAATTAAGGTATGTAGGAAATCTTTTCTTTAATGAACAGGCTCAGATTAATTTTCAAGGTAAGATAGGTGATAAGCTTAATTTGAATGTCAATTTCGATACGAAGGCTAGTTTTAACTTTCAGAATCAGTTAAAATTAAATTGGAAGACACAAGAAGAAGATATTCTCCAAAATATTGAAGTGGGAAATACTTCTTGGACCTTGAATTCTCAGTTGATTCCAGGTATTCAAAATTTATTCGGTGTGAAAACCTTATTACGTTTTGGGGCCTTAGATATGACCGTTGTGGCAGCTCAGCAAAGGTCCAAACAAGATTGTATTACGCTTAAGGGTGGAACGCAGGGTAAAAATTTCGAAGTACGAGTGGATCAATATGATGAAAACAAGCACTTTTTCTTATCATCCTATTTTCGAACGAATTATGAAAGGGCACTCAAAAATCTCCCCGTTATTTCAAGTGGTATCACGGTAACTCGTGTGGAGGTTTATGTAACGAATCGTACCCAAAGTACGGAAACTCTTCGGAATTTAGTCTCCTTATACGATTTGGGTGAAGCTAGTCCTTATAACAATACAAATCCAATTGTTCAACCCATTAATTCAACTAGCCCAGTAGATAATAAAGCAAATGGGATGTATGCGAAGCTTTTAGCAGATCCCAATTTGCGGAAATCGAATGAGGCGACTGATAGATTAGAGACGACCTATAATTTAAAACGAGGAACGGATTTTGATGTTTTAAAAGGGGCGAAGCGCTTAACGGATAGAGAATTTAAGTTTAATTCCCAATTAGGCTATATTTCCTTAGTAGCTCCACTTCGTAACGATGAAGTTTTAGCAGTTTCCTATGAATACACGCTGAATGGGCGTAAATATAAAGTAGGGGAGTTGACAGAAGATTACCAGGCTCGCCAAGATGATGAGGTTTTGATTCTTAAAATGCTGAAGTCAAGTATGATAAGAAATAACCTAAATTCATCCACGACTGGCAAGCCTCATCCCATGTGGGATTTAATGATGAAGAATATTTATTCATTGAATACTTCCGCACTTACTAAGCAAAATTTTCAATTGCGAATTGTCTACAAGGATGATGCGACGGGGATCGATAATAGCAATTTGATTGAAGGGACTAACTTCAAAGATATTCCTCTAGTGAAGGTTTTAGGTTTAGATAAATTGAATTTTGCTGGCGATCCTCAGCCGGATGGAAACTTTGATTACATTGATGATATTACGATTGATTCGAAAAACGGAAAAATTATTTTTCCAGTCTTAGAGCCTTTTGGGAGTAGTCTACGTGCGAAATTCACCTCATCAGAGACCAATTTAATAGATAAATATGTATTCGATAAATTGTATACGGGGACTCAAATGGATGCGGCTCAATTATCGACTAAGAATAAGTTTTTTATCAAAGGATCTTTTCAGTCGGGTTCGGGTGGAGATATTTCTTTGCCATTCGGGGTTGAGGCAAAATCGGTTACAGTTACGGCTGGTGGACAATCTTTAGCGGCTGGTACAGATTATATAGTCGAACCGCAGTCAGGGAGGGTGAAAATCATCAATGAAGGCGTCTTTGGTTCTGGAAGAGAAATTAAGGTTTGTTATGAAAAACCTGATTTATTCTCTAATCAAATCCGAACCTTATTAGGAACGCGTTTAGATTATAATTTAGGTAAGAATGTGCATCTAGGAGCGACCATCCAAAATATGTCTGAAAGTCCTCCTGCCTTTTTCCGAAGGGTGGCAATGGGGAATGAACCGGTGGATAATACGCTCATTGGTTTTGACGCTACTATTTTGCAGAATTCTCAGGGTATTACGCGCTTCTTAGATAAGCTACCATTGATTTCAACAAAAGAAACATCGGTCATTGATTTTCAGGGTGAATTTGCGAAACTAATCCCGAATGTAAATGATCGGGTTCAAGGCAATGCTTTCATTGATGATTTTGAGGCTGCGCGTGTCATTTATAATCTAAGCTCCCAGTCTACCTTATGGAAATCGGGAGCTACTCCTAAATCGTATGTTGTGACGGGGAGTAAATTAGCGGCTGGTTTTAATCGGGCTAAAATTGCTGCCTATACGGTGGATGCAAGTATTTATGGTCAAGGTGGATTTGCCTTAGATGTTCCGGGTTTAGATCCCACGAAAGTTAACGCCTATGCTTACGAAAGAGTCGTTACGCCTAAAGGGCTGTTTCCTAATAAAGACTTTGCAAACAACATAACTAATCTGCCTATCGGTGTATTAGATGTAGCTTATTTCCCTTCTGAAAGGGGATTGTATAATTTTAATACCAATCTCTCGTCGAAAGGATTATTGCCTACTCCGGCTTCTAATTTTGGCGCTATCACGAGGGCCATCAGCTCTGATACGGATTTTGATAATGCGAATGTGGAGCAAATTGAATTTTGGTTAATGGATCCATTTATAGGGGGTGAGGCTGGTAAAATTCGGGATGGAATATTTAATAAAAATAACGAGACTGGAGGTAAATTAGTTTTTCATCTTGGTGATGTTTCCGAGGACTTCATTCCAGATGGTTATTCCAATTTTGAAAACGGAATACCTGCCGGGAATAAAATTACGGCAGGAGCTGGTAAAAATGTGGAAACTACGGAATGGGGTTTAGCGCCGTCTCGCCAATTCGTAATTAATGCCTTTGATAATTCAGCTGGTCGAGAGAAGCAAGATATTGGATTAGATGGTTTGCCTAATAGCTCTGATGACGCAACTGCGCTGACTGAAACAACTCATTTTAAGGCTTATTTAGATCAAATTAAGGGAAGGGTGACAGATGCGCCTGCTTTGGCAATAATTCAAAATGACCCCGCTGGTGATGATTTCGATTATTACTTAAACCAAAAATTCAACAGTACCGAATCACTTATTCAGCGCTATAAGAATTACCTGGGAATGGAAAATAATAGCCCTACTACGGCGAATCCATCAAATACCAATTTTACGGAGGCAAATAGTATGTTGCCTGATCGGGAGGATTTGAATAATGACAATACCGTTAACGAAAATGAGGCTTATTTTGAATATGAGGTAGATTTAAAACCCATTAGCCTTCAAATCGGGAATGGATTTGTGGTAGATAAGATTTCAGAAGGTGGAGTTAATTGGTATTTATTCCGGATTCCCATTAAAGATAAACGCAATTACAAGACGCCCGCTGGTGAGATTAATTCGTTTAAATCAATCCGCTTTATGCGAATGGTGCTTAAAGAATTTCAAGAGCCAGTGGTTTTGCGCTTTGCTCAGCTTCAATTATCCGGTTATAGTTACCGAAAATTTGTGGGTGAATTAGATAAGCGAAGTGGTCAAGATTTGCCGGAACCCTATGATGCTAAGTTCCGTGTTTCGAGTGTGAATATTGAAGAAAATGGACCTGCTAATAAGGGCGAGACCGCAATTCCTTATGTGGTGCCTCCTGGATTTGTACGCGATCAAGATATTACCACTATTAATAATGCACGTCTGAATGAGCAATCCATGAGCTTATGTGTGGATAATTTACGTGCTGGGGATGCTAGAGCGGTCTTTAAAAATACGCTTTTCGATTTCATTAATTACAAGCGTTTAAAGATGTTTGTTTCGATGCAAAGTCCGGATGCAATTAATGGTCAAGTGAGTGCATTCTTACGAATTGGAACTGATTTGACAGATAATTACTATGAAATAGAGAATTCAGGCTTAACGCAAACACAGAAAGGCCAAAGTATAGATACCGAAATTTGGCCGATGGAAAATGAGTTTGATATCGAGTTTGATTTAGTGAAACAAGTGAAAACGGAGAGAGACAAGCAAGGGAAGAGTTTGCAAGAGCGTTTTATTATGCTAGTGACGAGTTCTACTGGTAAAACGTATAAAATTACTGTGATGGGTCGTCCTGATCAAAGCGCCACGATGGTGACGATGATAGGCGTGAGAAATACGAGTACGACGAATAAATCTTTCTGTATATGGGTAAATGAATTAAGGGCGTCTGGCTTTGATCAGACCTCTGGGGAAGCGGCTATAGGTAAATTAGGTTTGAAATTAGCGGATTTAGGTACGATTCAGATGAATGGTAGTTTTAAGAATTACGGTTTTGGTGGGGTTCAGGCCAAAATTTCAGAACGTAGTCGCGAAAATAATTTGGAATATGGAATTACGGCTAACCTGAATTTAGACAAACTATTGCCTAAGAGCTGGGGTTTTAAAATACCTTTCTTTATTACGTACGACAGACGGAATATTTCGCCAGAATTTGATCCTTTTGATCCTGATATTTTCTTAAGGAATTCAATTCAGAAGTTTAGTTCTGAGGTAAAAAAACAATCTTATCTTACTCTAGTAGAAGATAATACGGAGCGGAAAGGTTTCAATTTTTCGAATGTGAAGAAGTCGAGAAGTGCACTATCTAAAAATAGCTATCCTTGGGATTTCTCTAATTTTACTTTCTCGTACGCCTATTCAGAAATGATACGGACGAGCCCTCTGATTGCCGAATACAATCAATTATCTCATAAGGGAAGTGTTTTATATGCTTTTACGAGTTCATCCCGTTTCCTTGAACCATTTAAGAAAGCGTCGTTTGAATTGATTAAAGATTTCAATCTAAATCTAGTCCCATCGTCTTTATTGGTTCGATTAGATATGGATCGTAGTTTCATCAAAACCCAAATGCGGAATTCCGAATTTACTACGCTAGGTGTGGCTCCCCAATTTGAGAAGTATTGGTTCTTTAATCGCCAGTATGCGTTAAATTGGAATTTGACTAAGAGTGTCGTATTAAATTATAATGCGCAGGTGAATTCTATCATTGATGAACCCATTGGGGATTTGGATACCCAAGAAAAGCGAGATTCTGTGATGATTAGTTTGCGGGCTTTAGGTAGAGCTAAAAGCTTTGATCAACAAGCGGGCATGGTATGGCGTTTACCTTTACAGAAATCGGTTCTTACCGACTGGATGAATGCGGATTATACGCATCGAATTGGATATAATTATTTCGCTAACTCTTTTGACATTCGAGATTCATTAGGTTTGCCATTTGGGAATATTATTAAAAATAACCGGGAGCAGGCTATTAATGGGAAAATTGATTTTGTTGCTCTGTATAATCGCATAAAAGCATTGCGCTGGGCGAATAGTCCTCGAACTTTTGGCAAGAATGTCGCAAGGAATCCTGGTGATGAGGAGGATATCGTTATTCCAGCGAATAATGCTGTGAAATCAATCACTCGTTTACTTTTAACTTTGCGCGGAATTCAGGTTAATTATTCAGTTAATGAATCTACGACCTTACCAGGTTTTATGCCAAATCCTGGGATTTTAGGTATGAATGCAATTAATTCCGCACCTGGTTTTGACTTTATCAGTGGGGGACAGGATGAAGGTATTCGATTTAAATCAGCTGAAAATGGGTGGCTTACAAAAAGTACAGTTCAAAATACCCCATTCACCCAGCTGCGAACCCAAAAGTTAAGCTATTCAACCCAACTAGAGCCTACTAAAGATTTGCGTATTCAGGTAGATGGGAATTATAATCGGGGGGATAACTACCAAGAATTTTTCCGTCCAGAGCAAGCAAATGGTCCTTTTAAATCTCAAAGTCCTATACGATCTGGTAATTATTCGATGTCATTCCTATCCTTCATGACGGCCTTTTCTGATCCAGAAACGGTTTTCGAGGAATTTAGATCTAATCGTTCGGTTCTCTTATCTCGTTTAAACAAGGCTAAACCAACTGAAATAGGGACCTATAATCAGAACTCCCAGGATGTTCTGATTCCGGCTTTCTTTGCAGCCTATTCGGGTGTTTCAGCGAATAGTGTCAAGTATTCGCCTTTCTATGATATCCCGCTACCTAACTGGAAAGTAGATTATAATGGCTTGAATTTATTTCCAGGCATAAAGAATAAGTTTGCTTCCTTTACAATTTCGCATATGTACTCAAGCACCTATAATGTGGGAAATTTTGTATCCTCGCTGGAATATGGTCAATTTGCCACCGATTATATGAACTTGTCTTTAAATAGTTTGTTGTATCCACTTTCCACTCGTTTTGATCCTGAGACCAATACGTTGATTCCCGTTTATGTAATGAGTACAATTTCTTTTGTAGAAAGATTTTCTCCGTTAATCGGGGTTAATGCGGTTACTAAGAGTAAGATCTCTTTACGTTTAGAGTATAACCAAGATCGGAATGTAGGTTTAAATCTAGCGAATTCACAAGTAGCGGAATTGGCTAATAAGGATTTGACCGTTGCCATAGGATTTACTAAAGCCAATTTGCTTATACCTTTTAAAATCAATGGTAGAGCCGTGCGCTTACCTAATGATTTGCGCTTCAATATGAATTTAACGATTCGAGATACGCGTACGCTACAGCGTAAATTAGATGCGGAGACGATTGTAACGCAAGGTTTTGTGAATTTTCAATTCCGTCCACAAATAAGTTATAATGTGAATAATAAATTAACGGTCACCGCTTATTTTGATAAGATGATGAATAATCCGCTGGTTTCTAATTCCTTCTATCGTTCTACGGTGGCAGGAGGTTTCCAAATACGCTATAGTTTAAGTGAATAATTTAAAATCGTTTGCAAAAAATCGAGAATTTAGTGACCTTTGTAAGCAAATAGATATTATATGAATTTTCCAAGTGAATTAAAATATACTCAAGAGCACGAGTGGATTAAATTAGATGGCGACGTAGCTATTATCGGTATTACAGATTTTGCTCAAGGTGAATTGGGTGATATCGTTTTTGTCGAAGTCGAGACGGTAGGAAAAAATATCGCGAAAGATGGTGTTTTTGGAACAGTTGAAGCGGTTAAAACAGTTTCGGATTTGTTCTTACCTATTGCCGGAGAAATTATAGAGTTTAACACAGCTTTAAATAACAGTCCTGAATTGATAAATTCTGATCCTTACGGGGATGGTTGGGTAGTGAAAATGAAGGCAGCTGATGCTGGTGATTTATCCCAATTGATGGATGTGGAAACATATAAATCCTTTATCGGACATTGATTTTAAAACCCTGTTAATCAGGGTTTTTTTATAAGCCAAAAAAAATGCGGATCTTATTCAATCAGATTTTAATTCAAGATAGTCGGTCAACCCACTACGGGAAGAAGATGGATTTATTAGCGGAGAATGGTCGTTGGATTTCTATTGAACCTTCGATTAAAGCGGATGCTGATGAAGTCATATCGGGTGCTGAATTACTTTGGTTTCCTTCCGTCGTCGATCTACGGGTGCATCATACGTTGCCAGGTGGTGAAAACAAGGAAGATTGGGATAGTTTACGTGCTGCTGCTTGGAAAGGTGGCGTCTTAGACTTACTGCTTCTGCCTACAGGAGACCCGGTTCCGCAACAACCCGAAGCGATTCAATACATAGCTCAAAAAATGGCTGGTACCGGCTTAGCTTGTTACCCAGCAGCTCCCTTAACTTTAGGGAATCAGGCAGAGAACTTTAGTGATTTGATGGATCTGCATCAGGCAGGAGCCTCTTGGTTTAGTCATGGTGCAGGATCTTTGCAAGACACGGACTTAATGTTAAAATGCCTTCAGTATTTACAGCCACTTCCCGTGAAGGTTATTTCACGACCTGATGTGAGCGGATTATCCTTGTTTGGACAGATTCACGAAGGATTACAAAGTACCTTATTAGGATTGAAGGGGATTCCTGAATTAGCGGAAACGATGCAGGTAAAACGGGATCTAGATCTACTAGCCTACGTGATGCAGCATTCGTTTGGTTTAGCCAATGCGAACTTTTCACTTCATTTCTCTTGTATATCTTCTGCAGAGTCTGTTAAATTGATCAATTTGGCTCAAAAAGCCGGCTTACCAGTCACGGCAGATGTGGCAGTTCATTCCTTGCTATTCACAGAAGAGGCATTAGCCGATTTCGATACACTGAAAAAAGTACATCCTCCCCTTAGGACAGAGAAAGATAGATTAGCCTTGTGGAAAGGTTTAAAAGAGGGAACGATTTCTTCTGTCGTATCTGATCATCACCCTCAGGAGGTAGAATATAAAGAATTGGAGTTTGATCAGGCTGCTTTTGGTACGATTGGTTTAGAAACTTTAGCGATAGCCTTTATCTCCGAAGCGAAAAAGCAAGGATTAGATAAAGTAGATCAATATTTATCTCATAATTCGGCTGCCTTCTTAGGAATCCAACTGCCAGAATTAAAGGTTGGAGAATGGATGAAAGGGATGATTATTAAAAATGAGTCCCACGTCTATGAGTCAAATTCAATCGTCTCTAAATCGAAGAATTCTATTTTCTTAGGTCATTCGTTCAGCTATAAAGTGGCTGGGGTTTATCACGGATTAATTCAATAATGGTCAATAACTGGTTTTCTGAAATTAGTCGTTTCGTTCTATTTGCATTGCTATTCGTAGTCTTGCTAGTGGCTTATGGCTATGTTTTACAGTCTTTTGGCATTATTCCATTAGGGGGTAAAAAAGCGCCTACTTTCATTTTTTTACTTTTTTTTCAATGGTGGTATGTCTCTAAATTTCCACAGAATCACCAAGGCGAAAAGAAACATTTTCTAGTTTATTTTGCACTCCAATATATCTTAATAGTGATTACAGCTTTATTAAGTGCATTTTTCGTGTATTATTTTTTCCAATCTCAAGCAGGATTACAAATGCTAGGAGCCTATATTCAACAAAGTTTATTAGAATTAAATTCCTTCAAAGAAGTCATTGTTAGTCAAGAAGGTGGAGAATACTATAATAGTTTACATGCGGGTATAAAATCAATTGATGCCTACAGCATCGCAAAAGATGATTTTTCTCAAAAAATTGCCCTGGGTTTTTTACCTAATTTGTTAATTTCACTCTACTATAAAAAATAGCTATGGAAAACTCGACAGAATCAACAGCCTCATCATCTATTATTGCCTTGAAGTATGGTTTTATTTATGGTCTATTAAGCTTTCTTTTTTCGACTCTTGTTAATGTGATGGGTTGGGCTGAAAATTTTCAAGAATCCATAGGTTGGATATCGGGTATCTGGTCTCTGGTGTTATCCGTAACTATATTATTACTTTGTTTGCGCGAATTTAGAGAACAAAATGAAGGTTATATAAGCTACGGTCAAGGTTTAGGATTAGCCACTTTGTCTGGGGCAATCAGCGGATTAGTCGCCGGGGCGTTTAACTATATTTATATCCAGTTTATTGATAATACAGCCATGCAACGTCAACTAGATTTAGCTAGAGAACGGATGGAAGATCAAGGCCTTAGTACTAGCCAAATTCAGAGCGCAGAGGAAATAACTAGTCTATTCATGAATCCAGGAGTTCAATTTGTGACTGTTGTAATTTCAAGCTTGATTTTCAATTTTCTTTTTGGCTTAATTATCGCTGCTGTCGTTAAACGAGAAAAACCTATTTTCGAATAAGATGTTCGCTCTTTTTAAAAAAGATGTTTTAGCCTTTTTTAGCTCTTGGATGGGCTGGGGGACTATTTCGTCTTTTTTTGTTTTAATGGGAGTTTATGTCTGGGTGATTGACGGAAATGTCTTAGACTATGGATTTGCTGAGCTAAGTGTTTTCTTTGACCTCAGCCCTTGGTTCTTTTTGTTTTTTGTTCCTGCTTTGACAATGAGTAGTTTTTCTGATGAAGTAGAGAAAGGGACGTTTCAATTGCTAAGATCGCTTCCTATTACCCTGGGTCAAGTTTTATCAGCTAAGTTGCTAGCACTTATTTTTATTAGTGTATTGACCTTATTGCTTAGTTTACTTTTTGTTCAAACAGTGGCTGTTTTGGGTTTTCCAAAAAGTAATTTTGATTCATCTTTGATCTTAGGTGGATATCTAGCACTATTTCTTTTAATACTATGCTTTGTAGGTTTTGGGGTATTAGCCTCTAGTTTAAGTAGAAAGCAGCCTGTAGCCTTTATTCAGGGTTTGGTTTTAAATTTTGTTTTTTGGCAAGGAGCGAAGGAAATAGGATTGGAGGCTTTGGACTTATCCTCCCATTATAATCGATTAAGTATGGGTCTTTTGAGCTTTAGTGACCTGATTTTCTTCCTAGGATTTTTTCTACTCTTATGGGGTAGTATTAGATTTCGTTTACGCCAAATTATTTAAAATCACTTATTGAAATCGATTCAGTACAGAAGTCGATTTCTCTGCCTTCATTCGAGGCGATGATAAGTAGTTTTTCGCGCTGATTATTCAATTTATCAAAGAACCACTCCTTGGCTTTTTCGTCAAAATTAGTCGTCGGCTCATCAATCAATAAAACAGGTCTTTCAGATAATAGGGCAAATCCTAACTTGATTTTTTGACGCATTCCTGAAGAATAATTCTTAATTAATTTAGTTCGACCCGGTTGTAAATCGATAAATTCCTCTAAGAATTCTAAAGTGATTGATGCTGGGAGGTAGTTGTTTTTAATGAGAATATGCAGATGTTCACTTAAAGTATATTCTTCAATCAATTCGACATAGGGCGCCGCATAAGTGATTTGTGAATAGACTGATTCTGGATCAATGCCAAGCATTTCTACGCTACCTGAGTTAGGAAGCGTAAATTGAGCGATTAGTTGTAATAAAGTTGATTTTCCGGACCCATTGGGCCCTGTAAGGGCATAGGAGTTGCCTGATTGAAAGCTATAGTTAAAATCACGAATGACAAATTCTTGTCTGAATTTTTTGGAAAGGTTACGAACAAGAATTTCCATACTTAATTAGCCTTTCATGATACCTCTTTCTGAATTCTTAACGAAGTTGAGAATTTCGTTTCGCTCCGGAGTATTAGGTAATTGCGCCTCTATTTCTTCTAATGCCGTATTTGTATTTAATCCTCTCAAATATAAATAGCGGTAGGCCTCTTGAATAATATTTATTTGCTCATCTGTATAATTACGACGACGTAATCCTACGGAATTAATGCCAGCATAAGTTAAAGGCTCACGTCCAGATTTAGTAAATGGAGGAACATCTTTTCTAACTAATGAACCACCAGAAATCATGACATGTTGACCAATCGTTGCGAATTGGTGAATAGCTGAAGAACCACCAATGATGGCAAACTCTCCTACTGTCACATGTCCAGCCATTTGAACTGAATTAGCAATAATACAATGGTCACCTATCACGCAATCGTGTGCAATGTGTACATAAGCCATAATTAGACAGTTTTTGCCTATTACAGTTTTTAATTTATCGGATGTCCCCCGATTAATCGTTACACACTCTCTAATGGTGGAATTATCGCCGATTTCAGCGGTGGTTGTTTCTCCGCCAAATTTTAAATCTTGAGGAATAGCTGAAATAACTGCTCCTGGAAAAATACGTACATTTTTACCAATACGCGCTCCAGGATAAATGGTTACGTTTGATCCAATCCAGGTTCCTTCACCAATTTCTACATCGGCATGAATAGATGTGAATGCCTCGATACTAACATTAGCACCGATTTTAGCGTTCGAATCAATATGTGTTAACTGATGAATCATACATTTTAAACTTAGGACTTACGCACTAAACTGGCAGTCATTTCTGCCTCACAAACTACAACGCCAGCGACATAAGCCTTGCCAGTCATTTTTGCAATACCTCTACGAATAGGGGCTTGAAGCTCACATTTAAAGATAATTGTATCTCCCGGTATGACACTTCTTCTAAAACGGCAATTTTCAATACCTACAAGGTAGGGCCAATAGTTTTCTGGATCATCTACTGAACTCAATACGAGAATTCCACCCGTTTGTGCCATGGCTTCTATTTGCATAACCCCTGGCATGACGGGATTGTTAGGGAAGTGACCCATGAAGTAATTTTCATTCATGGTGACATTTTTAACCCCTACAACACTATTATCATCTAAATAAATGATTTTATCAATCATTTGGAAAGGATAGCGATGGGGCAAAAGTTCATATACTCGTTCGTGAGAAAATATAGGAGGCTGCTTGGGGTCATAAACAGGTACTTTATTTTTCTCTGCTTCTAACATCAACTTCTTAATTTTTCTGGCTAATTCTATGTTAGAAGCATGACCGGGACGTGACGCTAAGATTTGAGCTTTAATAGGACGCCCTACTAAGGCTAAATCCCCCATTAAATCTAATAACTTGTGGCGTGCCATCTCATTACTGAAATGTAAATTGGTATTATTAAGTATCCCAGCTTCTTTAGAAACAGAGATTTTAGGTTTTCCCAAAACATCTGATAAATGAGCTAATTCTGCTTCAGAATAATCTTTATCAGCTATAACGATAGCATTATTTAAATCACCACCCTTAATTAATCCAGCTTTATATAATACTTCTATTTCATGCACAAAACAGAATGTTCTGCACATAGAAAAATCTTTTTCAAACTGAGAGACATGGCTCAGATTAGCGTGTTGGCTTGTTAGAAATTTGGAATTATAATCCACCATTACCGCTATACGGTAGTCATTTAGAGGTAATGCCGCAAGTTCAATTCCATTTTCTAAATCCTTGAATCGAACTTCCTCTGTAATTTCAAAGAATTTGCGGTGCGCATCTTGTTCTACTAAAACAGCGTCTTTTAGTGCTTCCACGAATTTGATGGAACTGCCATCCATGATAGGAGGTTCCGGGCCATCTAATTGAATGAGGATATTATCTACTTCTAAACCCACAAGTGCTGCTAAAACGTGCTCCACAGTATTAATACGGGCGCCATTATGCTCTATTGTTGTTCCGCGTGAGGTATCTACTACATAGTCTACATCAGCATCTGCAATCGGTTGACCTGGTAAATCAACACGCTGGAATTTGATCCCGTGGTTAGCAGGAGCAGGTAAAAATGTCATATTGGCAACTACGCCAGTATGTAAACCTACACCAGATAGGGTTACAGCATTGGTAATAGTATGTTGCTTATTGTTCATACGCGTTATTAAGATTCTAATCGTTTTAATAAGTCCGGCAACTGACGCAATAAAGCATTGCGTTTCAAGTATTCACTATTAGGGGAGGCCGGTGTTCCCCCTAATATTTGTCCTTCTTTTCGGACCGTTTTCGTTACCCCTGATTGAGCGGTAACAATGGTTCTATCTGCAACGGTAATATGCCCTGCTACTCCTACTTGACCACCAATTAAACAGTTTTGGCCAATTTTTGTAGAACCAGAAACACCTGTTTGTGCTGCTATGGCCGTATTAGCGCCAATTTCTACGTTATGGGCTATTTGTACTAAATTATCAATTTTTACACCTTGCTTGATTAAAGTAGATCCCATCGTGGCTCTATCAATGGTCGTATTAGCACCTACACTAACACCGTCCTCTAAAACTACATTCCCTAATTGAGGTATTGTAGTAAAAGATCCGTCTGCAAGAGGGGCAAAACCAAATCCATCTGAACCGATTACTGCATTCGCATGCAGCGTACAATTATTACCTATTATGGTGTCGTTATAAATAACTACGCCTGGATAAATTACGCAATTATTGCCAATACTTACTTTATTTCCGATGGTTACGTGCGCGGCAATGTACGTATTATTGCCAATACTAGACTCTGAACCTATGCTTGAAAATGGCCCGAAATACAAATCAGACCCTATTTTAGCACTTTTTGCGATGTGTGTAGGTTCTTGAATACCGGTTTCCTTTACGCTTGTAAATTCTTGGTATTTTTGAAGTAGTATAGTGAAGGCGGAGTAGGGGTCTTTAACCTTAATCAAGGTAGCTAAAGGCTTTTCTTTTAAAATTAAATCGTTTGCTATGATGATAGCTGTTGACTTAGAGATGTACAAGAATGATTCATATTTCGGATTAGCTAAAAAGGATATACATCCTTCTTGCCCGTCTTCAATTTTATTAAACGCCGTTATACTTGCTGAACCATCACCATCTACTGTTCCTTGAATTAATTGGGCTATTTGATCAACAGTAAATTTCATTCGGTCAAACGATGTTTAATAAGGGCTAATAGAATTTCCTTTAGCTCAATTCTCCTTGCAAATATACGCTCTTTGGACAACAAAAATAGTATTTTTTTACAATCTTACTTAATGCTTGTATGGTCGGTAAATCAGATGCTTCGAGTAACTCGACCACCTGGCCTTGTTTGTCGACCATCTTAATGGTGTTGTCGCCCTGTACATAGGCGGCGTTTGATGTAGAGCCTTCTACTACAAAATAGGACAGTTCTTCGTCTGTTATTCCGTATTCTTGTTTTATATTTTCTTCTATTTCGACTCTTTTTGCTTTAGGAAGTGGCTGAGAGCCTAATTTACAAGTGAATAATTTTCTGGCCAAAAAGTGTGTACATAAATGCTTTAGGATTTTATCATTGGTATTTTTCCATTCCTTTATGGCAGCCCAAACATCATGATCATCTAATTCAGTAAAGGCGATGAGTAAACTTTCATTCTTTGAAAATTCATCCCAAGTATACGTGCTTGTTAAAAAGGTTTTTAAAGGACCTGAGCAGGGTAACTTTTGGTCTTCAGAAAACAAATATTTAGCCCGACGTAAAATTTGAATTAACATCGTTTCAGCTGCAATGGCTGTTTTATGTAAATAAACTTGCCAGTACATTAAACGTCTGGCCATTAGAAAATTTTCGGTTGAATAAATACCTTTTTCTTCGATAACTAATTGTTCATTATTCAAGTCCATCATGCTTAAAAGCCGTTCAGAACCGATGAATCCTTCTCTTACACCTGTATAGAAGGAATCTCTACTCAAGTAGTCTAATCGATCTACATCTAATTGAGAGGATACTAATTGATGGAAGAATTTACGGGGGTATTTATTTTCAAATATTTCAATGGCTAAACGTAGTCGGCCATTAAAATGCTGATTTAATTTTGCCATTAAAAGAGTAGACACATCTTCGTGTTTCACCTCGTTTAATAAAGTGTATTCTAAAACATGTGAAAAGGGTCCATGGCCAATATCATGTAATAAAATAGCGATTTCTGCTGCTTCACGCTCTTCGGGTGAAATGGAATATCCTTTTGCTTTTAAATTATCTAACACTTGATCCATTAGATGCATGGCACCTAAGGCATGATGAAACCGCGTATGATGTGCACCTGGATAAACAAATTCAGCTAGACCTAATTGTTTAATACGTTTAAGTCGCTGAAAATAAGGGTGGTCGATAAGTTCAAGAATTAATGGATTATTGATTTTAATAAAACCATAAATCGGGTCATTAATTATTTTAGTCGGGTACATGGGATATTCTTTTCCGAAATTTAGCTAAAAAGGTTAGTATTCCTTAATTTTGTGTCACATTGAATTCCTTTAAAGGATGTACAATGCGGACTTGTAGCTCAGTTGGTTAGAGCATCTGACTCATAATCAGGGGGTCCATGGTTCGAGCCCATGCTGGTCCACTCTTTTTTTTACCATACTCTTGATAAGGGAGTATGGTTTTTTTATGCTAAAAATTCTAAATACTTAAGCGAGACTGCTGCTAATGTCATGATAACAAAAACGGGAGAATTTTTTGGTTACTTTCATTATCTAATTGGATATAATGGTAATTTAACTCATTTAGGTTTTCATTCGGTATTATTTTGTACATTACAAATATAACTAACCACTTAATAATGCTGTTTCTTTTTCAATCGATTTTCGTCATGACGTTATTTACTAGTTTTATGACGCCCTCGATCATTTTTTTGAAATCGAGGGGTTCCTTATTCGCTAATCCGAATATCTATTTAGCCATTCTTTTTTTTATTTCTGGTATTTATTGTTTGACTATTTATTCGATGTCCTTAGGACATAGTCTATTATTTACGGTCTTATTATATGGAAATTTCTCTTCTTTATACTTCTTAATTGGGCCGCTGATCTACTTTTATCTACGCAGTTTGAGAAGTGGAAATACAAAAATTAGTTGGGGTGATTTTTGGCATTTTATTCCTTTTATTCTCGTTTTTATAGATACGATACCCTATTATATATCCCCTTATGCCTATAAAGTGGGCGTGGTTAGGCAAGTGTTTAGCGATTGGACATCTATGTTCTCTATTCAATTAGGATTAGTCTTTCAAGCAAGCCATATCTATATACTCCGACCTTTATTATTGACAATATATACGGTATGGGGCATTCGCTATATAAGGAATAATGAGGGCTATTTTTATAAAGCCCTACAGGCAGGAAAGTGGTTATCCATATTTCTTATACTTCAACTAGTTGTTTTTGTTGGAATGAGCTCGGTATTTTTAGGTGTTTGGTTAGAAAATACGTATAGTTATTCTTTTTTAAATCACCCTACTGAGATAAAATATATCTCCTTATTTGCCTATATGGTCATGGTCTGTACTTTGTACTTATTTCCTCAGGTAATCTATTTAAATGCAGATCGATTTAAACGTTTTTTCAATCCTCAGGATGAGTTTTATTATAAGATGGATCAAGCTATAAATGCTTGTTATATCTTTGATAAACCATTTTTAAAATCGGATTTGACTTTGCATCAATTCGGGGAATTAGTCCAAATAGACAAAAAGGTATTGAATGATTTTTTTGAACTTTATCTTTTCACTAACTTCACCGATGAAATGAATCGCTTGCGGATTCAATTTGCCAAAAATTTAATTAAGCAGGGTTGTTTGCAAAAATCGTGTTTGCAGAGTTTGTTTAAGGATTCTGGCTTTGAATGTGCGGAGGATTTGAGTTTTTATTTTTCAGAATTTGAAGGTAAAAGTGTAGAAGATTTTATTCTTACATTAAAAAAATAATATATGAAAAGTGTTCTTATTGCATTCATGATGATTGGTTTTTCGCATCTTGCCTTCTCTCAAAAGGTGATTAGTTCATCGATAGGTGCGGGTGGTGCTACTACGGTAGTGGATGGTAAATATTATTCACAGATAATAGGTCAGCAAAGCGCCGTAACCGGTACATCTACTTCAGGAGGAATAGTGGTTCGCCAAGGATTTAAGCAGCCATCTTTGTTAGAACGCAGTATAGCAGCGTCTGGTATTAAATTAAATGTACAAGAAGAAAATCCAATTATTTATACAGCTTTCCCTAATCCCTTCGTAGATAAATTAACCATTGGTTTCTCTGTACCTAGTACTAAACCTACATTTGTGGCTATTTATGATCAATTAGGGTCTGTTATCTTTCAACATACCTACGAAGCTCCGATTAAAGAGATCGTATTTAGTGATTTCTCGGGTATTCGCGTGGGCAAATATGTGTTGCATGTAATCTCTTCTGGAAAGCCATTTGCAACCACGATTGTAAAAGAATAACTAAAGGCTAAAGGCTATATATTTATTGCCTTTGGGGGTGCCTAATTTTGTTCCTCCACAGGCGATAACTATAAATTGTTTTCCATTGACTATATAGGTCGATGGCGTTGCGAAAGCTGCTGCTGGTAATTGTATGGCCCGTAGCAGCTTTCCTGTTTTACTTTCATAGAATCGTAATTTACCATCTTTAGCCGCTCCTATAACTAATAGGCCGCTTGCGGTAATTAAGGGACCTCCGTAATTCTCGGCTCCTGTTCCGGTAATGCCTTTTTGAGCTAAGGCAGGTTCATCACCAAATGGTATTTTCCAAAGGTATTTTCCCGTATTTAAATCAATCGCATTAAGAGTTCCCCAAGGCGGAGTTAAAGCTGGTAAGCCTTTTGAATCTAGGAATTTATTGTATCCAGTCATCTGGTAAGGGGGTTGATACCCTTTTATTTTAGAGGAGACTACTTCTTTCGGAATTTCATTCAGGATATACGTTAAGATGTTTTCTTTTTCGGCTGAAGATAGGTGGCTAAATCCAGGCATCATCCCTTTGCCATTGTTAATTATTTGTTGAATGTAGGTTCTCGATTTTCTAGAAGAAATATCAACAAGCGATGGATAGCCACTCAATGGATTCCCCTTTTTGTCTGTACCATGGCAAGATATGCAATTGCTTTGGTAAGTTTTTGCTGCTGGATTATGGACGAGTGCCGCTGGTACCATGGTTTGAATCCAGCCCATTTCGTTGCTATTGACATATAAAATGCCCTGGGGGTCAGCTGCGGCGCCTCCCCATTCTCCACCGCCATCATATCCGGGTAAAATAAGATTCCCTTTTTCTGAAGGTGCAGAATGCCAACCTCTATTCACAAGTGCTAACGTACTTAGTAACTCTTCTCTATTCTCTGCATAGGGTGAAATATCATTTAATCCTATTTCAGAAGATAATCTAGCATATGGTTTAGGCAGGGTAGGATAGGGTTGTGTTAACCAAGCTTTTTCACCCTTAAGTGTAGATGCTGAAACCTTTTTCTCAACAATATGAAAAAGAGGTTTTCCGCTTTCTCGGTCAAAAAGAAAGACAAATCCTTGTTTGCTTATTTGGGCTACGGCTGAAATCTTTTTTCCCTGGTGAGTCACCGAAATTAAATTAGGTGGCGCTGGCAGATCTCGATCCCATAAATCGTGGTGCGTGGTTTGAAAATGCCAAATACGCTTGCCTGTTTTTGCATCTAATGCGAGCAGACAATTCGAATATAAATTACTTCCTTTTCTATTTCCTCCATAAAAATCGTATCCTGCTGAACCGGTAGGAACAAAAATAATCCCTTTTTCATTATCTACGGCCATGCCTGCCCAATTATTGGCGGCGCCCGTATGGGTATTTTTATACGCATCCTTTGGCCAAGTAGTAAATCCTTTTTCACCTGGATATGGGATGGTATGAAAAGTCCAAACTAATTTTCCCGTGACTACATCAAAAGCGCGTATATCACCAGGAGCTGCATCTGCACCTTCTGATAAGCGTACAGGCATGATAATAAGGTTGCGATAGATTGTCCCCGGTGTATTGGAAATGATGAATTTATTAGCTGAAATGGCAGGTAATCCTAGATGTAGATCAATTTTACCTTGATCGCCAAAACTGGAAATCGGTTTTCCTGTCTCCGCATTCAATGCCCAAAGATTAGGTCCAGCCGTATATAAGATTCGTTTCTCCATTCCATTTGTCCAATAACTTACCCCTCTGGATGTACTTGACCAATTCTTAACTGGATCTCCAAATCGCCAAATTTCACGTCCAGAACCCGCATCTAATGCAAATGCCTGAACTGAGGCACTAACTCCGTAGAGGATTCCTTTTATGATAAGTGGATTTACTTGCATTTGACCTGAATCAGGTAGGCTATATTCCCAAGCCACCTTTACTTGATCTAAATTAGTAGGATTAATTTGTGTCAGCGTGGAATAATGATTTCTGTCAGCACCGCCTAAATATTCCGCCCAATCATCTGATGAAGAGAAAGCGAGGGGAATGATAGCGAAGATCAGTAGTCTTTTATACATAAATAGTCAATTTATAATGCTAGTTTAGTGGGATTTTAGTTTTAAACCTTATCAAAATTAAATTATTTATTCTATTGGTTTTTTTAGACCCACAAGGTGGGTATTATACATTTACAATTAATTACTAGTTATGGGTTCGATATTAGGTCTTTTCTTTCACTCCTTAGGTGGATTTGCTTCAGGTAGTTTTTACATTCCTTATCGGAAGATTCAAATATGGTCATGGGAGAGTGCCTGGATAGTGGGCGGGGTTTTCTCGTGGTTAATTGTGCCAATATTGGCTGCTTGGTTGACCATTCCTGATTTTATGGATATTATTCAAACCATTGATTCAGATACGTTTTTTTGGACCTTTGTTTTTGGTGTTTTGTGGGGAATCGGTGGCTTGACCTTTGGATTAGCCATGCGTTATTTAGGGATGTCTTTAGGGATGTCGATTGCGTTAAGTTTGTGCAGTATTTTCGGAGCTTTAGTTCCGCCTATTTATCGGGAGTTAGCGGGAGTGGATGGAGACACGATATCTCATATCGTAGGAAGTACGGGTGGTCAAGTGGTATTATTGGGGATTTTAGTCTGTGTATTTGGCATTTTTCTGTGTGGAAAAGCAGGAATGATGAAAGAGAGTGAATTATCACAAGCGCAGAAACAAGAAACAATTAAGGAGTTTAATTTAACGAAAGGTTTAATCGTAGCCATTATCTCTGGTTTATGTTCCGCTTGTTTTAATTTCGGTATCGAAGCTGGAAAGGATATGGCGGCTGTGGCAGTAGCTAAAGGTTGCGATCCGCTTTTTCAAAATAATGTTATTTTCATTGTGGTTCTTTGGGGTGGGTTTTTGACGAATTTCGTGTACTGTATGTACTTGAATTTTTCGAATAAGTCCTTTGGTGATTACTTAAATTCTAAGGCTCCGCTTCGGATGAATTATCTATTTGCTGCCGTGGCTGGCACTACCTGGTTTCTTCAATTCTTTTTCTATGGAATGGGAGAAAGTAAATTAGGGAATGGAGCTAGCTCTTGGATTCTTCACATGGCCACCATTATCATTACCTCTAATTTCTGGGGACTTTATTTTAAAGAATGGAAAGGTGTTTCCTCCAAGACGATGAGAACGGTAATGGGAGGAATTGCGGTTATTTTAATTTCTGTGATTATCGTAGGAATTGGTAATTCGATTAAATAGGCCTTCGTTTTCATTTCCCTCTCCTGCCAATTTTCAATATTTTATTTGGTAAAATTCCTATTTAACAGGGTATTTGCTTTGCATTTTTGCAAAAAAAACGCGATTTTTGTAGCTTAATTATAATTAAAGCGCCTTTTAAATTAAAGTATATAATGAGCAATTCCCCAACAACCTTATTTGATAAAGTATGGGATTCACATGTCGTTCGTAAAATTGCTGATGGTCCCGATGTTTTCTTCATTGACCGTCATTTTATTCATGAAGTGACTTCCCCCGTTGCCTTTTTGGGACTACTAACACGTGGTATAGGTGTTTTATCCCCCGAACGTACGTTTGCGACAGCGGATCATAATACGCCTACGATTAACCAACATTTGCCGGTTGAAGATCCGCTTTCCGCGAATCAACTATTGCAATTGGAGAAAAATACAGCGAAGTATGGTATTTCTCATTGGGGTTTAGGTAATCCTAAAAATGGAATTGTTCACGTAGTAGGACCTGAAAACGGAATTACCTTACCAGGTATGACAATTGTTTGCGGGGACTCTCATACCTCTACGCACGGGGCTTTTGGTGCTATTGCCTTTGGAATAGGTACATCAGAAGTCGAGATGGTCCTTTCGTCTCAATGCATTATGCAGCCTAAGCCTATGAAAATGCGTATTAACGTGAATGGGATATTAGGAAAAGGTGTTACACCTAAGGATGTGGCTTTATATATTATCTCTAAATTAACAACTTCAGGTGCGACCGGTTATTTCGTAGAATATGCCGGGGATGTTTTTGAAAAAATGTCCATGGAAGGCCGTATGACGGTTTGTAATTTAAGTATAGAGATGGGTGCTCGTGGCGGAATGATTGCTCCGGACCAAACCACATTTGACTATATCCATGGTCGCGAATTAGCTCCTAAAGGGGCTGATTGGGACAAACAATTAGCTTATTGGAAGACCTTGAAGACAGATGCCAGTGCTACATTTGATGAGGAAATTACTTTCTTAGCGTCTGATATTGAACCGATGATTACCTACGGTACTAATCCAGGTATGGGAATGGGTATTTCGAAGCATATTCCTAATGCAGTTGATATAGAAGGTGGTGTAGCTACTTATGAAAAGTCATTAGAATATATGGGCTTTGCTCAAAATGATTCGATGATTGGTAAAAAAGTGGATTATGTATTTATCGGATCTTGTACAAATGGACGTATTGAGGACTTCCGTGCCTTCGCTTCGATTGTAAAAGGTCGTAAGAAAGCAGAACATGTAACGGCTTGGGTTGTTCCTGGTTCTCATGTAGTGGAAGCGCAAATTAGAGAAGAAGGTATTTACGATATTTTAACAGAAGCAGGATTTGCTTTACGTCAGCCAGGTTGTTCGGCTTGTTTAGCAATGAATGATGATAAGGTACCTGCAGGTAAATATGCGGTAAGTACGTCTAATCGTAATTTTGAAGGTCGTCAAGGGCCAGGATCTCGTACTTTATTAGCGAGTCCTTTAGTCGCTGCTGCGGCTGCAATTACTGGTGTAGTAACTGACCCAAGAGAATTTTTATAATATCGAATAAATAAAAGCAATATGGCTTACGATAGTTTTAATGTACTAAAAAGTTCCGCAGTTCCTCTTCCTATTGAGAATGTGGATACAGACCAAATCATTCCCGCTCGTTTCTTAAAAGCAACTGAGCGTACAGGTTTTGGAGATAATTTGTTTAGAGATTGGCGTTATGAAAAGAACGATGCACCTAAGGCTGATTTCGTTTTAAATAATCCGACTTATTCTGGCAAGATTTTAGTAGGGGGCAAGAATTTTGGTTCTGGTTCTTCACGTGAGCACGCGGCTTGGGCCATTTATGATTATGGATTCCGTTGCGTGGTTTCATCCTTCTTTGCGGATATTTTCCGTGGAAATGCCATTAACGTAGGTGTTTTACCGGTTCAGGTTAGTCCCGAATTTTTACATGAGATTTTCACTGCGATTGAAGCGGATCCTAAGGCTGAACTAGAGGTGAGTTTACCAGAACAAAAAATTACGATTGTTTCCACTGGGGTATTTGAGAATTTTGCCATTAATGGATACAAGAAGAATAACTTATTGAATGGTTTCGATGACATTGATTATTTACAAGCCATTAAATCTGAAATCAGCGCATTTGCTGTAAACCGCTAATCATTTGAAACGCCACATAGAAATAATGGATACGACCCTTCGCGATGGGGAACAAACCAGCGGAGTATCGTTTTCAGCATCAGAAAAGCTAACTATTGCTCAATTGCTATTGACTGAATTAAAGGTGGATCGCATTGAGATTGCGTCCGCTCGTGTTTCTGAAGGCGAGTTCCAGGCCGTTAAAAAGATCACTTCTTGGGCAGCACTGAATGGTTACCTTGATAAAGTAGAGGTTTTGACTTTTGTGGATGGAGGAACTTCGGTTCAATGGATGTTAGATGCGGGAGCAAAGGTGATGAATTTATTGACTAAAGGTTCTTTAAATCACCTCAAACACCAATTGAAGAAAACCCCGGAGCAGCATTTTGCTGAAATTGCAGAGACCATTTCTTTAGCAAAATCAAAAGGATTATCCGTAAATGTCTATTTAGAGGATTGGAGTAATGGGATGCGCAATAGTGCAGACTATGTTTTTCAATACCTGGATTTTTTAGTTACTCAGCCTATCGAGCGTGTTTTATTGCCTGATACCTTGGGAATATTAACTCCTTATGAGGTTTGCGTTTTTATAAAGCAATTAATCGTTCGTTATCCTGAAACGCATTTTGATTTTCATGCGCATAATGATTATGATTTAGGAACGGCTAATGCTTTAGAAGCGGTACGTTGTGGAGCTCATGGCTTACACTTAACGGTGAATGGTATGGGTGAAAGAGCTGGTAATGCTCCTTTAGCCAGTGTAATAGCTGTACTAAACGATTACCAAACGGATGTGAAGACCTCCGTTTGTGAGAAGTCCTTGTACCGGGTAAGTAAATTAGTGGAAACCTTTTCTGGATTCCGTATTCCGGTAAATAAGCCTGTCGTAGGAGAAAATGTGTTTACTCAAACAGCCGGTATTCATGCGGACGGAGACAAAAAGAATAACCTGTACCACAATGATTTGATGCCGGAACGTTTTGGCAGAGAGCGTAAATATGCTTTAGGTAAAACGTCTGGGAAAGCGAATATTGAAAATAATTTAGCGGCATTGGGTATCCAATTATCTGATGAAGATTTAAAGAAAGTAACCCAGCGTATTATTGAATTAGGGGATCGCAAAGAGGTTGTTACTCAAAATGATCTTCCATACATTATTTCAGACGTCTTAGACAGTAGTGCAATAGAAGAGCGTGTTCAAGTATTGAATTATGTTTTAACGCATTCTAAAGATTTACGTCCGTCTGTTACCTTGAAAATTTCGATTAATGGCGAAATTTTTGAAGAGCATGCACAGGGGGATGGTCAATACGATGCTTTTATGAAAGCATTAGGAATAATTTTTGAGAAACATGGTAAGATTTTACCTCTTCTAAAGGATTATGCCGTGCGAATTCCACCAGGAGGGGATTCTGATGCTCTTTGTGAGACGATTATTACGTGGTCGGATGCAGGAAAAGAATTAATTACAAGGGGTTTAGATTCTGACCAAACCGTGTCAGCAATTAAAGCCACTAAAAAAATGTTGAATTTGATTTAATTATAAATAATAATGGCGAAGAAGCATATTTTAATTGTTCCAGGTGATGGAATTGGTCAAGAAGTAACCATAGTAGGAAAAAAAGTATTAGAAAAAATTGCGGCTAAATTTGGTCATGATTTTACGTACGATGAAGCATTAATTGGTCATGTCGCGATTGAAGCAACAGGGGATCCATTGCCAGCGGAGACTTTGGTAAAGATGAAAGCCTCTGATGCCGTTTTATTCGGCGCAGTAGGTCACCCTAAATACGATAATGATCCATCGGCTAAAGTTCGTCCAGAACAAGGTCTATTGAAAATGCGGAAGGAATTAGGCTTATATGCGAATCTACGCCCCATTAAATTATTTGACGAATTATTAAGTGCTTCTAGTATTAAAGAAGAGATTTTAAGAGGAGCAGATATTTTATTCTTCCGTGAACTGACTGGGGATATTTATTTTGGAGAGAAAGGACGTAAGAATAATGGCGATACAGCTTATGACGTGGCCGAATATAGCCGGTATGAAGTGGAGCGTATTGGTCGCAAAGCTTTCGAAGCCGCGCGCACACGTAAGAAGCATTTAGTATCTGTCGATAAGGCAAACGTATTAGAGTCATCTCGTTTATGGCGAGAAGAGATTCAGAAACTTGCTTTAGAATATCCAGATGTAACGGTGGAATACCAGTTTGTGGATACAACAGCTATGTTATTGATTAAAGATCCGAAGCGTTTTGACGTAGTGGTAACAGCCAATTTATTTGGTGATATCTTGACAGATGAGGCCTCTCAAATTGCGGGTTCTATGGGTATGTTAGCATCCGCTTCTATCGGTGATGGAACAGGGGTTTATGAGCCTATTCACGGTTCAGCACACGATATTACGGGTATGGGATTAGCGAATCCGATGGCCTCTGTATTATCAGTTGCCCTATTATTAGATATTTCTTTTGGTATGAAAGCCGAATCCGAAGTGGTTATTAATGCGGTGGACCAAGTTTTAAAGAAAGGTTACCGAACGGGTGATATCGCTGATGCGTCTACAGATAAATCTATGATTTTAGGTACTGATGCAATCGGAGAAGAGATTTTGAAATTGATTTAATCGAATTAACTTGTATTTTTATGCTCAGTGTCTTCGGATGCTGAGCATTTTTTTTAACAAGACATTTCCTCTATGAAACACCTATTATTTCTATTTATTTCTTTTTCTGTATTTTGCCAAAGTCCCAAAGAGAAAATCCAAGTCACTGATTTACTTAAAATCAAAACAGCAGGAAGGCCTCAGGTTTCTCCTAAAGGTTCACAATTTATTTATACGGTGACATCTGTAGTAGATGATCCAGATAAAAAGGGGGACTTTGTTTATCAAACACATTTGCATCTTGGAAATCTTAGCACAGGAGAAACGCGTGCATTAACTTCAGGAAAGAATTCGATTTCATCTCCATCTTGGAATCCGGATGGAACTAAAATTAGCTTTACGCGAGATATGGGAACTAAGTCTCAGGTATATGTGCTTGATCTGGCAGGAGGGGAACCGCAAGCTATTACTAGTTTACCATTTTCGGTATCCAATCCCGTGTGGGCTGCCTCAGGTACAGAAATTTATTTTCAAGCCTCGTTTACAATGAAAGAATTTTTAACGGATTCAGTTTATAATAAAAAAGGTTTAGTCCCTACCTGGACATTGGAGAAACCTATGCTAACGGGCATAGCGAAGAAAGCGAAATCTAATCCAAACGGATCCATCGAAGAAGTGCGTGCCTATTTAGCCCAAAATGAGGTTGATAAGAAAGCAAAAGTGATTAATCGTTTGAATTTTCAAGAGGAAAGTACGACCACCTCTGAATTGCCAATACCCGCTTTATTTAAGACCAGTTTATTAGGCAAGACTGAATTAGTTAATAACCCTTTTCAGCGTTTGTCTGATTTTGAGATAGGAGCAGAGGGCATCTATGGTATCGTTCCAGCGGATTCTCTAATTCATCCGGATAAGGTGCAGGATTCCTATATTGGTTTTAAATCGGTTCAGGCTACTAAAGTTATTTACCAAAAACCGGGTTATAGAATCTCTAATTTAACCTTATCTCCATCCGAAAAATGGTTAGTCTTTCAAGAAGCCAAGTCAACAGGAGTTCAGAATGCTTCCTTACAAATAATCTCGCTTATAAATCCTACTTTAATCATTAAGGTTCCTTTTGATCGTGTAATCACTCAGGTAAAATGGTCATTAGATGAAAGCAAGCTCTATTTTACGGCTCAAGATCAGGGTGGGGCACCCCTTTATTTTTTTGATGTAGCCTCTAAGCAAGTGAAGCAAATTACGGACCAAAAGACAGGTATTTTGGGGTTTGATATAACTAATACGGGTTTTGTTTATGCCAAGACAGGTATAGAGAATCCATCCGAAATCTACCAACAATCTGCCGATTCAGTGAGAACGTTCACCTCCTTGAATACGAATTGGTTAGCGAACAAAGAAATTGTTAAACCTTTGAAACATACTTTTACGAATTCAAAAGGACAAAAAATTGACTACTGGGTCATGAAGCCTACGGAATTCGAAGCAGGAAAGAAATATCCTTTAGTTTTAAATATTCATGGTGGACCCTCAGCGATGTGGGGAACGGGTGAGGCGAGTATGTGGCACGAATTCCAATACTATGCTGCGAAAGGAATGGGCGTTGTTTACGCAAATCCAAGGGGTTCTGGAGGATATGGATCCGAATTCCTAGCTGCCAATGTAAAGGATTGGGGTTCAGGACCTACCTCAGATGTGATGAAGGCATTAGATTTAACGATTGCTGAGGGTTGGGCAGATACCACACAACTAGCTGTAACGGGAGGTTCTTATGCCGGTTATCTAGTCGCTTGGATCGTGGGCCATACCAATCGATTTAAAGTGGCCAGTGCTCAAAGAGGCGTGTATGAATTATCAACCTTTATGGGAGAAGGCAATGCTTGGCGTTTAGTACCTAATTATTTTGGTGGATATCCGTGGGAAAAAGCTACTAAAGCAATTCTTGATCGTGAATCACCTTATAGCTATGTTCAAAACATCAAAACTCCTCTTATTATTTTCCACGGAGAAAATGATTTGCGGACAGGGGTTATTCAAGGCGAGATGCTTTACAAAAGTCTAAAAGTATTAGGACGCGATGTGGAGTATGTTCGTCATCCAGGCGGAACTCACGAACTAACTCGTTCTGGCAATAACCGTCAGCGCATTGACCAGATGTTGAGGACGTTTGAGTTTTTTTCGCGCTATTTAAAGATTCAGTAGACAGTAGATAGTAGTCAGTAACCAGTGGACAGTGGACTAAAAATAAGAGTAGAGAAATTTATACCATCTCTACTCTTTACTCTCTAATCTATTATCTACTGGTTACTGTCTACTAGATACTGACTGTTAATTAAAATATCGCCAATCCTCCCAACCCTTCACCTTCAATAAACAATGGTAGATGAGGTCAATCACCGCATTCATGTCATCCTTAGCGATGGTCTCAACGGTTGTGTGCATATATTTTAAGGGCAAGCTGATTAGCGCGGAAGCCACACCTTCGGTTGCATAGGCAAAGGAATCTGTATCAGTTCCTGTAGAACGTGAAACGGCTTGTCTTTGGAAATCAATCTTATTTTCTTGCGCTACATCGATGATGAAATCACGCACATTATTTTGTACAGCAGGACCATAACAAATAACAGGGCCTTTTCCGCAAGACATATCACCTTGCGTTTTCTTGTTATACATGGGTGATTGTGTATCGTGTGTTACATCGGTGATGAAAGCCAAATCTGGCTTTAATCGGCGAACGATCATCTCCGCCCCACGTAATCCAATTTCTTCTTGAACGGAATTGACTACATAAAGAGTAAAAGGCAATTTTACCTTATTCTCTTTTAGCCTTCTTGCCACTTCAGCAATCATATAACCACCGATGCGATTATCTAAAGCACGACCGACTAAGTATTTGCCGTTTAATTCCATTAACCCATCTTCAAACGTAACAACCGTTCCTACGTGGATGCCCATTTCTTCCACTTCCTTTTTATTGGCAGCGCCACAATCGATGAATATATCAGCGATGGCTGGAGCTTTATCTTTGGCAATATCCCGAACGTGAATCGCTGGCCAGCCAAAAATACCTTTAACCACCTTATCTTTCGTATGAATATTAGCGCGCATAGAAGGTGCAATTAAGGCATCTGAACCTCCATTGCGACGCAAGAACAAATAGCCATTATCATCAATGTAATTGATAAACCAAGAGATTTCATCCGCATGAGCTTCGATGACTACTTTATATGGCTGCCCCGGATTTATAACACCTACCGCAGTGCCATAGGTATCTATGATTTTTTCGTCGATGAATGGTTGAATATAATCTAACCAAATTTTTTGGCCACTCGCCTCAAATCCGGTAGGGGATGCATTATTTAAATAAGCGTATAAAAATTCATTTGCGTTCATATGCGGAATAAAATTAAATTTGATCTTCCCAAATTTACGTTTTTATTGCTTTTTAAATAGAAAAAATGAAGGTAAAAAGACAGAAAGATTGTATTTTTGAATGATTAAGAGGTCTAAGAAATTTTAATATACAAGAGATGAAGAAAATAGCCGTATTTACCTCAGGTGGAGATGCACCAGGAATGAATGCATGTATTCGTGCAATTGTTCGTGGCGCTGCTTACCATGAGGTTGAAGTTTTTGGAATTGTCCGAGGATATAATGGAATGATTAAAGGGGATATTATTCCTTTGAATTCCCAATCAGTTAGTAATATTATTCAACGTGGTGGGACAATTTTGAAATCAGCCCGTTCTAAGGAATTTATGACCACAGAAGGTCGTCAAAAAGCATACGATAAATTACAGGAATTTGGTATTGAAGGTTTAGTAGCTATTGGTGGTAATGGTACTTTTACTGGAGCTGAGATATTTTATAATGAATTTAAAATACCTACGGTAGGCGCTCCTGGCACGATCGATAATGATTTATACGGTACGGATTATACGATTGGTTTTGATACAGCCGTAAACACAGCGCTTGATGCAGTGGATAAAATTCGGGATACGGCCGACTCACATGATCGCGTTTTCTTTATTGAAGTTATGGGCCGTGATTCCGGATATATTGCGATACAATGTGCGATTGCAGGTGGAGCTGAGTCAGTTATGATTCCAGAGAACTTAACGTCTGTAGACGATATAACAGCCATTCTTCAAAAGGGATTTGACAAGAAAAAATCGTCTTCCATTGTGATTGTAGCTGAGGGGGATGAAGAAGGTAATGCTCAAATAGTAGCTAAGAAGATTAAAGACAAGATGGGCGAAAATTTAGATATTCGCGTAACTACTTTAGGACATATTCAACGTGGGGGAATTCCTACCGCATCTGACCGTATTTTAGCTAGTAGATTAGGTTTAGGAGCTTTGGAAGGTCTATTACGTGGAGAAAAAAATGTGATGGCTGGTGTCGTAAATAATCAATTGATTTATACACCTTTCCATGATACGATTACAAAGAAGAAACCTGTTTCTGAAGATTTATTTCGGATGGTGGAAATTTTGTCTACTTAGGCAAAACCTACGATCTTATAAATAACATAACCAGCGATTTCCCTGATTAATTCAGCGAATTTACTCAGGTTGCGTTCTTTAGGAATGATTTGATCAAGGATACCTGAAGGGGTATCCTTTTTCTTTATATCTGCAGGATAATCATCGACTAAAAAACCTTCTTTTAGATAGCAAGCCTTCGCACGAGGCATATGCATCGCAGATGTGACTAATAATATTTTTTCTGCCAAAAATGGTTTTAACATTTGCTTGGTATATACCGCATTTTCGTGCGTATTTCGTGCGTCTTCTTCCAAGTAAATATCTTTTTCAGCTACGCCCATTGCGATTAATACCTCTTTTACTTTTTTGCTTTCTTGTGTATCATCGATTTTCAAGCCTTTAATATTGACATTTCCCCCAGTTATAATCAGTTTCTTGACTAATCCTTTTTTGTAAAGTAATAAGGGTTGAACAAAACGGTCAGCTGTTTCTCCTGTTCGGTAACCTTCGCCTGATCGCATCATTCCACCTCCTAGAATGATACACCATTGATAGGATTGCTTTAATGAGGTTTGTGGGCTTTCATAGGCTAAATAGCATTGATTAACGAACCAGCCATTGCTGAATAGCAATAATATGCCTACGCTTATAGCAATAAATCGTTTTGAAAAGCGACTAAAGTAGGCAAAGCCTAGTAGAATGAATATCCAGCAAATTGGTTGAAGTAAAAAGTCAAGTATTTTAGAAAGGATAAAAAACATCGTAAATTTGATAGTGTAGACACAAATTTATTCTAATCTTATGAAAGTAGTCGGTTCTCTTGTTTTTATTTTATTATTCGGTACGTGTTCGTTCGCACAGTACGATATTAAGGGAAAAATTGCCGGTTTGTCTAAATCGGAAGTGTATTTAGCTCATTATTTTGGCTATAACCAACAAGTCATTAAAGACACAGTACTGGCGAATGATTCAGGTGAATTTCAATTTAAAGGCAATGAGTCATTACCTAAAGGCTTATACCTGATATCGTTTCTCAAATCTAAGTATATCGATGTGGTAATGGAGGATGCTAATTTTTCTTTTACACTTGATACTACTGATATTTTAAAGTCCATCTCTTTCGTTAATTCATCCGAAAATACCGCATTTTATGCTTTTCAGCGTAAGATGAACGATTTATATACGGCTATTAATCAACCTAATTTAGCTCCTGTTCAGAAGCAAAGTTTGAGTAAAGAAATTCAGGTTTTTCAAAAACAATGGAAGACCGAAAATGCTACACTATTTGTGTCTAAGTTAATTGAATCCTCTTTTGATCCAGAAATTCCAGTGTATACGGGCACGTTAAAATCGAAAGCTGATACTACTAAAATGCAAATGTATCAATATCAATATTATAAGAAACACTATTTTGATGGCTTAGATTTAGCAGATGAGCGAATGGTGAGAACGCCCTTTCTTCAGAGAAAATTAGAGCGGTTTTTTAAAGATTTAGTTGTTCAAGATCCGGATTCGATAGCAAGGGAATCTGATCTTATTTTGGCCAAAGCAAAGGACACCGATATTCGACGCTATATCATTTATAAAATTGCGAGCACCTACGAGAATAATCCCATATTAGGTACAGAGGGCGCCTTTGTACACCTGGCTGAGAAGTATTATATCGGGGAGCCAGCTTTATGGGATTCGAGTACAGTACGTCGAATGAAGGTAAGGCTAGCTATTATTAAGCCCTTGTTACTAGGAAAACCTTTTCCTAAAATGAATTTGACTGATGTTTCAGGTAAGGATTTAAACATCGCTACTTTGCCTTTTAAATATACAGTTGTCTTCATTTATGATCCGGATTGTAGTCACTGCAAGGAAGAAACGCCTAAATTGTTTGCCTTAAACGATTATTTCAAATCTAAAAATATAGGCGTAGTGGCAAGTTCTATTGTCCGTGATAAACAAGCTTGGAAGAAATTTATTACGGAGTTTAAAATAGGTTCATGGTTGAATGGAATAGATATTCACATTAATCCCCAGACTGGTAAAGAGGAATATTATACTGATTTTAAGAATACCTTTGATGTTTATTCTACGCCGGTGGTCTATGTATTAGATCAACAAAAGAAAATTGTGGGTAAGCGTATTCCGGTCGAAAATTTAAAAGAATTTATTCAGTATTTAGAGAACAAGCGTAAGTAAAACTATCGTTTAATATATTTTTTATTGATATACTTTTTGTGTTTTATATTCTTCTTCATTTTATAGTGTGTCTTGTATTTAAGACGTGACTTTTGGTAGAAGTTTCGGCTAAATTTGGGATTACTTACCAGCGAAAGTTTCTGATAGGGAATGAGCATCAATTCATTCTCAAAACCGACAATTTTAATCTTTACTCGAACAAGACCTATTTTTTTTAGGTTTAATTTTTTAGCTGCTGCTTCGGATAAATCAATCACTCTGCCTTTTCTATAAGGGCCTCTATCGTTTATTCGAACAATTACGCTTTTGCGATTAGTTAAATTGGTTACTTCTACTAAAGTATTGAAGGGAAATTTTTTATGGGCTGCGGTTGCAGTAGTTTTTTTTAATCGCTCACCATTAGCTGTTTTTTTTCCATAAAAGGAGTTAGCATAAAAGGAGGCAATTCCTATTTTTTCATATCCTAAATCTTGTGAGAAAGTGTTTAGGGATAAAAATGTGCATATCAATAGAGCTATTGATGGTATTTTTATCATTAGGAATTTAGATGATGATAGTAAAGATGTAGGTTTAAATCGGGATAAAAAAATGAAGGGAATGAGGGGCTTTGCTTAAATTAGTTGATTTTTTTTGAGTGAATCAGAATAAATAGTAGTTTTACACATTGTGAAACTATAATTTAAATATCAGTGGAAGAAAGAGATAGAGAAGAATTATTTTCTAAGCGTATTCGGGCAGGAAAGAGAACTTATTTTTTTGATGTGAAGTCGACCCGTTCTCAAGATTATTACATTACGATAACAGAAAGTCGTCGTCATCAAAAAGAAGACGGCGTTGTATATGAAAAGCACAAGATGTTCTTATACAAAGAGGATTTTGATAAGTTTATAGAAGGTTTAAACGAGGCAGTTAATCATGTGAAGACTGAATTAATGCCAGACGTTGATTTTACCTCGTTTAACCGTGATGAAGATGAGTTTGGTGGAACAGATTTAAAATGGGAATAGTGCTCTCTTAAAATATTTGAAAAAGCCTCTGAGAAATCAGGGGCTTTTTGATTTTTAGCCGTACTTTTGTCCTTTCATTTTTAAAATTACTATGGGATTAACTTGTGGAATCGTCGGATTGCCTAATGTAGGTAAATCAACTTTATTTAGTGCTATTTCTTCTAATAAAGCAGAAGCGGCTAATTATCCTTTTTGTACGATCGAACCGAATGTGGGTATCGTTACAGTACCGGACGATCGTTTAAATATTTTAGCTGAATTAGTAAAGCCGAATCGCATTTTGCCTACGGTGATTGAGTTTACAGATATTGCTGGATTAGTGAAGGGAGCTTCAACAGGTGCAGGTTTGGGGAATAAATTTCTAGCAAATATTAGAGAAGTGGATGCCATCATTCACGTCGTACGCTGTTTTGAAGATGAAAATATTATTCACGTTGAAGGGCGAGTTAATCCGGTAAGTGATAAAGAAATTATTGATTTTGAGCTTCAGATTAAGGATTTAGACTCAGTAGATAAAAAGATTTCTAAGACGGAACGAGCTGCAAAAGCAGGGGATGCAAAAGCGAAGGCTGAATTAGCTGCTTTGCTTCAATTTAAATCTGCTTTAGAAAAAGGTAATTCGGCTCGTACGGTTGTCATGGATGATGATCTTCGTCAAGCCGCTATTGGTGATTTATATTTATTGACTGACAAGCCAGTTATATATGTGGCTAATGTAGATGAAGCTTCTATTTCAGCAGGTGGTAATCAATTTGTAGATGAATTGAAAGCTAATGTCGCACCTGAAAATGCGGAAGTGGTTGTAGTTTGCGCAGCTTTAGAAGCGCAAATTGCCGAAATGGAGGATATGGATGATCGTGCCATGTTTCTAGAAGAATATGGTTTAAAAGAATCTGGATTAAGTAAATTAATTCGAAGTTCATATCATTTATTAAATCTGATAACTTATTTCACTGCGGGTGTACAAGAAGTGAGAGCTTGGACGATTCAAAAAGGTTGGAAGGCTCCAGCAGCGGCAGGTGTAATTCACACGGATTTTGAACGTGGATTTATTCGCGCTGAGGTGATTAAGCTAGTTGATTATGTGGCATACAAAACGGAAGCGGGTTGTAAGGATGCGGGCAAGTTAAGCGTAGAAGGTAAAGATTATATAGTAGCGGATGGTGACATCATGCACTTTAGATTTAATGTATAGAAATTCTCGTCCGCAACTTCGGACTCATTCCCTCCGGACTGACTATCGACTAGTGACTGCTGGAACTGTTTACTGACTACTGGATACTGACTAGCGAAGTATACCCCACCAGTGCATCATACCGTGTGCCAGGTTTTTGATAGAATACAAGTAGCTCGTATACATTTTCGGTTTGAGAATAATTTCCCTCTAATGTGCTGTTAGAGGGATTTTTGCTTTTAAACTGGTAATTATAAATACCCTGTTTCAATATTTGTGTATTTTCAAGAAATCCAGTCTCTTTATTTATTTGTAATAGGGAGGACATTTTGTAGTCATTAAAACCGCCAATCAGGTAAATGTCATCTTTAGTCTCCACGGGCTTTAATCGAAATGTACATTCTACATAATCCGCTTGTAGGGGATTTTCTCGATTTTCGTAGGATTCAATTACAAAAGAACCATTCAAATCATTTCTTTGGACATAGGAATACAATCCTTGCGCTTGTTCGATTTGGGTATTGATTCGGTTTATTTTTTCTCCTGTTTCTATATGATCCACGAAACTTAATTTTTGTTGCGAACTTCGAAGGTCAATGATTCGGAATTCATTCGTTCCTGCAATGGCATTTTCTTGGTTAAAAAATGGGAAAACCAGGCTATTTTCTTGGCTATTAAATTGGCCAGGAGGTAAATGATGTAACAGATTATGGGATTGATGGTTTTGGCGTAATTGAATTTTAAGTTGATCATCACCCGTGAAGTTTAGACTAGGAGGGATATGTAATTTAAAATCAATGCTTTGATGGCTTGCCCGTAAATCGTTTGTTTTAGCGTAGGAAAAAGAAGTTGCGGCCGTAATTACTTGTTCTGCTATTGAGAAACGTACGCAAAGTACCGTATCTCGCTTATTTCGTTTGTTATAGACCATGGCTATATAATTGCCACTCACTTTAACGGAAGGAATAGGCACTGAATAATGAATATAGGGGACTTTTGTGCCGATGGATGATTCTGGATTCCTCAGTGGAAAATCATTAAAATCTTGTAAATATTCTAGATCTGCTAAAGGGGACGGATTCCAATCCGCCTGGCAATGTAGGAGCCTAAAGTAATAATTGGGATAATTTAGGGCTAAATCATCAAATTGAAGACTAGATTTGTTCTCAGACCCCAAGTTTAAAACGACATTGGGATGCAAAAAAACAGCCTCATTTTTAATGAAAGCTGTCTTAATATTCGGATGATGAATTCGTGACTGTATTTGGCTATTTGCGCAAAATGGAAGACTTAAAATCAGCAAAAGTGAAAAATAGGTCTTCATACGATTTAGATTAATGCTTCCCAGGAGGCTGTAGTCGCAGCTAATTTTTCCTTTTCAGTTGCCATGGATGTTTCCAACGCTTTTAATCCTGCATAATCAGCTTTATTAGCTAAATCAACCATTTGTAACTCAATAGCAGAAATACTATTTTCAATCTCGATTATTTCTGCCTCTAATTTTTCAATTTGCTTGGCTTGATTAGGAGATTTGGCCTCTACTGGAGCTAATTCGGCTTTCGGCTTGGCTGTAGATTTTACGGCTGCTGGTTTAGCTGATTCCCTCGACGCCATCCATGTTTCGTATTCATCGAAGGATCCAGGATATTCCTTGATTTCATGATCTTCGATATACCAAATTTTGTTTGCAATGTTACTTACAAAATAACGATCGTGGGATACGACTACATACGTGCCTTCGTATTGTTGTAATGCCTGAATTAAGATATTAACCGACTGCATATCCAAGTGATTGGTAGGCTCATCGAGTAAGAGGAAGTTAGCTTCGGAGATTAATACTTTGGCCAAAGCAACGCGGGATTTTTCTCCCCCTGACAGTACTTTGATCTTTTTAAATACTTCTTCACCTGAGAATAAGAAACAGCCTAAAACGGAGCGCAATTCCATTTCGGTCTTAGCCGTTCCTGTTGCTTTTAATTCATCAATTAACGAGTTTTCTACTGTTAAACTCTCTAATTGATGTTGTGCGAAGAAGGATTCGATGACATTATGACCTGTCCGTCTTTCTCCTTGTATTTTTTCGGTTCCAGAAATAATTCGGAGTAGGGTGGATTTACCCTTTCCATTGGCGCCGATTAACGCAATTTTATCCCCTCTATTAATGGTTGCGGAGGTATTCTTTAAAATAACTTTTTCTCCAAAAGCCTTCGAAATATGTTCTAAAAACAAGATAAAGCGACCAGGTTCTGTCCCAAAGTTAAATTTGAAATTCACTTTTGCTTTTTCATCCACTACCTCATCTATCATATCGATGCGATCCAGAGCTTTAACGCGGGATTGCACCTGTTTTGCCTTAGAGGCTTTGGCCTTAAAGCGTTGAATAAATTTCTCTGTTTGACGAATTTGGGATTGCTGATTTTCAAATGCCCCTTTTTGAATTTCATTTCGTAACGCTTTTTCCTCCATATAGAAAGAATAATTACCTGGATATAAGGTAATTTTAGAGCCTGAAACTTCAGCAATACTGTCTATGGTTCTATCTAAGAAATAGCGATCGTGGGAAACGACCACAATGGAACCCTCATAATCGTGTATATATTTTTCAACCCATTCAATGGAAGGTAAGTCCAAGTGGTTAGTAGGCTCATCCAGCAGGAGCAAGGCAGGCTTTTGTAATAAAAGCTTAGCTAACATAACCCGCATACGCCATCCTCCAGAAAATAATTTTAAGGGACGATTTAAATCATCTGTGCTAAATCCTAAACCTTCTAGAATTTCTTCTGTACGAGATTGAATGGTGTAACCGTCTAATCGTTCAAAATCCTCTTGAAGTTTCGCTAATACATCAATGTCTTTGTCTTCATAATTTGTTTCCATTTTATGAAGTACCTTATCAATATCATGTTGTAACTCTAATTGCTTCTCAAAAGCCTGCATCGCCACATTTAAGATACTATCATCTGTTTGATAAGACAATAAATCTTGATTTAAAAAGCCGATGGTACAATCCCCGGATTTAGAAATAGTTCCTCCGTCTGGGGTATATTCTCCTGAAATGAGACGCAATAAAGTAGATTTACCGGTTCCGTTAGCACCGATTAAACCGATTTTCGTCCTAGGCTTGATGTGTAAACTTGCCCCTTCGTACAAGGCGCGACTTCCGAAATAGAAGTTCAAATTAGATATTGATAACATTTTACAAAGATAGCCGTTTTCTTGCATTTAGACCACCTAAATACGGACATTTGACTAATTCTTCTAAGCCGTCATAGCTAGCCTCTGTTTTAGTATAGCCTAAAGCCTTAGACAGAGCCATTGTTCTATTATTATCTCCCATAGACCATTCAATGTCATCCATAGTCATTTGGCAAGGATGTTCGTAACCACAGGCATGGGTAATCTCTGCGATTTCCTTCACTAAAGTGTAGTGATAGCGATAATAGCGCTCGCTTTTTAGGGTCACGTCTATTCCAGCTTGAAGCCATTTATTGGAAGTAGCAATCCCCGTAGGGCAATGATTTGTATGGCATTTTTGTGCTTGAATACATCCGATGGACATCATGGCTTCGCGGGCAATGTGAATACTATCAGCACCCATAGCAAATGCCATCAAGGCTTTTTCGGGGAAGCCCAATTTACCTGAGGCAATAAAGAAGATCTTATCTGTTAAATTATGACGTTGGAATATTTGGTAAATTTTAGCGAAAGCAAAGGTAAAAGGCATAGAAACGTGATCAGCAAAAGCATGTGGAGCCGCTCCAGTACCACCTTCTCCTCCGTCTATGGTAATAAAATCTGGGCCGTTTTCATTTTTAGCCATATAAGCGGCTAGCTCTTCCCATTGTTCTAATTTTCCGATGGCCGATTTTACACCTACTGGTAATCCTGTCTCCTTTGCCATGGCTTCAATGAAATCGACCATTTCAGGAACATTTGAAAATTCAGAGTGGAAAGCGGGGGACATAGCATCCCTATCCATCGGAATTTGGCGAATTGCTGCAATTTCTTTGTTGATTTTAGATTTAGGTAACATGCCACCTTTACCAGGTTTAGCACCTTGAGATAATTTCAATTCTATGGCCTTAATACATGGGTTTTCGATTACTTTTTGTTTTAGTTTTTCCATGGAGAAACGGCCATCTAGTTCTCTAACACCGAAATAGGCCGTCCCTATATTTAACATCACATCTGCCCCATTTTGGTGGTAGGGTGATAAGGATCCTTCTCCGGTATTGTGGTAACAACCTGCGATAAGAGCTCCTTTGTTCAATGATTCGATAGCTTTGGCAGATAAAGAACCATAACTCATACCTGATATATTTACGACAGAATAGGGGCGAAAAGGCTTCGCTCTCTGATGATATAAACCGATGACTTTTGCTGCCGGTAAAACACCTGGATTTTTAGTAAAAAGATGTTCCGCAGATGGATTAAACCCCATCATGGCATTTTTAATGAAAATATAGCCAGGAGCGCTAAAATCTTGATCAGTCCCAAAACCTTGTAAATTATTTTCATTCTTCGATGAAGCATAAATCCAGGAGCGTTCTTGTCGATTAAAGGGTAATTCCTCTCGATTATTGGCCACAATATATTGCCTTAATTCAGGTCCAATGGTCTCAAGCCAATACCTTAAATGTCCTACAATTGGGAAATTATGCGATATAGTGTGGCTTTTTTGAAGAAATATATCGCGAATGATGACTAGAATGATAATCAGCGCTAGCCAAAACCAAACGGATGTTATTAGGATCATAGTTTTTGATGAAATTGTGATTCAAATTTAGGTGCATTTTTGCAATATTATTACCAATTGTTCTAATTATCTTTGTGGTTTAGTTTACACTATGCAAGCAGATTATCATTTATTGAAAAAATATGTAGCTTCTGTATTTACAGCAATTGGTTGTAGTGAACAAGAGGCTGAATTAGCGTCCGATGTATTGGTTTCTGCTGATGCAAGAGGAATTGATTCTCATGGGGTAGCTCGCTTAGCGGGTTATGTACGATTATATGATAATGGCCGATTAAATACGAAGCCACAAGTAAAAATCTTACATGAAACTCCTTCCACAGCTACGTTAGACGGTGATCGAGGTTTAGGTTTAGTAGTGGCGCCTAAGGCAATGGAAATTGCTTGTGAAAAAGGGGCTTTAGTAGGTACAGGATGGGTAGCGGTTCAAAACTCAAATCATTTTGGCATTGCCGGCTACCATGCAATGAAGGCTTTGCCTTCTCAAATGATCGGTTGGGCGATGACTCATGCGGCTCCCTTAGTTACCCCCACTTTTTCTAAAGAGAAATTATTAGGAACTAATCCGATTGCAGTGGCTATTCCAGCTAATGAGGAGCCAGCTTTTGTAGCAGATTTCGCTTCCACAGCAGTGGCATATGGTAAACTAGAAATCTTACAAAGAAAAGGATTGAATACTCCAGATGGATGGGTGCAAGATGCGAATGGAGATCCTTCTAATGATGCTTTTGCCATAAAAAATGGAGGAGCTTTGTTGCCATTAGGAGGAGATAGAGAACACGGCTCACATAAAGGGTATGGTTTAGGCGCTATTGTAGATATTTTATCAGGCGTATTATCTGGAGCCAATTTTGGGCCCTGGGTGCCACCCTTTGCGACAGCGGGTTTTATGCAAGCTGGTGAAACAGTGGGTAATGGAACTGGTCATTTCTTAGGGGCGATGCGAGTGGATGCCTTTCGGCCTGCCGAAGATTTTACCAGAGATATGGATAAATGGATTCGTCGATTTAGGTCAGCTAAAGCGGTAGAAGGTAAGCAAGTAATTATTCCAGGCGATCCAGAACGTGAATTAGAGGCTATTCGTCGAGTGGAAGGAATTCCTTTATTATTCCCAGTGGTTGAAGATTTAAAATCGTTAGCCACGCGTTTTACTTTAGATTTTAAAATTGATTAATATGGTGTCGAATAAAAATTTAAAGATTTTCATCTTGTTATTTAGTTTGGTTTCGGCCATGTTTTCCTATTATGTATGGCAGGTTTTTAAAACCCCTAATTTTCGGGTAGAAGCTAATCAACCATTTGAATTATTCATTTTAGAAAAGGCGTCCTATGAAACCGTTTTAGATACGCTGAAGAAACACGATTTAGTCAGAGATCAATTGAGTTTTCGTTTTTTGGCTAAAGTCCTAAACTACCCTGAAAAAATCCGTCCAGGTCGTTATATCATTCATAGTGAAATGGGTAACTGGGAGTTGTTGCGGAAACTAAGAAATGGTCGTCAGGATGCCTATAAAGTGGTGATAAACAATTTTCGATTAAAAGAGGATATGGCAGGTCGGATTGCAAATCAAACAGCTTACGATTCTGCTGCGATTTATGCTATTTTGGATTCTACTGAATTAATGCAACAATGGGGTTTTAATTCAGAAACTAGTCCGGCCATTTTTGTTCCTAATACCTATGAGGTGAATTGGACAACTTCATTTCCTGAGTTTTTGGAAAAAATGAACAAGGCTTATGTGAAGTTTTGGACAACAAAAAGAAAGAGTGATGCCGAGAAATTAGGTTTAACACCTGTTCAGGTAGCTATTTTAGCGAGTATCGTTTATGGTGAATCTAAGAATTCTAAAGAACAAGCTCGCGTAGCAGGTGTTTATTGGAATCGTCTACAAATAAATATGCCTTTACAAGCTGATCCTACCGTGGTATTTGCTTGGAAGGATTTTACAATTAAGCGGGTGACCGGTAAATATACAGCTCTGAATTCGCCTTACAATACCTACCGGAATACGGGTCTTCCGCCAGGTCCTATTTCTATTGTACCTGTTGATGTGATTGATAGAGTTTTGAATTTAGAACATCATCAGTTTATTTATTTCTGTGCTAAGGAAGATTTTTCTGAAAATCATTCATTCGCGGTAACTTACAAAGAGCATATGCAAAATGCGGCGAATTACCAGAAAGCATTAGACCAACGTAAAATCCAGTAAGATGCTAAAGCACAGCGTTTTTTATCGAGTTTGTTATGCGGATACGGACCAAATGGGCTATGTCTATTATGGGAATTATGCGCGTTTCTACGAGATAGCTCGGGTAGAAACATTGCGTCATATTGGGGTAAGCTATAAGGTGTTAGAAGAGGCTGGGATCGGTCTTCCTGTCTACGAGAACTATTCTAAATTCCACGCGCCGGCTTTGTATGATGACTTAATACGCATAGACTGTTCGCTAATTAAAATGCCTTCAGCTCGCATTGAATTTGAATATAAAATTTATAATCCATCAGATGTTTTACTACATGAGGGTAGGACAACATTGGTTTTTATGGATTTAGTAAGTAAAAAGGTAGTTAAGGCTCCCGATTGGTTAACTACAGCCATTTTAATTCATAAAAAAGATGATTAAAAAGGTTATAAGGGAGCTGAAATTATTTTGGAAGGACTGCGAGGAACATTATATTCTGGCACGAATCCTGACTATTTTATATAAAAAGATTTTTCATTTTGATATTGACGTGCGCGCGGCTGCGGTAGCCTATAATTTCACGTTGGCCGTTTTTCCTACCATCATCTTTTTGTTCTCTTTATTGGCCTACATTCCGGTGGATAATTTTGATATGAAGATGGTCAATTTTTTGAAGTCATCTATTCCTAAAAATCTACAACAGGATTTTACTGAATTGTTATTAGATTTAATTCGCAAGAAATCAGGTGGTGTTTTATCTTTTGGATTCATATTTGCCTTATACGCATCTACTAGTGGCATTCAAGCACTCATTCGATCCTTTAACTTAACGTATAGAACAAAAGAAAATAGAGGCTTTTTCAAAGAACGGGTGATAGCCGTTTCTTTAAATTTCTTGTTGACTTTCGTTCTTATCACCGCTTTCTCCGTATTTATTGTTGGGAAATTAGTGATCGGTTATTTAAAAGGGAAGGGTTTGATCGATTATGATTTTAACTTTTATATGTTGAATATTTTGACCTACTTTTTAATATTTGCTATTTTCTTCTTAACTATTTCAATCATTTATTATTACGCTCCGGCTATTACGAAAAGATGGAAATTTTTCAATGCGGGTTCTATCACTGCCTCTATCTTAACCATTTTAGTTACTAATTTATTCTCTTATTATCTTGTCAATTTTGCTAGTTATAATAAAGTATATGGGTCGATTGGATCTTTAATTGCTTTGATGGTTTGGCTCTATTTTATCGCGCTTATTTTATTAGTCGGATTCGAAATTAATGCCAGTATTGATCAAGTTAAAGAAGAAAAAGAGGACGCAGAAACAGATTATTTCTTTGAATAAATGATGGCAGAACTAATTCGACTATACGATAAAAATAACAGCCTGTCGAACCTAGATTTGATCGTAAAGGCATTGGAAAAGGATGCGGTAATCGTCTATAAAACGGATACCATGTATGCCTTAGGTTGCCATATAAATTCTACCAAGGCGCTTAATCGAATTTGTGAAATAAAGGGAATTCAGGCCTCGAAGAACCGTTTTTCTATTATCTGTGCGGATCTGAGTTCAATTGCTAATTATGCCAAAGTATCTGATTTCGCCTTCAAAACCTTAAAAAGATACCTGCCAGGAGCCTATACTTTTGTCTTGCCTGCAAGCTCAAAAGTTCCCTCTATTTTAGTACAAGGAAAGAAAACGGTAGGTTTACGTATACCTGAATACGAACCGATTCTTTTAATAGTGGAACAGTTAGGTGTACCTATTTTAACAACTTCTTTGCCACAAGATGGATTAGAATTAGAAGATTATACAGATCCTAGTTTGATATTCGAACGAATGGGTTATACGGTAGATCTAGTCTTAGATGGTGGGATAGGAGCTTATATTCCATCCAGCGTCATTGAAATTAAAGATCAAGAATTTGATATTATTCGAGAAGCTGCGGGAGATTGTTCGCCCTTTTCTTAAGACCATTTTAGGTTTAATTTATCGGGCTTTGTATGCTTCCAGCGTCGATGTGACCATAAATATTGTTCTGGATACGCATTAATTGATTTCTCTAATCTCCGCGCAAATCGCTCGATAATTTCCCCTGGTGCTAATTCTTCAAAAGGCTCATTTGCTAAAAGCTCATAAGTCATGGTATATTTCCCTCTTTTCTTACGAATTACCTCCGCAAAAACGACTGGATACTTATAGTCTCTTGCAAAGCGTTCCATGCCTGTAAAGAAGGCGGTATCCTGGTTTAGAAATGTTGTCCAATAGGCACTTTCTGGTTTCTGAGGTGCTTGATCAGAAGCTAAACAGATAACTCGAGGAATATCTTTTCGTTCACGAGTTAATAAGACTGATTCTCTTTTTTCCAATAAATTGACATGCCCAAAACGTGATCTCACTTGTTTAGTAAATTCATTAAACGTGGGATTATTTAGTTTTTGGTAAATAACATCATGTGGATTTTTGCTTAATGCTAAGCGGTGAATCGCCCATTCCCAATTTCCTTGATGACCTGCCACTAAAATAACTGGAATTCCTTTTTTAATAAAATCGGTAACTAGGTCTTCGTTTTTGATTTCAAAACGATCTAACATCTCCTCTTTTGTAATGGAAACGCCTTTGAAAAACTCCACTAATTGATCTGTTAAATAGCCATAAAAACGATAGGTGAGTTGATTTAACTCTTTTTCTGAAGCATCCGGAAATGAATTCTTCAAATTACTTTGAATGACCTTTTTCCGGTATGGAATTAGATGATAGAATAAAACGGCACAAAAAGAAGCGAAACCGTATAGTACAGGTAGGGGTAATCTTCCAATTAGTTTGTACAGAAACAGGGGAGACACTTTCATTCTTATTATCTTTGTTCTTTGATTTACAAATATCCGATTAATTTTTGGGAATGCACATTGAGACGCATTATTTGCCTAGTTTAGAATACATGACGCTTTTGCTTCAGAATCCGTCTTTGGTTTTTGAAGTGGAGGAGAATTTTCCCAAACAAACTTTTCGCAATCGTTGTTTGATTTTAGGTGCGAATGGCGTGGAACGCTTAACCGTTCCAGTTATTCATATTTCAGGAGAAAAAGTTCATACGAAAGATACGAAGATCGATTATTCCCAAAACTGGGTTAAGCAACATCAAGGAGCCATTCAAGCAGCTTATGGTAATGCACCCTACTACGAATATTTTGTGCCATATTTAAGTCAAATTTTTGCGAAAAAAAGGTTTTTTTTAGTAGATTTAAATATTGATTTATTGACTTTGGTTTATCATATTTTAGATTCGCCTTTAGAATTTAGTGTGACACAAGAGTTTAAGAAATTTGATGGCCTAAGTGGTTATGATTTAATTAGTGCAAAAAAAGAGTGGTCAGAGCGATCAATTTATTTAAATAGACTGTATAGGCAATGTTTTGGGACAGAATTTGTGCCTAATTTGTCAATACTTGATTTATTAATGAATTACGGAAAAGAGTCTTTGACGTTTTTAAAAAAATAGGGAACAATTTATGTGTTCAAATGGTTGATGAACATAAATAGACGATATGGAGGCTAAATTTTCGAATAAAGTGAAGGAAGTCATCTCGCTAGCGAGAGAAGAGGCATTACGTTTGGGTCACGATTATATCGGTACTGAACATTTGATGTTAGGAATGATTCGGGATGGACAAGGTCCTGGCATCGATTTATTATTGCGTTCTGGTGTTTCTTTGGATTCTTTACGCCAAAGCATCGAACACTCTACCGCTTCTACCACTCGTTCTTCCTTTGATCGGGAGAACATGTTAAATATTCCCCTAACTAAGCAGGCCGAAAAAGTGTTGCGCTTAACCTATTTGGAAGCGAAATATTTCAAGACCAATGTCGTGGAGACAGATCATTTGTTGATGGCTGTTTTACGGGATGAAGATAATGTGGCGACACAAGTTTTAGAGAAATACCAAGTCTATTATGATCTAATCAAAGAAATGGTTGAATTCCAATCAGGAAATGGTCAAGGATCTAATCCCAAAGCAGGTTCAGATACAGACGATAATGACGATGATTCACGCTTATATAGTGCTGGTTCTGGTTCTGCAGGTGGAGCAAGTTCTGGTAGTACTACTGGATCAAAGCCTGGCGAAAAAAGTAAAACACCGGTTTTAGATAATTTTGGTCGTGATCTAACAAAGATTGCTGAAAATGGCAAATTAGATCCGATTGTAGGTCGTGAAAAAGAAATAGAACGTGTGGCACAGATTTTGTCTCGCCGCAAGAAAAATAATCCTATTTTAATCGGTGAACCTGGTGTGGGTAAAACGGCCATAGCAGAAGGTTTAGCCTTGCGCATCGTTCAGAAGAAAGTATCAAGGGTTCTTTTTGGTAAAAGAGTGGTTACGCTTGATATTGCCTCTTTAGTGGCTGGTACTAAATACCGCGGTCAATTCGAGGAGCGTATGAAAGCGGTGATGAATGAATTAGAGAAGTCGACAGATGTGATTCTGTTTATTGACGAATTGCATACGATAGTAGGTGCTGGTGGTGCATCAGGATCATTAGATGCTTCTAATATGTTTAAGCCAGCTTTAGCTCGTGGAGATATACAAGTTATTGGTGCTACGACGTTAGACGAATACCGTCAATATATTGAAAAAGATGGTGCTTTAGCTCGTCGTTTCCAAACCGTTATGGTAGATGCTACTACCGTCGATGAAACGATCGAAATCCTACATAATATTAAAGATAAGTACGAAGATCACCACCATGTCATTTACACGGAAGAATCCATTATAGCCTCTGTGAAGCTTTCTGATCGGTATATTTCGGATCGTTTCTTGCCGGATAAAGCAATCGATGTGTTAGATGAGGTGGGTGCGCGTGTGCACATTTCTAATATCAATGTGCCGGAAGATATTGTAGCACTAGAGGCTCAAATAGAAATCGTAAAAAAAGAGAAGAATCAAGTGGTGAAATCTCAGAAATATGAAGAAGCGGCGCAATTACGCGACCGGGAGAAGAAATTAATTGATCAATTAGAAGAATTAAAGGCAGCTTGGGAAGAAGACTCGAAGAAACAGAAGTTTACTGTTACCGAGGAGCACGTAGCGGAGGTAATTGCTCAAATGACGGGTATACCAGTGAATCGGGTAGCGGCTAAAGAAGGGGCCAAATTGTTACAGATGGAAGATGAACTTGCTAAGCAAGTTATCGGCCAAATAGATGCCATTAAGAAATTAGTAAAGGCCATTCAGCGTACGCGTGTAGGTTTAAAAGATCCGAAGAAACCAATTGGTTCATTTATCTTTTTAGGTCCTACAGGGGTAGGTAAGACAGAGATGGCTAAAGTTCTGGCCACGTATTTATTTGATAAGGAGGATGCGCTAGTGCGTATTGATATGAGTGAATACATGGAGAAGTTCAGTGTATCTCGTTTAGTAGGAGCGCCTCCGGGCTATGTGGGTTATGAAGAAGGAGGTCAATTGACGGAGAAGATTCGCCGTAAACCTTATGCAGTGGTTCTATTAGATGAAATCGAGAAAGCACACCCTGACGTATTTAACTTATTATTACAAGTTTTAGATGATGGTATTTTAACAGATGGTTTGGGTCGTCGAGTTGATTTTAGAAATACGATTATCATTATGACCTCTAATATTGGAGCGCGTGATTTAAAGGATTTTGGTTCTGGAATTGGATTCTCGACTAAATCTAAGTTGGATAATTTAGATGAATATGCGAAGACCACCATTCAAAATGCGTTGAAAAAGGCATTTGCTCCTGAGTTTATTAACCGTTTGGATGATATTATTGTATTTAACTCGTTAGAGCGTCCTGCGATTCATGAAATTATTGATTTAATGTTAGCGAAGTTAAAAACTCGTTTAGTAAATCTTGGTTTTGAAGTAGAATTAACGGATAAGGCGAAAGATTTCATGGCTGATAAGGGCTATGATCCTCAATATGGGGCTAGACCTTTAAATAGAGCGATTCAGAAATATTTAGAAGATGCTTTAGCGGAAGAGATATTGAAAGGGGCTTTAGCAGAAGGAGAATATATTTTGGCTGATTTTGAGGAGGGAGCTGATGGTTTGACTTTGGTAAGAAAAACAAGAAAAGGATTAACCAAACAAAAAAAATAATATGTCATTAGTACAAAATAAAGTCGTTTTAGTGACGGGTGCCTCTCGAGGTATCGGTCGGGCTATCGCGACTACTTTTGCTCAATCGGGCGCAAACGTAGCATTTACTTATTTATCATCTATAGAAAAAGGTCAAGCATTAGAAAAAGAATTACGTGCTTTTGGCATAGTCGCTAAGGGTTATCGTTCAGATGCGTCGTCCTATTCAGAATCGGAGAAATTAGTAGAGGACGTTTTAGCTGATTTTGGCGCTATTGATATTTTAATTAATAATGCCGGAATTACGCGTGATGGTCTATTAATGCGCATGTCAGAGGAGCAATGGGATGAAGTTATTCGTGTGAATTTGAAATCTATTTTCAATTTAACGAAAGCGGTAACCAAGCCGATGATGAAAGTAAGATCAGGCTCTATCATCAATATGACCTCTATCGTAGGAATTAAAGGTAATGCGGGTCAGTCTAATTATGCAGCTTCGAAAGCAGGTATTATTGGTTTTACTAAATCAATTGCATTGGAGTTAGGCTCCCGTAATATCCGTTGTAATGCCATCGCACCAGGTTTTATTGAGACAGAGATGACAGAGGAATTAAATGAAGCTGCTATTGAAGAATGGACGAAAGCTATTCCAATGAAAAGAGGTGGTCAGGCGACAGAAGTAGCAAATGTTTGTTTGTTTTTGGGTTCTGATATGAGTTCTTATGTCACTGGGCAGGTTATCTCCGTTAACGGTGGTTTATTAACTTAGTCATTTGTATAATATAATTAGGCCTCAGTCTTTACGTGTAAGATTGAGGTCTATTTTTTTATGAGGGTTTTACTTTTTTTTCTAGCTGTTTTAGTGGTCTCTTGTTCTAAGTCCATTGCTCCTTCTGTCATTAGCGAGAAATCGGTCTATGTGGATCGTTTTCCTACAATAAAACCCGGATTAACCACCATTGATTTTTCTTTATCTTTCGATAGTCTCTTTGCCTTAAGTCAATTGAAGGCTGGATCTGTATTATATCAAAATGTTGATGCGTCGTCTGTGTTAGATTTTCCCTTAGACATTAGATTGCTCGCACCTATTTCGTTGCAAACGCTTACTAAGGACCAAATCAATTTATCTCTACCCGTTCGCTTACAAGCAAAACCAGCCATTGCAGGTATTTCTGCTGGAACCGTTACTGGGGACTTAGCGATGAAGATCCAATTAAAATGGAATTTAGCGAGCTTGAGTACTTTGCAAATTAAAGAGCTTGGTTATGATTACCAATGGATTCAGAAGCCATCGGTGAAGGTGATGGGATTTCCTGTTAATGTAACCCCGGTGGTAGATCAATTGTTAAATCAAAAAAAGGATGTCATTGTATCCCAAATGCAGAATCAGTTAAATGCTAAAATTAGATCTACCGTTACCAAGCCATTTTTGTTTCAATCTTTTTTTACTGATTCTCCCGATGGTTATAGGATAGAACCATATGCGTCATCTGCTATAGATATGCGTGACTTATTATTTGACCAAACAAGTATCAAAGGACAATTAAGGTATTCAGGTGGTTTCACGGTTAGTGCGGGTAAAATGAATAAAGTGCCTTTATTTATTCCCGTAAAGGATTTGCCTTCAGTTGGTAAGCCTATTTTGCCCTTTCAATTTCAATTATCTGGCCCAGAATTAATGGAATTACTAAAGGAATCTAATCCTCAACTGAAAGGTAGAGGTGATTTTACATTCCAATCTTCGGGGATACGTTTTCAATTAAATCAATTTCGGGGTAAATCGTCTCGCTTAGCGGTTGATTTTGATTTCGTACTTTATCCTGATAATTCGCTTGGTTTTCAATTAAAGGATATCCAAATGGAAGGGTTATCTTTTCCTGCTTCCTTATTTAAGCGTAATATAGCCAATAAACTTCAAGCTCAAGCGGCTATTTTTCGTTTTCAGCCTAATCAAATTTTGAAGCGATTACCTAGCTCAATTTCATTGGCTAAGAACGGTCGCGTTCATTTTCAAAAGGTGTATTTTGATAAAAGCTCAGTCCTAATAGAAGGGGCTTTTGAAGGGAATTGGTCTTTGGCCAAATAAAATCCTACCTTTGTCGCAGAGAAAATAGACTATCTTATCGCTTTTTAAAGAGGAAAGTCCGAACAACATAGAGCAGTGTGCTTCCTAACTGGAAGGGGAGTCTTCGGATTCTACAGCAAGTGCCACAGAAAATAACCGCCTTTCGGGGTAAGGGTGAAAAGGTGGGGTAAGAGCCCACCGCTGGTTTGGTGACAAAACAGGCATGGGTAAACCTCACGCGTTGCAAGATCAAATAGGCTAGCTGCCGTAAGGCAAAAGGGTGGCTCGTCCGATGCTAGTGGGTAGATTGCTACAGATAAACAGCGATGTTTATCGAAGATAAATGATAGGACGGTGGGTAACCATCGACAGAATTCGGCTTATCGGTTTATTTTCTCTATTTCTTTTTTTGATATGACTGCAAAAAAGCTTAATTTTGCAGACTATTTATAAACCCGAGGGACGAGATCCCTCATAAACCCATGTATAATGGCTGTTAAAATCAGATTAGCGCGTCGCGGACGCAAAAAGTTAGCCATGTTCGATGTTGTAGTTGCGGATGCTCGTGCACCACGTGACGGACGTTTTGTAGAAAAAATCGGAACATACAATCCTAACACCAACCCAGCAACTGTCGTTTTAAACGAGAAACAAGCAATCCAATGGGTATTGAAGGGTGCTCAGCCTACTGACACTGTTCGTGCAATCCTTTCTTATAAAGGAATCATGTATGCGAAACACTTACAAGTAGGTGTGAATAAAGGAGCTATCACGCAAGAACAAGCAGATGCGAAGTTCGAAGCTTGGAAAGCAGAGAAAGAAGTGAAGATTCAAACGAAATCATCTACTTTACAACAGTCTAAGGCGAAGTCTAAAGCGGCTCGTTTAGAAGCTGAGGCTAAAGTATCTAATACGCGTGCAGACAATATTGCTGCGAAAAACAAAGTAGCTGAAGAAGCATTAGTTGCTAGCGTAGTAGAAGCTATTAACGAAGCGGACGAAGAGGCAACAGGTGTAGAAATTGACGAAGTAGTAGCTGAGGCTTCTCTAGTAGCGGAAGCAGCATTTGAAGAAGTTCCAGTAGCAGAAGCAGCAGTTGAAGAAGCTCCAGTAGCGGAAGTAGCAGTTGAAGAAGCTCCAGTAGCGGAAGTAGCAGTTGAAGAGGCTCCAGTAGCGGAAGTAGCAGTTGAAGAGGCTCCAGTAGCGGAAGAAGCAGCTGAAGAGGCTCCAGTAGCGGAAGTAGCAGTTGAAGAAGCTCCAGTAGCGGAAGTAGCAGTTGAAGAGGCTCCAGTAGCGGAAGAAGCAGCTGAAGAAGCAACAGAAGAAGCTCCAGCAGCAAAATAATTTTTAGATTTAATTAAAATCATACAAATTTGTTCTCAAGTTTGTATGATTTTTTTTGTACCTATGGCAAAGACAGAATATTTCGAGTTAGGCACCCTTTCTAAACCACATGGATTAAAGGGGGCTTTTCATCTTTATTTAGATGTAGATGATCCGTATGATTACGAAGATTTAGATGCTATATTCTTACAGCAGGGCAACGAAATGGTTCCTTATTTTGTGGAGGATATCCAGATTCGTGATAATTTAAACTTAATTACTCTAGAGGGAGTGAATAGTTTAGATGCCACAAAGGACTTTGTCGGTTTAAAGGTATTTTTACCTGTATCTGCTTTGCCTACCTTACAAGACGATCAATATTTTTACCATGAAGTGGTAGGTTACCAGGTAATCGATGCTAATTTAGGTACTTTAGGTACCGTAAAAGAGATTTATAGTACGGGTGCTCAGGATGTAGTGGTGATGATTTATCAAAATCATGAAGTATTGATTCCTTTAATCGATGCGATTATCCCTAAGGTGGATAAGAAGAATCAAGTAGTTCATAGTATTTTGCCGGATGGATTATTAGAAGTTTATACAGAAAATGATGCGGATTGATATTATTTCGGTAGTTCCGGCTTTAATGAATAGCTTTTTTGAGCATTCTATTTGCGCACGTGCGGCAAAAGCGGGATTAGTCGAGGTGGTATTTCATGATTTACATGATTTTTCTGAAAAGAAGCATAAGCAAATAGATGATTACCCATTTGGTGGAGGAGCGGGGATGGTGATGGCGGTAGAGCCTTTGGCTAAATGCATCGAATTTTTAAAAACGGAGCGTGACTATACTGAAATCATTTATTTTAGCCCAGATGGAATCGTTTTAAAACAAGGCTTAGTGAATCAATTAAGTCTAGGTGAAAACCTCTTATTTATTTGTGGTCATTACAAAGGAATCGATGAACGTATACGTGAGAAGTATGTGACGAAAGAGATTTCCATTGGCGACTATGTGTTATCTGGTGGCGAATTAGCTGCTGCTGTTACAGCTGATGCGATTATTCGTTTAATCCCTGGTGCAATTGGAGACGAAAGTTCCGCATTAACAGATTCATTTCAAGATGGATTATTAGCTCCTCCAGTTTATACGCGTCCTGCTAGTTTTGAAGGGATGGATGTACCAGAAGTTTTATTATCTGGGCATGAAAAAAAGATTGAAGACTGGCGGCATGAGCAAGCCGTAATGCGTACGCAGGCTAGAAGACCCGATTTATTGGACTAAGATGTTAAAAAAGAACGCTATATCGTTGGCAACTATTTTAGCACTTGGAGGCCTGTATCTTATTTGGGGTAGTACCTTTCTGAGTGTACGAATCCTCTTAGAATTTGTTCCACCACTGGTCATATCCTTTTCTCGTAATTTAGTAGCTGGTGGATTATTTCTACTTTGGGCTATTTTGGGTGGACATTGGAAGAAATTGACTCTCCAGCATTGGAAAGTTCATCTGATGGCTGGCGTATTACTTATTACTTTGGGAAATGGATTTATGGCTTTAGCTGGCCAAACCATTCCATCAGGTTTATCCTCTGTTTTTATGGCATTCGGCCCTTTATTATTAGTATTGTTTTTCTGGATTTCTGGTCGAAAACCAAGCAAGCGAAAGTTGATAGGTACACTTATTGGCTTTGTTGGAATTATACTTTTGGCCTCTCAAAAAAACCTAGCTATTCCAGGGAAAGAAATTGACTTTTATCGAGGGATGGGCTTTCTTCTAATAGCGGTGGTAGCTTGGAATTTAGGTGTATTTTATATTCAATTTACGAAAGCTAATTCCTATCACTTTACGCAGGTTTGTGCAATCCAAATGCTTACAGGAGGCCTTATTTTGCTATCTATTTCTATTTACCAGGGGGATTTACAGAAGTTTGCTTTAGCGGATTTACCCTTCAAAGCATTGGCTGTTTTTGCTTATTTGGCCTTAATTGGTTCTATGCTTGGTTTTGGATTATTTGGGTATCTATCTAAGGTATTAGATGCCACACTCGTTTCCACTTATACGTATGTGAATCCAATAATTGCGTTGTTTTTGGGTAATATTATTCTAGGGGAGTCTTTAAGTAGTATATTGTTGTTTGCAAGTAGTTTGATCTTGTCAGCTGTCTTGTTAATTACTACTGAAAAGACCTCGTGCTCATGAAAAAAATTATTCTTTTATTATTGTTAGCCTCACCTATTATGGCTCAAGACTTTCATCCCTTGTATTCAGCCGGCATTCCGAATGATAAAGGAATGGCGAATAAGCAAACTGCTTTAAAAGGAGCCGATGGAATAGAGCGTATCTCCAAGGTAACGATTCCTACTTATCGATTCTTTCCTGCACCTAATGCTAAAGATGCGCGCGCTTGCGTGGTGATTTGTCCCGGTGGCGGTTACCGAATTTTAGCGTCCTCTCATGAGGGTTATGATATTGCCACTAAATTTAATGAAATAGGCGTTTCTGCTTTAGTATTGTATTATCGATTGCCAGCTGATTCTGCACAAATTGAAAAGAAATATGCTCCTCTTCAGGATGCACAGTCAGCCATAGCTTTAGTACGTAAGAATGCGGTAAAATGGAATGTTGATCCTGCCAAAGTAGGTATTATGGGCTTCTCTGCAGGAGGGCATTTAGCTGCAACGGCGTCTACTCATTTTAACAAAGACTATACGGGAATTCATGCTGGAGCTAATTTGAGACCAGACTTCTCTATTTTGTTGTATCCTGTTATTTCGGTTAGACCTTTTGGCCACGGTGGAAGTTCACAAAGTCTCTTGGGTAAAAATCCTACCGAGGAAGAGTTAGCTCTATTTTCTAACGAGGAGCAGGTAAACGCACAAACACCTAAGGCATTTATCGTACATGCATCTGATGACAACGCAGTTCCATTGAAAAATTCTTTATTGTATGCAGAACGTTTAACAGCTAATAAAGTACCGGTTGACTTACACGTTTACGCAAAAGGTGGTCACGGTTTTGGACTAAACAATAAAACCACAAGTGGGGACTTGTGGTTCGATCGTCTAATTACTTGGATGAAAGCAAATCAATTGCTTTGAGATTTCTTCATAACGAAGTAGAAAGGTATTCCTAAAAGCACGATGCCTAATCCGATGGAAGAGGAGAGTGTTTTAACCCATAATAGATTTCCAGCGATTCCTACTAATAAGAGCAGGTATCCGCTAAATAGGAATTTCTGAAACAAGGGCAATTCATTTTGCATGATTCTTGTTTTGAAAACGGAGGCTACCGTTAGGAAATAGAATATCAAGATCGCAAATACGGTGAAGTCTAACAGCGCTCCATATGATCCGGAGAAGCATAATAGAATGGCCCAAATTCCTTGAATTCCCAAAGAATAGACAGGAACATCTTTATCATTCGTGTCTGCTGCTTTCTTAAAGAAAAGTCGATCATTTGCCATCGCTTGAAATAAGCGTCCTCCAGCTAAAATTATACCATTATTGCATCCAAAAGTCGATATCATAATAAATACGGCCATCACTAGCGCTCCGATTCCACCAAGTACCGTTTCTAATGCGGCGGCACCCAAACGATCTTGAGTGGCAAACATAATTCCACGTGCATACGAATTGACTCCCTCAGCTTCCCCTTGTAAAGGTAGAATGCTTAAGTAGGCCATATTTGTTAAAAAGTATAATAAGCAAACTAAAGCGGATCCATAGACTAAACCCTTCGCTATGGTTTTCTTAGGATCTTCAAAGTCCGCGCTAGCAAAGGTGACATTATTCCAAGCAGACGAGGAAAATAAGGGCCCTATCATCGCAACGCCAAACAAAGAGATCAATTCCCACCCTCCAATCGCATGTGTGGTATTGGTAGCTGCATCCACCGTAAATGGTTTGGCAAAGAAACCTTCGAAGTGTATCCATTCATTTTGGACTCCGACATATAATCCAATAATGATTAAGATGATGATGGCTCCGATCTTCGTAATAGTAAAAATATTCTGTACCAAAGAAGCGAATTGCACCCCTCTGCTATTCACATAGGTCAATAAAGCAATAAGGGAGGCAGCTAGAATTTGTTGTGTCGTGATAAAATCACCTACTAAAGGAGTATCATTTAAAATCCCAGGAAAAATAAATCCTGCATAACGAGCAAATGCAACAGCTACTGCAGCTATTGTACCTGTTTGAATAACTAAAAAGGTCGTCCAGCCGAATAGAAATCCAATTAAGGAATTATACGATTCTTTTAAATATATATATTGTCCACCTGTTTTCGGAAAAACAGAACTTAGCTTTCCGTACGCAAATGCGCCCGTAATGGTTAAAAAGGCTGTTAAAAGCCAAGTTCCAATCCAATAAATAGGGGAGCCCACGGATCTAGCGACTTCAGAGCTGACTAAAAAGATACCTGACCCGATCATAGATCCCATAACTAACATCGAGGCATCTAGGGTGTTTAATTTTTTATTCATAGAGGTATATATTGATTAAATGCAATTCCTGATTTTTAGCATTTAATCAAAGAAACGATTAAAATTTCTGATTTACTCGATGTCTTTTAAACTTTTTTAAAATGTAAACGTTTCCGTAAACGTTTACGGGAAAAAATTAAATATTTTCTTTGATATTTTATAGAATAATGGTTTATATTCCAAAAGCAATATATCTGTATTTATAAAAGATAATGCTATTGTACAATTTTAGATCATATTTATGAAGAAGTCCATTAATGAAGTAGAGGTATGGGATCAGTTTAGATCGGGAGATCAACAAGCGTTTGCCATTTTATATTCACAATTTGTTCAACCACTTTATACCTATTGTATGGGGATTACAAGTGATAAGGACTTGATTAAGGATAGCTTACACGATTTGTTTGTTGAGATTTGGAAAAATCATGCAAGTCTTGGACCTACTACGAGTGTTAAGTTTTATTTAATGGCTTCTATTAAGCGAAAGATTATTCGCTCTTTAGAATCACAATTAAAGAATCAAAACCACCACGATCAATACCATTATCAATTCATGGAAGATATGCCATCTCCTGAAAGACAATTAGTTATGGTAGAGGAAGAGCATATGTCTCATAAGACGATGTACCAAAGCTTGAGCAAGTTAAGTAAGCGTCAAAGAGAAGCCATTACCTTGAAATATTTTGAAAATATGGATACGGATCAAATATCGGAGCAAATGAAGATTAATACCCAATCCGTTTATAATTTGATTTTTGGTGCGCTTAGAGTCATGAAAGAACATATGACCACTAAAGCCTTTGCGTGTTAATATGAAATAATTATAAGATTTAATTGAGTAAATCGTATAGTATTTTTGCTTTTCGGCATATATAATCTTAATAAGATTGAAATGTTATCGAAAAGAATGAGCTGGATAAAGAGATTAAAAATAGTAAATAAGTACCCAATTAAACCCTTAAGATTATCCCAACAAGAATGCAAAGCCTTGTGGGATAGGATACAAAAGACTTTGCAAACAACTTAATTTTTTAACCCTATGAGAATAAAATTACTTTCTAAAGTGCTCCTTAGCTGTATAATGCTGTTATTGAGTATTCAAATTTTTGCCCAAGATCGGACGGTCTCAGGTAAAGTAACGTCATCTGAAGATGGTTTTGGAATTCCAGGAGCAAGTGTTTCAGTTAAAGGAACTTCTAAAGGAACTACAACTGATGTGGATGGAAACTTTAAAATCACAGTCGGTAGTTCTGCTGTTTTAGTTTTCACTGCTGTGGGTTCAAATTCACAAGAAGTAGCAGTAGGATCTAAATCACAAATTAATGTGGCTTTAAGTACTGATACGAAATCATTACAAGAAGTAGTGGTCGTAGGTTATGGTACGCAAAAGAAAAGTCAAATGACGGGTGCTATTTCTTCTGTCGGAGCTAAAGAGATTCAGGAATTACCTATCACAAATGCGCGTCAAGCCTTGCAAGGTAGAGCAGCGGGTGTAGACGTAGTTCAGCCGGGTTCTAAGCCAGGAGCTGGTCCACAAATTCGTATTCGTGGTCGTCGTTCATTCAACGCATCCAATGATCCATTATATGTAGTGGACGGTATTCCACTATCTAGTGGTATTGATGATATCAACCCGAATGATATCGTTTCAATGGAGGTATTGAAAGATGCGTCTGCAACTGCTATCTATGGTGCTCGTGGTGCAAATGGTGTTGTTATCATTACTACGAAGCGTGGAAAAGTGGGTGCAACTGTTGTATCAGTAGATTCTTATTATGGTGTTAACCAAGAGTTAGGAACAATTGGTGTGATGAACGGGTCTCAGTATGCTGAATATAAGCGCGAGTCTCGTCGTGCGGTAGGTCAGTACCCATTAGGAGCCGCAACACCTGCAGATGATGCAAAGATCTTTGAGCCACGTGAATTAGCAAGTATTGCTACTGGACGTTCAACGGATTATGTGGGTGGAATGTTGCGCCCTGGAGCTATTCAAAGTCACCAAGTTGGCGTTTCCGGTGGTAGTGATAAAACTACTTTTAATATTTCGGCTAACTTTTTTCAAGATATTGGAGTGGTTAAATCTCAGGATTTTTCTCGTTATACATTCCGCGTCAATTTAGATCACAAGTTTAATGATAAGGTCAAAATTGGTTTGTCAACATTAATTGTTAACTCGATTCGTAATGGTGAAAACTTGAACCTTTTGGGAGGTGCGATGCAGGAGAATCCATTAGGAGAACCTTATGATGCAAATGGAAATTTAGTTTTCTTACCTACAAACGATGGTTTACGTACAAATCCTTTCTCTGAATTAGTTGCAGGAGCTAATGTGGATGAAAATAAGCGTTACAGAACTTTTAATAGTTTATTTGGTGAGTGGGATATTGCGAAAGGTTTAAAATACCGTGTCAACTTTGGTCCAGATTTAACTGTTGGTAGAGCAGGTCGTTTTATCGGCGCATTTACTAACAATAACCGTGGTGGTAATGCTACAGGTAGTATTAATGAGCAATTCTTGTTCAACTGGACATTGGAGAACATCGTTACGTACAATAAGAAATTTAAAGATGTTCACAATTTGAACGTAACTGGTTTACAATCTATTCAACGTGATCGTGATGAGCGTACATCAATTTCGGTTAATGGTATTCCAGCTGAGTCTGCTTCTTATCATCGTTTAGGTGATGCTAATCAGATTACTGGTTCAAATACAGATTTAATTGAGTGGACTTTACTTTCTTATATGGGTCGTGTTAACTACGATTATAAAGAAAAGTATTTATTTACTGCCACAGTCCGTATGGATGGTTCATCTCGTTTCGGTGCGAATACTAAATTCGGTATTTTCCCTTCATTCGCTTTAGGATGGAATTTGTCTGAAGAACCATTTATTAAGAATATTTCTGCCATTGATCAAATGAAGTTACGTGCTTCGTGGGGAGCTATCGGTAATCAGGCGATTAATCCATACCAAACACAAGCCTTGTTAGGTCGTACGGCTTATGCTTGGGACAATACGGCAGCTTATGGATATCGTCCTAATACAATTGGTAATCCAGAATTGCGTTGGGAAACATCTACCACATCCAATGTTGGTTTAGATTTTAGTTTCTTCCGAGGTAAAATTTCTGGTTCTGCTGAATATTACGTAACAAATACAACGAATTTGCTAGCTCCACAGCCACTTCCTACCTCTATTGGTTTTGGTGGATTTACAACGAACGTAGGTGAGACTCAAAACACAGGTATCGAATTAACTATAAATACAGTTAATGTGGATCGTGGTGGATTCCAATGGACATCAGATTTTATTTTCAACCGCAATAGAGAATCAATTATTTCTCTTGCGAATGGTAAAGTTGATGATGTTGGTGCAGGTCGTTTTATTGGTCAGCCGCTTAGCGTTTTCTTTGACTATAAAAAAATCGGAATTTGGCAAACTAATGAGGCAGATGCTGCAAAGGCATTTGGTGATAAAGTGGGCCAAATTAGAATTGAAGACTTTAATGGTGATGGTAAGATTAATGCGGATGACCGTCAGATCTTAGGTTCAGCAGTGCCGGCTTTCACAGCTGGTTTAACGAACCGTTTCACTTACAAAGGGTTCGATCTTTCGTTCTTTGTTTTTGCTCGTGTAGGGCAGTTAATTCGTAGCCGTTTTCATGATAACGTGAATCAGTTAGCTGGTCGTTATAATAACCTAAACCTGAACTATTGGACACCTAATAACCCAACGAATGAATTCCCTCAGCCAGTTGTTACGCAGGAATTCCCTAAGAATGGTAGTTCGTTAACTTATTTTGAAGGTTCATTCTTTAAAATTCGCAACATCAATATTGGTTATAATCTTCCGGACAATGTGGCTAAAAAGTTGAAGATGTCGAGCATTCGTGTTTTTGCAAGTATTCAACAACCATTGATTTTGGCTGAATATCGTCAAAAATACAAGGGTATAGATCCTGAAACATTTGTGGACGGTGAGCAAGGTGTAGGTGGTGGTGAGGTTAATACGAACGTATCACCAGCAACAAGTGTGACTACATTCGGTGTAAACCTTAAATTTTAATCAAATTAATTAAATTTATAGATATGAAAAGCTTTCAAATTTTTAGAAAATTAAGTTTTTTAGCAAATATTGGTTTGATTGGAGTAGTTGCTTTGGGTACTCAATCATGCAATGATTTGTTAACAGAAAATGTTGTTTCGCGTATTGGTAATGATTATATCAATACGGCGAAAGGATTAAATGATGCAACTAGTGCTGCTTATTCATCCATGCGTTCATGGTATGGTACTGAGCGTGGAATGAATTTGACGGTATTTGGTACTGATTCATACCAGAATGGTGCGGATGGTAGTTGGAAATTCATGAATACGTATACGACTGATTTTGATACAAGAAATGGTCAAGTGGCGGAAGTATGGAATGATTTCTACCAAGGTATTAATACGTGTAATGCTATTATTGAACGTGCACCTAACGTGACCGGTTTAGCAGAACCCGTTAAGAAGCAGCGTATCGCTGAAGCTAAATTTATTCGTGCGCATCACTATTTTATATTCACTCAATTATTTGGTGGTGTAGATTTGCGATTGACGGAGACGTTAGCTCCCACGAAAGTTGTTAAGCGTAGCACTGTTGCTGAGCAATATGCGCAAATCATTAAAGATTTAACAGACGCTTTGCCAGATTTGGAAAATAAGTCAAGATCGGTTGATTATGGACGTATCACGCGTGCTGGTGCAGAACACTTATTAGGTCGTGTTTATTTAACTAAGGCTACTTCTTCTGCTAAAGCAGGGGATGATTATGCTAAGGCAATTGTAAGCTTTAAAAATGTTATTTCGAATTATGGAATCTCCTTGTTGCCAAACTTTGCCGATGTTCATAAACAAGGAAATGAAGCAAATGGTGAAGTTATATGGTCAGTTCAATATACCCGTGATCCATTAACAAATGCTGGTGGTAACAATGCGCACGTATTTTTTGGTATGGAGTATGATGTTTTACCGGGTATGCAACGTGATACAGAAAATGGTCGTCCATTTAAGCGTTATATGCCTACTAAATATACGCTCGATGTTTTATTTAAAGACAGAGAAAATGATAGTCGTTACAAAAAAACGTTTAAAGATACTTATTTGTCAAATAAGCCAGGTACTTACAATACAAGCTTCGACTTATCGAAGAAGACAGTTACGTATGTGCTAGGTGATACGGCTATCTTTTTACCAGGAGTTGAAATGTCTTTAGAGGAAAGAGCTAAAAAGAAATACCAAGTACTTATTCCGTCACGTTACGATGAGCGTATTTTCTTAGCTATCAATAAGCATTTTGATGGTGGTCGTGTGGATCGTACTCAGTTTGAAGGTGGACGTGATTTTATCGCATTCCGTTTAGCTGATACTTATTTGATGTTAGCTGAGGCGCAATTTTTCTCTGGTGCTACTGCGGATGCGGCTACTAGCTATAACATAGTTCGCAAACGTGCGGCATGGCCAGGAAAAGAGTCTGCAATGTTAATTACTGCTGGTGACTTAAATGTAAATTTTGTTATGGATGAGCGTGAGCGTGAAATGTTAGGTGAGCAATCTCGCTGGTTCGATTTAGCCCGTTGGGGTAACTTAGTTGAGCGTGTCAAACTTCACAATCCACAAGCTGCAGGATCTATTAAAGCACATCATATATTGAGACCTATTCCTCAATTACAAATTGACAGAGCTGAAGGTACTTCTAGCAGTTTTCCTCAAAATCCAGGTTACTAGTTAGAATTTGATTTCTTAACTTAAATTCCGAAGGTCAATTGGCCTTCGGAATTTTATTTAATAAGCACTATGAAAAAGATATTAACCTTATGTTTAGGACTTGTTGGATTTAGCTCGATAGCTCAAAATCTTCCTGTTTCATTTAAGAATGATAAAACGTCTGTCGATGTTTCCGTAGGAGGAAAGCCGTTTACGTCGTATTTCTTCCCAGGAGAAAATGTATTAAAGAAAGCGGTTTTATTTCCTTTAATTTCTGCCCAAGGCACGACCATCACGCGTGGTTATCCGATGGCTCCTCGGGCTGGTGAGCGTGTAGATCATCCGCATCATGTAGGCATGTGGTTAAATTATGAGGACGTGAATGGATTTGATTATTGGAACAACTCAACTAATATTATCGCCTCTTTACAAACGCATAAGATGGGAACGATCGTTCACTCTTCGATTGTAAAGCAAGATGCGAAGAAAGGTTTGCTAGTGGTTTCTGCTGACTGGATTGATAATGATGGTAAAGGCCAAAAAGTCTTATTAGAAAAGACGACTTATGTATTTTCAGGTACGGCAGATTCAAGAACGGTAGATCGCATCACTACATTAACGGCTGTAGCGGATCAAGTTTTATTCAAAGATGTGAAAGATGGAATGTTCGCTATCCGTGTCGCACGTCAATTAGAAATTCCTTCTAATAAGCCGGATGTATTTACCGATGCGCACGGAGTGGAGACGAAGGTTCCCGTGATGGATAATACGGGCGTGAGTGGCGATTATTTGAGCTCAGAAGGAGTGAAGGGAGAGGCTGTTTGGAGCACACGCGCTAAATGGATGAATTTGCACGGAGAAATGGACAATCACCCTATTTCAGTGACTATTTTTGACCATCCATCTAATGTATCTTATCCAAGCTATTGGCATGCTCGTGGCTATGGTTTGTTTGCAGTGAATCCATTAGGAGCTAAGGTGTTTAGTAATGGAAAGGATGAACGTAATTTAACTTTGAAAAAAGGAGAGTCTGTTACTTTCCGCTACCGTACTTTACTATCTGATCGATTAAATACGAAAGACGAATTAGACAAAATTCAAGCGGAATTCTCTGCTGTCAACTAATTTCTAAGAAAATACTCTTATTTTTGTAAGGTAAAAGGGGCTCTTGCAGCCCCTATTTTCTTTTTTCTATGCAATTATCCTTTTTAGGAGCCGCTAGACAGGTAACAGGAAGTATGTTTCTGTTAATATTGGACGACGGCTATCAAATATTAATCGATTGTGGAACGGACATGGAGCGTAAAATCGACTTCGATGAGCCCGTGGAGCAAAAATCTTTTTTTTCCTTTGATGCATCACTAATTAACTTGGTGATTCTTACACATGCACACATTGATCACTCTGGCAATATTCCGATGCTTTATCGGGAGGGCTATGAAGGTCAAATTTTGTGTACTCCACCCACTGCTGATTTATCAGAGTTATTGTTAATGGATTCAGCTAGTCTCCATTTACGCCGTTTACGCGCTGCGCAAGGGGAAAGTCGTAAAAAGAACAAGCAGATGGATCGCCTTTTGCGAAAGGGCGATTTATATCTTCAAAAAGATGTGGAGAATGCGCTGGAGAATTTTGTAACTCTTCAGTTCAATCGTAGATTTATTGTATTCCCCGGTTTAGAAATAACCTTTGTTCCAGCAGGGCACTTATTAGGTGCCGCGCATGTCCTTATTTCGGTTACGGAGAAGGGGGAGACGAAGAAAATTGGATTTAGTGGAGATATTGGTCGTGCGAATTATCCTTTGCATATTGACCCTCAGCCTTTTCCTGAAGTGGATTATTTGATTTGCGAAACCACTTATGGGAATCGTATTCATGCGGATAAAGATAGTCCGATGGATGCTTTGGGAAAAGTGATAAAAGAGACATGTATCGATCGCCCAGGCCGATTAATTATTCCGGCTTTCTCTGTAGGTCGAACACAGGCTGTATTATATACCTTGAATAAATTAATCGAAGAGCGTAATTTTCCAGCTGTTCGCGTATTTACGGATAGCCCGATGGGCCGCAGTTCTACTAAGATCTATTCTAAATATTTATCCTACTTAAATCCAGAGGCTCGTGAATTTCATAAAGAAAATGAGGAGTTATTTGATGTGGATAATTTGATATTCCTTCAAACAGAAAAGGAAAGTAGGGCCATTCGTGATTACCGCGAACCCTGTATTATCCTTTCTTCTTCTGGAATGATTTCTGGGGGTCGTGTTGAGCAACATATTGCTGATAATATTTCGAATTCTTATGCTACCATTTTATTAATTGGTTATTCAGCTGAAGGGACCTTAGGTCGTCAATTATTAGCTGGAGCTGATATGATTGTAGTTAAAGATCGTGAGTATAAGGTAAATGCCCAAATTCGTAAAATTGACGTATTCTCTGGCCATGCTGATCAAACAGGTCTATTAGATTTCGTGAAGCAGCAAAAGCCGACGAAGTTAAAGAAAGTGTTTTTATCGCACGGAGAAGAGGAAAGTATGCTTGAATTTTCTTCGCTATTAAATCGATTGGGATTTAATGACGTTATTTTGCCTCAAAAGGAAGAGACTTTCGAGCTTTAATTTTATTTTTGTATCAAAATTTACCCTTTATGAGAACATTATTGGAATTTGAGAAGCCTATCGCTGAGTTAGAAGATAAATTGATTGAGATGCGTAAGCTTGCACTAGATAATAATGTCGATGTGACGGCTACTGTAGCCTCTTTGACAGATAAGATTTTAGAATTGAAAAAGGAAACATTTTTAAATTTAACGCGGTGGCAACGTGTTCAATTATCAAGACACCCGGATCGTCCTTATACGTTTGATTATATAGAGCATTTATGTGATGAGTTTATTGAACTTCATGGCGATCGTAATGTGAAGGATGATAAAGCCATGGTAGGTGGTTTTGGGAGTATTGATGGAGAATTTTCCGTGATGTTTATTGGACAGCAAAAAGGTCGTAATACGAAGGATCGTCAGTACCGTAATTTTGGTATGCCTAATCCAGAAGGTTATCGCAAGGCGCTTCGCTTGATGAAGATGGCGGAGAAGTTCAATAAGCCGATCGTGTGTTTAATTGATACTCCAGGTGCTTTTCCAGGCTTAGAGGCGGAGGAAAGAGGTCAGGGGGAAGCAATTGCACGCAACATACGCGATATGTTTATGTTAAAAGTTCCTGTAATCTGTGTCATTATAGGAGAAGGAGCTTCAGGTGGGGCTTTAGGAATAGCGGTAGGTGATCGGGTGCTTATGATGGAGAATACGTGGTATTCTGTTATTTCTCCTGAATCATGCTCCTCTATTTTGTGGAGAAGTTGGAATTATAAGGAGCAAGCTGCTGAAGCTTTAAAATTAACGGCTAATGATATGTTAGCTAATAAATTAATTGATGGAATTATTCCTGAGCCTTTGGGTGGCGCACACCTTGCTCCAGAAGCAGCTGCCGCGACTTTAAAAGCGGTAATTAAGAAGGAGTTAGCTATTTTAAGTGCGCTTGATCCTGCAACGCGTATTACTCAACGCATTGATAAGTTCGGTGCTATGGGACAGGTAATCGAATAAGATGGCGAAGGCTATTATTTTTGATTTAGGTAATGTCTTATTGCCTATCGATTTAGGTCTTACCTATGAGGCCTTTGCTGCACATTCGTCTTTAAGCGCGGTCGAAATTGAAAAAAAAATTCTAGAAAATCAATTGTGGGTTCCTTATGAGTCAGGCTTACAATCGGATGAAGAATTTAGAGCTTTTTTATGCGAACATTTATCTCTGAATTGTACTGATCTAGAGTTTGATGAGGCATTTTCGGCTTTGTTATTGGATTTTCATCAAGGAGTTTATGATTGGGTTGAGTCCCTTACATCTTCTTTTCAATTATACTTATTGAGTAATACGAGTTCGATTCATGTAAAAAGATTCACGCAGGTAAAACTCGGTCCCGAAGGTCAAAATTTATTTAGTTTATTTGATCGTGTCTATTATTCTTTTGAAATGGGCTTAGTGAAACCTAATCCCTTAATTTATCAACAAGTCTTAGAAGAAAATTTATTGAATGCATCGGATGCATTGTTTTTTGATGATAATGTTGCTAATATTAATTCAGCTAATCTTTTAGGCATTCCTTCTTTTTTAGTGGATCCAAGCAAAGACTTACACCAAATTCAACAAATTATTAATCGATATGTTAATTAGTAGCCCCATTTTTGATGTATTATTTAAATTAGCCGGTTGGAAGCTGGTAGGAGAGGTCCCTAGAGAATTAAAGAAAGCCTTGGTTATCGTTTGTCCGCATGCTACATGGGCAGATTTTCCGATAGGCTTGGGAGCTAGATCCTTATTAAAAATTCCGATTTTATTTTGGGGGAAAAAGGAATTATTTGATGGTCCTTTCGGTGGCATTTTTATGTGGCTAGGTGGTTATCCGGTTAATAGAGGCACAAAATCTAATCTAGTAGATGCGATAGTTGATATTTATAATGCGGAAGAATCTTTCTATGCAGTATTAGCTCCAGAAGGCACACGGAAAGATGTACAAGAATTAAAAACGGGTTTTTATTATATTGCAGATGGGGCAAAAGTTCCGTTAATTATGATAGGTTTTGATTTTGTCAACAAAGAAATTAAAATCAGAGAACCTTTTTATACCACAGGGGATTTTCAAAAAGATAAGTTAGATATAGCTCGCTATTATCAATCTATACCTGGCGTTCAAAAATCTTGGATTAAGAATTATTTAGCAGCAGACGCCGCTGAATAAATTAATGATGCCGTCTTCTTAGAAGCCCCAGCTTCACCTACTAATTTTTGCAGCTGTTTGTAATCTTCTTTTTGCTGCTGGTACTTGGTCCCTTTCGTTAAAAGCTCACGTAGCCAAGCTGTCATGTGCTCTACAGAGAACTTAGCTTGAATTAGTTCAGGCACCGTTAATTTATCTAAGATGATATTAACGAGTGAGATATACTTGATTTGAATAAAGATTTTGGCCAAAGAATAAAACACCCAATCCGTCTTATAAACCACTATCTGAGGGGTATTCAATAAAGCTGTTTCTAGTGTAGCCGTACCCGATGTGACAATAGCTATATCCGCCTGTTGTACGATATCATAGGTCTGGTCAAATATGACAGGAATACGTGTTTGATATAATTCCTTCAATTCTGATAGACCTGCAATAACAAAGGTGAGGTCTGGATTAGCCTCAGCTAAAGATTCAAATAAAGGTAAGGCTGTCTTAATTTCCTGTTTACGACTTCCGGCTAATAAGGCGATATATTTTTTTCCCTTTAAGGAAAATGTCGCATTCGGTTTAAATGCCTGAATGGAATCTTGAAGAGGATTTCCTACATATTCTGTGGATATTCCTGCCTGGCGGAAGAGCTTTAATTCAAATGGGAAAATGACATATAAATGATCGATCCATTTCTTTAATTCATCCACTCGCCCTTTATTCCAAGCCCAAACTTTAGGTGCAATATAAAAATGTGTTTGAAAGCCTTTCTTCTTCGCGATTTTAGCTGCCTTCAGATTAAATCCACCATAATCGATAAATATGACGGCATCTGGTTGAAAGGAGTCAATCTGTTTTGCAAAGGTTTTGAATAATCCTTTTAAGCGCTGTAAATTCTGAATGACTCCCAGTATACCCATAATCGCTAATTGATTATGATGAACGAGGATGTCAGCGCCTTGTTTTGACATAGAATCTCCACCCCAGGCTTGAATGACGGCCTCCTTATCCAGTTGTTTAATTTCTGAGATAAGATTAGATCCATGAAGATCGCCCGATTTTTCTCCTGCAAGGATGAAGTATTTCATTAGTTTTCTCCGAAGTATTCGACAGAATTCTTGTTGGTTTCTATTAAATGAATTTTGTGTAACGTGGCAGATTTAGAAGTAGCCAATATTTTAGGAGCTAAAATCTTCCAAAATTCCATCACAAGAATCTCACAGCTAGCTAATTTGCCCTCCATAAAGTCTACATCCAAATTAAGGTTTTTATGATCGACTTTATCAATAATTTCCGTTTTAATCAAATCCCCTAATTGCTTTAAATCATACGAAAATCCAGTGTCTGGATCAGGTATGCCTTTTACAGTCACAATTAATTCAAAATTGTGACCATGCCAGTTATTATTAGCACAAGGGCCAAAAACTTCTTGATTTCTCTCTTCTGTCCAGGCTGGATTGAATAGGCGATGTGCCGCGTTAAAATGTTCCTTTCGGATGACGTATACCATTGTTTTCAGTTTTTGTGAAGGGACTCTGGGAAAACAATAGCAGAGTTCCAATAATTGTACAAAGTTAATAAACCTTCCGGGAATCTGTGTAAATTTGTTTTTTAAATACTTCTTATATGATCATAGTTACAGGTGCCGCAGGCTTTATTGGTAGTTGTTTGATTCAAAAATTAAATGAGTTAAAATTCAGGTATATCATTGCGGTGGATGATTTCTCGTCTACTGAAAAGAATTTGAATTTAGCGAATAAGGCTATAATGGAGCAGGTTGATCGGAAGGATTTGTTTACCTGGTTAGAGAAGAACAATAAGGAAGTCGAATTCTTTTTTCACATTGGAGCGCGAACGGACACCACTGAATTTGATACAACCATTTTCGATGCGCTTAATTTAGATTATTCTAAGAAGGTATGGGAGGCCTGTGTAAACTATCAAATCCCTTTAGTTTATGCTAGTTCAGCTGCTACCTATGGTTTAGGAGAATTCGGATATGATGATAACGAATCTACCCTTTCGAATTTGAAACCGTTGAATCCTTATGGTGATTCAAAAAACGATTTCGATAAATGGGCGATTGCCCAATCAAAGAAACCTTTCTTCTTTGCAGGTTTAAAATTCTTTAATGTCTATGGACCGAATGAATATCATAAAGGTCGTATGGCGTCCGTTATTTGGCATGCATATCATCAAATACAATCTAAAGGCTCTTTAAAACTTTTTAAATCGCATCGGGATGATTATGCAGATGGGGAACAGATGCGTGATTTTATTTATGTAAAAGATTTGATTGATGTTTGTGTTTATTTAATGGAGCATCGGAAGAATTCCGGTATTTATAATTTAGGTACAGGTAAGGCAAGATCATTTAATGATTTAGGAAAGGCGACTTTTAGGGCTTTGGGTTTAACTCCTAGTATCGAATACATTGACACGCCGATTGATATTCGGGATAAGTACCAGTATTTTACGGAAGCCAATATGGCTAAACTACGTTCTATCGGATATAAGAAAGAATTTACTAGTTTGGAAGATGGAGTAAATGATTATGTCCAAAACTACTTGTCTAAGCAGCTGTATTATTAAGGATTTTCTTTACTCCTTCTTCAGCGAATCCTTTACCATACGCAACTAGTTGAATATTGGCGGCAAAGATGGAAAGGATGGCAATCTTGAGGTTTTTAGTGCTAAACAGCGCAGCAATAAAGATAAGCAAGCTGTACGCTATTATTCCCGATAAAAGAATTAGTCCGTAAAGTGGAAAGGCTACAAGCGCAAATGCAGTGACCACATAGTAACAGAAGAAGAGAAAAGGGAAGAAGTGTACCGCTTTCAATTCTTTAGGGAAGAATCGACTAATATTAATGCGAGCACGTCCGAAGAAATGCAATTGATTGTAAAATTGCTTAAAATCAGTTTTCCTCTTATGGTAAATAAAAGCTGTAGGAATTAATCCTGATTTAAAGCCTAACGAGATACACCGAATACTAAATTCAATGTCTTCGCCCATTCGGGTTATTTTAAATCCACCAGTAGCCTCGTAGACCTTCCTAGAGATTCCCATATTGAAACTTCTCGGATGAAATTGTCCACCTATGTTTTTTTCTTTTCCTCGAATGCCACCTGTGGTAAAGAAGGAGGTCATCGAATAGCTGATGGCTTTTTGGATGGGGCTGAAGCTGGGATGATCTTGATCTGGTCCACCAAATAAATCTAGATTTTCTGCTTTAACCGCCTTGTCCACTTCGCTTAAATAGCTTGGTTCTAAAAGTGCATCTGAATCTAATATGATAAAATAATCTCCTGTAGCTCTTTCAAATGCATAGTTTCTTGCAAAACCTTGGCCACCATTCTCTTTCACATAATAGGCAAGGGAAAATGATTTTTCATACTTTTCTACAATGGAAGCTGAATCGTCGGTGGATCCATCCTCAATCACAATAACTTCAAAATCTTTGAATTCTAGCGTTTGGATACAGGCTAATAGTTCATCTAATTCCGCAGGACGGTTATAAACGGGAATAATCAGGCTGTAGGCCGGAGTTTTCATGTTATAAGGAACGAAGTGTTGCTTTGCTAGCTGTGATGATTTGATCGTATTCTGAGTCCCCTAAAGCGGTTGATAGGAACCATGATTCATATTGCGAGGGAGGAAGGTAAATCCCTTTGGATAACATTCCCTTAAAATACTTACCAAATAAGGCCGTATCAGATGTTTTAGCGTCGTCGAAATTATTCACTTCTTTATCTGTGAAGAATAAAGTAAACATGGATCCAATTTGGTTAATCGTATAGTTTAGCCCTAATTCCTTTAGATCAGATGCTAATGCTTGCTTTAAAGCTAATCCTCTTGAAGCTAAAGTGGAATATGTTTCGGGATTATCGGTTATTAAGTTTAACATGGCTAAACCTGCCGTAGTCGCTAAAGGATTGCCTGATAAGGTTCCTGCCTGGTATACTGGGCCAGCAGGAGCAATCATATCCATGATTTCTGCTCTTCCACCATAGGCTCCCACCGGAAGTCCCCCACCTATAATTTTACCTAATGTGGTTAAATCAGGTTGAATGCCGGATAATCCTTGGTGTCCACTAGCTGAAAGACGGAAACCAGTCATTACTTCATCAAAAATAAGTAGGGCTCCGTATTGTTGACACAATTTTTTAACGCCTGCTAAATAACCTTCTTTGGGAATAACTAAACCCATATTACCTACAACCGGCTCTACTATGACAGCTGATACTTCTGTCGGATTTGCTTTTAATAGGTTCTCTAAGCTTTCAAGATTATTATATACGGCGGTTAAGGTATCGCGGGCAGTAGAAACAGTCACCCCAGGACTATCCGGTGTACCTAAGGTAGCTACTCCTGATCCTGCCGCTATTAAGAAAGAATCCGCATGTCCGTGATAACATCCTTCAAATTTGATGATCTTATCTCGTTTTGTATAGGCTCTGGCTAAACGTATAGCTGCCATGGTCGCCTCAGTTCCTGAATTTACTAATCGAACCTTATGAACGGAAGGTATCATAGAAGTAATTTTTTCAGCAATTAATACTTCATTTAAAGTAGGAGCCCCAAAAGAAAATCCATTTCCTAATGCGTTGCGTAATGCTTCTTCAATGACTGGATGTGCATGTCCAAATAGCATCGGCCCCCAAGAACCGATCAGATCAACATACGAATTGCCGTCTACATCATGTAGGTATGCGCCTTTAGCCGATTTAATAAATACAGGATTACCCCCAACGGATTTAAAGGCCCGAACAGGTGAATTAACCCCACCAGGTATTAATTCTTTGGCTCTTTCAAAATACGCTGAACTTAAGGTATTCATCTTATTTTTTCTTATTAGGATTTTTAGGTGCTGCTTTTTGTTGCTCTTCCATTGTCTTCAATTGTGTTTGAAGGTATTGAGAGAACTTGGATTTTTTAGGACCTCCACCAGCGGCTATTTTTAAACGATTAGCATCTAGCAAGGATTTGATCTTATCCTCATTCACAAACTTGCGAATCGCTAACTGTTGTCCAATCGTTACTAAGTTGGACACAAAATAGTAGAAACTAAGGCCAGCAGGGAAGGAGTTCATGACGAACATGAAGATAACCGGAGTTATATAGGCCATCATTTTCATGTTGATTGGCTGTCCCGGTTGATCTGGGGTAATTTGATTATTATAATAACCGTAAGCTAATTGTGATACAGTCATCAATAAACAATATAAACTGACATGAGATCCATAAAATGGAATCGCAAATGGTAAGGTGATAAATGAATCATAGGTAGATAAGTCATTTGCCCATAAGAATGATTCTTGACGTAGATTGATCAAATTAGGGAATAACATAAACACAGCCATTAAGACTGGCATCGTCGCAAGAACAGGAATACAACCACTTAATGGGTTAACGCCTACCTCGCCATATAACTTCATCGTTTCTTGTTGAACACGCGCGGCGTCGTCTCCGATTTTCTCTTTAATAGCAGCAATTTCGGGTGCTAAAATACGCGTCTTAGCCATGGAAACGTATGATTTATAAGTCAATGGCAATAAGGCTGTTTTGATAATTAATACTAAAACAATAATTAATAAACCGTAATTGCTGAAAAGACTTTCTAAGAAACCAAATAAGGGAAGAAAGATATATTTCGTAATCGGCAATAGAAAATCATAACTTAGTTTAACATTTTTGCCAAACTCGGGTGTCTCTACTTTATTGACGATCTCATAATCATTCGGGCCAAAATAGAATTGAAAAGATGATTTACCAGCAGATAGATCTTGCGCTGATGCGATTATTTGTGCGTCTAGTGTTTTGATATTAAGGCTATCAGTCAAATTAGGCGTAGCAGTTAAGGCGGCAGATTTGAAAGTAAATCCTTGTGGAATGATACCTGATAAGAAGTACTTCTTTTTAAAACTGATCCATTTAGTGCTCTTGTCTAAATTTTCACTCGTCACAGAACTCGTGTTCTCCGATAGATAATCAAATTCTTCATCTTCCGTCAGCAAATAATTGATTGTGGCCTTGCGTTCTTCCGTGATGTCTTTCTCTGTTTGGTGAACTTGTTCTTTCCAATGAATAAAATAATCACCTCCTGTGATGCTGACAGATTTAGCATCTAATTGATAATCCACTAAAAAACCCTCTTCTGGGAGGTTATAGCTCGATTTTATGGACTGTCCATTGGTTAAAGTGCTGACGAATTCTACTTTATTCCCGGTTTGAATACCTGCAAAATCAAGAGTAGATACTTTTATTTTTCCGGCACTGGTAGGTAATTCGATAGAGAATTCATCACTCGCAGCATTATATAAAAACAATCCGTCTTTTTTACCTGCATTGAAAGTAGCAAAGCTTTTGTAGTTCTTTAATTGAACCGAAACTAGTTTAGCACCTTTAGAAGATATTTTAACAACAATATCTTTGTTTTCCAGCGTAAATACCTGCTCTGGTTTTGACGAACTATCGATGGCTACCACTTGAGCGGAATCTTTTATGGCTGCAACGCTTGCCTTTTGTGTTAGCGCTTTCGCTTTTACGACTGGAACTTCTTTAGGGGCAAAGAAATATTGGTAGCCTAAGAGCATACCCATTATTAATACGATACCCGTGATGGAATTTCTATCCATGATTGTTTATTTTGAATTTTTGATGAATGGAACAGCGTGTTGGTGAGCTGCTTTAACAAATTGTACAAATAGGGGAGCAGGACTTTCTACCGTCGATTTATATTCTGGGTGAAATTGAACTCCCACGAAGAAAGGATGATTCTCGATTTCTACTATTTCTACTAAATTAGAATCAGGGTTTATTCCTGAAGTAATTAAACCAGCTTTGTGGAAACGCTCTAGATAGTCATTATTAAATTCATAGCGATGTCTATGTCGTTCTTGAATAGCTGATTTACCATATATTTTATAGGCCAAAGTTCCCTTTTCAATCTTACAAGGATAAGAACCTAAACGCATCGTACCGCCTTTTTCAGAGACTTCTTTTTGTTCTAACATTAAGTTAATCACGGGATCTGGACTGTCTGGATTCATCTCAAACGAATGAGCTTCTGTTAGACCCATCACATTTCGAGCAAATTCAATCACAGCACATTGCATACCTAGGCAAATACCTAAGAAAGGTATTTTGTTTTCCCGAGCATATTTCACTGCATTAATTTTACCCTGAATTCCTCTTTCGCCAAAACCCGGCGCCACTAAAATACCATCTAATCCCGCCAAAGTCTCAGATACATTTTCCGCATCCATTGTTTCGGATGAGATCCATTGTAAGTTGACTTTTATATCATTAGCAGCTCCGGCATGAATAAAGGACTCGGCGATTGATTTATACGAATCTTTTAATTCTACGTATTTCCCAATCAAACCCACATTAATTTCAAACTTCGGATTCTGCAGTTTCGTTAAGAAGTTAGTCCAGTTCTTTAGGTTAGCCTCCTTATCGTTATAGATATCTAATTTATATAATACACGACTATCTAAACGTTCATTCTGCATTAAAAGAGGAACTTGATAGATAGTAGAAGCATCGCGTGCTTCGATAACATCAGCTTCAGAAACGTTACAAAATAATCCGATTTTCTTCTTCATTTCTTGAGGAATCGGATGTTCTGTACGGCAAACTAAGATATCAGGCTGAATTCCTGATTCTGACAATTGCTTTACGCTATGTTGAGTAGGCTTTGTTTTTAATTCCCCTGCAGAAGCTAAATAGGGAATTAAGGTCAAATGTATAAATAGCGTGTTTTTCTCCCCTAAATCCCATTTTAATTGGCGTGCTGCCTCGATAAAGGGAAGGGATTCTATATCACCTACACATCCACCGATCTCCGTAATGACGATATCATATTTACCTGATTCACCTAGAATTAAAATATTACGTTTAATTTCATCGGTAATGTGAGGAACTACTTGGACGGTTTTTCCCAAATAATCACCACGACGCTCCTTTGTAATCACATTATGATAAATACGACCTGTAGTAATATTATTCGCTTGACTCGTAGGCGTATTTAAAAAACGCTCATAATGGCCTAAGTCAAGATCGGTTTCTGCTCCATCGCTCGTTACATAGCATTCGCCATGTTCGTAAGGATTCAGTGTACCTGGATCAATATTGATATAAGGGTCAAACTTTTGGATTGTACAGGTTAGACCTCGCGCTTGAAGTAGCTTCGCTAAAGACGAGGCAATGATGCCTTTTCCTAACGAGCTTGTTACACCACCCGTAACAAAAATGAACTTAGATTTCTTGGGATTCCCTTTACCAGACATTGAAAGAATTGTTGATTTGGTTACGGGAAACAAAGATAGTGAAATAAAAGCATACCGAATTAATCCTATTTTTATTTTATCTTGCATTCATAATAATATTTGAATGAAACCTCAACAAATTACCCTCTTTTCAGCCTCAGCTGGATCAGGTAAAACCTATACCTTAACCATTGAGTATATCAAAATGGCGCTCTGTGAGGTAGAAATGAAAGGATATTTCCGACGTATTTTAGCTGTCACTTTTACCATTAAAGCAGCGGAAGAAATGCGTCAAAGAATTTTGCATTTTTTAGCAGGTTTAGCAGATTATCCCAACTTTGAACATACATCTGCTTCAGACCAACCTCAATTTATCGCTATTTTAGAAAAAGTTCAGACGGAATTAGCAGAAGACGGCATTCATTTAAGCAAGGACGATTTAGCATCTCGGGCATCGACTACCTTACAGCAAATCTTACAGGATTACGGATTATTCTCCGTTATGACCATTGATTCCTTTGTCCAGCGGCTAAGTGCATCGTTTGTGGATGAATTAAATTTACCTACTCAATATGAAGTATTATTGGATTCGAATGGGCTCATTCACGAATTAATAAATCAACTATTAGAGCAAGTTAATAGTACAGGTGATCAAGAATTAAGTGAATTGATTTTATCTTTTGCTAATCAAGAAATAGCGGAAGGTCGAAATTGGAATCGCATGCGCGATAGTCTTCATTCCTTTTTAAAGATCACCTTAGAAGAAAAGTTTTTAGCTATTGAACCACAATTAGCTCCTTTTCACACTAGTGATTTCTTACGTTTAGAACATCAATTACGTGATACCATGGACCAAATGGTTGTAGAGGTGAAAGCGATTGCGTCTTCTTTTTTGGAAATCATTTCAACCATTGGATTAGAAGATTCGATGTATTTTCAAGGCGCTAAAGGTCCTATAGGTATCATGAAATCGGTCTATGCTAAGCCAGAAATCGCAGATAAACCCTATGCTTACTTGCGTTCCGCTATTGAAAATAATACGTGGACTTCTTCTAAAGCCTCTACCAGCGAAAAGGCTTTAATTGAAACTTACTCCTCCGAATTATTAAATTTAGGATCCCAATTTTTGGATCTGCAAGAATTACATAGTAAGCGTCATCGCTTTCTTCATTGGGTTTTGAAGGACTTGAAAAAAATAGCCTTACTTAATTTGATTCAACGTGAAATGCGTTTGTATCAACAAGAAAATTCCGCTATTCCTATATCAGAATTTTCTAAACGTGTGTATGAGATTATTTCTAATGACCCCATCCCTTTTATCTATGAAAAACTAGGGGATCGTTATTTTCATATTTTCATAGATGAGTTTCAAGATACGTCCATTTTACAATGGAAGAATTTTATGCCTCTGATTGAAAATGCTACTTCTATTGGTAAGCGTAGTTTATTGGTAGGGGATGTAAAGCAGTCTATATATAAGTTTCGAGGCGGTGAAGTTAGTCTTATAGCCTCTTTAGCTACTCAAGACCCCACTCTAGTTTCTAGTCATTTTACGGAAGATTCTTTAGATGAACAACGTTTTGATTATTTGTTGAATCAAGTAGGGCCTAAGGCTTTACGTGATAATTACCGAAGCGCAGCGGAGGTTGTGGAATTTAATAATTCTTTTTATCATTCGTTAACAGAGAATCAAACGGTACTTTCTTTATGTCCATTAATAACACCTTTGTATGGTCAGAATTTGAAACAAAATGCGAAGGTAGCTGCTTCGAAATTTAGTGGTAAAGTGGATCTATTGGTTTATCATAAATCAAAAGAGACATTCGGTTTTACGGAGCCAGAGAATGAATTCATGTTTGAGCAGGTATTGAATTTAATCGAGCACAACAGAAGGATAGGATTTAGATATAAGGACTTGGCTGTATTAACTAGAAAAAATAAGCATTCTCGTTATATAGCTTTGCGATTAAAAGAAAAGGGTATCCCGGTTATTTCGTCTGATTCTTTATTAGTTCATTATTCACCCGTTGTGGGTTTTCTGCTTTCTTTTTTAGCTCTGTATGAGAATCCGAAAGAGAATCTTTATTTATATGAACTACTTTATCAACATGCCGAAATACAGGGTGAACAAGTGAGTCAAGAAAACCTAGCCTATGTCTCGTCGCTGCAGGGAGATTCAGCTTTATTGAATGCTATACACTATTTCTCACAAAAAGGTATTGTTATTCCTGTCTATTCTGATCTATTACATTGGGTGTATGATTTGGTTTCCGTTTTTGATTTATTAAATCAGGCTACTGGTCAAGATTATTTGTGGAAATTTTTAGATGTAATAAACGAATATGTTCTTTTGAAGGACAAAATGGTTTCGGGTTTTTTACAACATTTCAATCAAAATAGGAATTCTTATTGCATAGCTGGTTCAAATGAAGCGGATGCCGTAACGATTTCTAGCATTCATAAAGCCAAAGGTTTGGAGTATCCTGTGGTCATTGTTCCTTTTGTTAATTGGACTTTTCAAGCCGATTCAGAAAAGATTTGGTACGAACTAGGGGAGGAGGAATCTGCCGATTTATGGATGGGGGATGAAAGACATTTGCATCAGGTGTATGGTCGAGTCAATTCGACCGAGGTACTAGCCTTCCCTGCTTTGGCCCTTCAAAACCAAGCGGAGAAAGAAGCGATATTTTTAGATGCTTTAAATATGTTGTATGTAGCAACAACTCGCCCTAAGCAATCTTTACATCTTTTATTGACTGTACCAGAGCCAGAAATGCATAGTAAGACTATTTCAACCTATGAGAATTCGGTCGGTAAATTAGTGTATGAGTTCGCTCAAACAGTTATAGAATCAGCTACTTTAGTTCCTTATTTTACTGGTGAAACAGCGTGGAAGATGTCCTATTTTTCTTTTTCAGAATCAGCACTTATTCCGTCTTTTGATCATAAGGAATTAAATTCGATCGAAAAGCGGGTTCGAATTCAAATGGGTGACATTATTCCAACTATTCAATTGAGAGTAAATACGGCCAAAGCTGATTTATATACCTCTGCCTCTAAAAAAAGAGAAATAGGAAATCAATTACATGATTTATTAGCCCAATTACCTGACATGGAGTCCTGGCCTGCTTTACGTGCTAAATCTACATTAGATTTAGCTTTATTGGATGCCTTATTAGAGGATACAACAGTACAAAGTTTTTTTACTAAAGATCAATTAGCCTTTAAGGAAGTAGATTTATTATGCCCTGATGGAAAAATTAGTAGGCCGGACAGAGTGAATAATATCGGAGGATATTTACAAGTGATTGATTTTAAAACCGGTAAGCAAAAGCCTGAACATCACGATCAAATTAATAGATATAAACAAACCTTAGTGGCTATGGGTCATCAGGTGACTGAAGGTGTTTTGATTTATGTTGAATCTAAAGAATTAGTCTATGTGTAAGCGACTACTCTATTTAGGTTTTCTCCTGTTATTATTAGACTCTTGTTCTTTTGTAAAACGTATCTTTCATCGTTCTACTACTTCTAATTACAGTTCTGCGGATATCAAAGGCATCATTAAAGAGGCAAAGAAGTTTAAAGGTGTTCCTTATCGCACTGGTGGAATGGATTCAAAAGGAATGGATTGCTCTGGCTTGTTATTTACCGTTTATAAATCGAATGATTTTGAAATTCCCCGAGTATCTGGAGATCAAGCTAAATTTGGTGATGTAATTAAACTTAATGAAGTGCAGTTAGGCGATTGGGTGTTTTTTGCTACCGGTAAAGTTGGCCTTATTAATCATGTAGCTCTAATTACTAAAGATAAGCCATCCATTAGTTTTATCCATGCAAGTACCACTTATGGGGTTAGGGAGGATTTACTTTATCAAAAATTCTGGCTTGATAAGATCGTCAAAATTATACGCCCATATAAAAATTAATATGGATTTTAGCCTTTGATGTGCTATTTTTGCATTTCTTTTTAAAATGCTATGTCTAAAAAAATTGTAATTATTGGTGCAGGTGGTGTAGGAAATGTAGTCGTAAAGAAATGTGCGATGAATCCTGCGGCTTTTTCTGAAATCGTTTTAGCCTCTCGAACTTTATCTAAATGTGATGCGATCGCAGCCGAATGTGCAGCCATTGGTTTGCTTACTTCAGTGAGAACTCGTCAGGTAGATGCAGATAACGTCCCTGAATTGGTAGCCTTGTTTAAGGAAGAAAAACCATTTTTAGTAATCAATGTGGCTTTGCCTTACCAAGACCTAACTATTATGGATGCTTGTTTAGAGGCAGGTGTTCACTATTTAGATACCGCTAATTACGAGCCTAAAGAGGAAGCTAAGTTTGAGTACTCTTGGCAATGGGCTTATCAAGATAAATTTAAGAAAGCTGGTTTGATGGCTTTATTAGGTTGTGGTTTTGACCCAGGTGTAACAGGGGTTTATACTTCTTATGCGAACAAGCACTATTTCGATGAGATGCATTACTTGGATATCATTGATTGTAATGCAGGTGATCATGGAAAAGCTTTTGCAACGAATTTTAATCCGGAGATTAATATCCGTGAGATTACGCAGAAAGGTAAATATTGGGAAAATGGACAATGGATTGAAATTGAGCCGATGTCCATCCACAAAGCGATTGATTACCCTAATATAGGGCCCAAGGAATCCTATTTGTTATTTCACGAAGAGTTAGAGTCTTTAACAAAGAACTTCTCCACGCTAAAGAGAGCGCGTTTTTGGATGACTTTTGGTCAAGCCTATTTGACTCACTTAGAAGTTTTGCAAAATGTAGGTATGACTTCGATAGCTCCTATTAAGTTTAATGGGATGGATATTGTTCCTCTAGAATTCTTAAAGGCAGTTCTTCCTGAGCCTGGTTCATTAGGTGAAAATTATTCAGGCCAAACGTCAATTGGTTGTCAAATCAAGGGCATTAAAGACGGAAAGGATGTGACTTACTACGTTTGGAATAACTGTCATCATGCAGATTGCTATCAAGAAGTACAAGCACAAGGTGTTAGCTATACCACTGGAGTACCGGCTATGATCGGAGCCTCCTTAATGGTGGATGGTACCTGGTTTGCTCCTGGTGTATACAATGTGGAAGAATTTAATCCAGATCCATTTATGGAATTATTAAATATTCATGGTTTACCTTGGGACGAGCAGCACAATATCACATTACCTCACGAATATTAAGATGACTTTTTATACTTCGATTCCATCTCCTTGTTTTGTATTGGAGGAAAATTTATTGATAGCTAACTTAGAACTATTAAAAAAGGTTCAAATAGAAGCGGGTGTCGAAATTATATGTGCCTTAAAAGGTTTCTCCTTTTACCATGAATTCCCCTTAGTTAAGCGGTATTTAGCAGGAGCCACAGCCAGTTCTTTACATGAAGCTCGTTTAGCTTTTGAAGAAATGGGCGTTCGACCTCATGTGTATTCGCCTGCTTATTTAGAATCAGAGTGGGAGGAATTCGTGACTTATGCCGGTCATATCACCTTTAATTCCTTGAATCAATACCATCAATTTAAAGATCGGGCTCATTTGGCTGGAATCTCCTGTGGTCTTCGTATAAATCCAGAATATGCAGAGGTGGAAACAGAAATGTATAATCCTTGTGTAGCCGGTTCTCGTTTAGGTATTCGACGTGCTGATCTAGGTGATTTACCTGTAGGAATTGAAGGTTTACATTCGCATACTTTATGTGAAAATGACTCTTTTGTTTTGGAACGTACCTTAACGGTAATCGAGGAAAAATTTGGTGATTTATTACCATCTCTTACCTGGTTGAATCTAGGAGGTGGTCATTTGATTACTAAAGATGATTATGATGTGGAGCATTTAATTGGACTTTTAAAAAGATTTCGCGTAAAATACCCGAACCTTCAGATTATTCTTGAGCCTGGTTCAGCTGTAGGTTGGCAAACTGGTTTTCTTAAATCAACCGTTTTAGATATGGTTGAGTCAGCTGGAATTAAAGTGGCTATTTTAGATGTTTCTTTTGCGGCACATATGCCAGATACCTTGGAAATGCCCTATAAGCCTCGTATACGAGGAGCTAATTCTGATCCTGAAGCAGGAAAGCCTTCGTATCGTTTTGGAGGAATGACTTGTCTTGCAGGTGATTTTTACGGTGATTATTCTTTTGAAAAAGAATTGCAGATGGGGGATGAAATCATTCTAGAAGATATGATTCACTATACTATGGTAAAAACCACTACTTTCAATGGGGTAAATCTTCCTAGCATTGGAAAAATTGACAAAAATGGTCAATTCCAGTTATTCAAAACATTCGGATATGAATCTTTTAAAGATCGTTTGTAAGTGTGGAGAAGATCGGGCTCGAACCGACGACCTCTTGCATGCCATGCAAGCGCTCTAGCCAACTGAGCTACATCCCCATTAAAAATTGATTTTTACCCCTACACCGCCTTGAATGTGTAGAAAAAATGGATTCGGTAAAAGTTCTGTATATAAGCCTAGTTCTGCAAAGAATGACAAATTAGGTGCATCGATAGGAAAATACTCTAAACCTGCGACACTCGCTGCTCCTAAACCACGCTTTGTTTCAGGGAATAGGGAATTGTCTGTAAATAAACTTCTTGATACAAATTGAGGACCCGCACCATAATAATAATGTAAATCAGCATTGACTAAGGTAGGGCGATGCCATAAATAAAGCGCATTCATAGAAAAGCCAATGTTTTGAAAGCTACCTCCTTGATAGGAACGATTAGTGCCCCAAAGACCTCCATACGACCCAAAATTAAATTCTACTGCATTCTTTCCACTCGGTAAATAACGCTTTATCATAAAACCACCTGGTTCTCCTACTCGGAAACCTGCCGCCCAATCTTTCATTTGCGCCTTCGTTTCAGAAAAGCAGCATACAAACAAAAAGAGTAGACTTAGTCGTTTCAACATCTTAAGCTGAATAGAATTGAGTGATTAGTTTAACTAATTTATCGTTTTCTTCTGATATCCCAATCGTTATCCGAATAGAATCTTCACATAAAGCGACATTACTTCTATTTCTAGTAATTAATTTAGAATCAATCAAATATTGGAATAAGTCGGTTGCTTTATTAAAATGCACTAGAATAAAGTTCGCATCAGACGGATAAATTTGAAGAACGTCCGAAATGGTTGAAAGTCGATTTATTAACCTGGCCCTTTCTGCTAGAATTAGATCGACAGATTCATTCTTAAAGTTAGTGTTCGCTAAGGCTTTCACTACAATTTCTTGCGTAGCTCCTCCTATGTTATACGGAGGTTTGATTTTATTCAGTAAACTTATTATGGTAGGATTTGCGAAAGCCATGCCTAGGCGAAGGGAGGCTAGTCCATAGGCTTTGGAAAGTGTTTGCAAAACGATCAAGGAGGGATATTTAGTTAATTCTAATAAGAAACTAGGTTCATCGGAAAAATCAATATAAGCCTCATCAATGATAATAAATCCTGATTGAAAGGATTCAATTAATGTGTAAATATCGGACCTAGTAAGCTTATTTCCTGTCGGATTATTAGGTGAACAAATAAATAATAAGCGCGTATTTTCGTCAATGGACTGAAGAATACCAGCTACATCTAATTGATAATCCTTTGTTAGACTAACTTTTCTTTGCTCAATTTGATTAATCGAAGCACTAACCTCATACATTCCGTAGGTGGGAGGGCAAAGAATGATATTATGAACTCCTGAACGGCACGTCATGCGCATGATTAAATCGATGGCCTCATCAGATCCATTTCCTAAGAAGATTTGATCAATATCGCAGGATTTAATATAGGCTAATTGTTCTTTGATGGCTATTTGCAATGGATCGGGATACCGATTCCAATTTTCAGAAAGTCCTGATCCTAACGGGTTTTCATTTGCATCTAAAAATACGCCCTCTTTCCCCTTAAATTCGTCTCTGGCAGATGAATAAGGTTTCAGGTTCCAAATATGTGGCAATATGAAAGCTTCGAAGTTCATATTTAGTTTAATCTTACTTTAACAGCATTTGCATGTGCTTGAAGAGATTCGGCCTCTGCCATGTTTATGATGGTATCTCCTAGTTGTTCTAGCCCTTTTTTCGAAATCGACTGTAAGGTTATTTTTTTCGTAAATGAATCTAAGTTTACTCCGGAATAAGCTCTTGCAAATCCATTAGTAGGAAGCGTGTGGTTCGTGCCAGAAGCATAATCACCAGCTGATTCTGGGGTATAATTACCTAAGAAAATGGAACCTGCATTTCGAATTTCATCAGAAAAACTCTCTTCATTATCGCAGGCCAGAATTAAGTGTTCGGCAGCGTATTCATTTAATAAGTCGATGGCGTCTTTTTGATTGGCTACCAATACAAATTTGGAATTAGCTAAGGCTTTTTCGGCCATCTCTTTTCTGGGCAGAGAAATTAACTGTGATGTAATTTCTTTCATCGTCTCTGAAATAATTTCAGCCGAGGTGCTGACTAATATTACTTGAGAATCTACTCCGTGTTCTGCTTGAGAAAGTAGATCTGAAGCAATATAAGCAGGTATTGCGGTGGAATCAGCATATACGGCTAGCTCTGAAGGACCGGCAGGCATATCTATGGCTGTACCTAATCTATTCGCATACATTTTAGCAGCAGTTACATATTGATTACCAGGACCAAAAATCTTATAAACAGCAGGAATGCTTTCTGTACCTAGACTTAAGGCAGCTACGGCTTGCGAACCACCGATTTTTGCCATCTTAGTTACTCCACATAATTTAGCGGCATAGAAAATGGCCGGATGAACAGCTGGCGTACAAAGTACTACCTCTAAACAACCCGCAATTCTAGCGGGTATAGCTAACATTAAAACGGTAGAAAAGAGGGGAGCGGTGCCTCCAGGAATATAAATACCTACCTTATCTATACCCGTTGCTTTTTGCCAACAGAATACGCCAGGATTTATCTCTATTTTCGTAGTGACTAATTTCTGCGCCTCATGAAAGGCATAAATATTCGAATACGCTTGATCAATGGCTTTCTGTAAAGCTAGATCTGTTTGAGCTGCCTTTTGACTAATTTCTTCAGCGGTATATAGGATCTCTGTAATTTCTCTCTTCTCGAATGTAACCGTTAAATCACGTAATGCCTGATCCCCTGATTTTCTCACTTGAGCAAATACATCGGTAATTAACGTATCTAACGTGCCTTGTTCTAAAGCAGGTCTTTTGCAGATGCTTGCGTATTCAGATCGAGAGGGGTATTGAATCTGTTTGAACATGATTAAAGAATCATTTTTTCAATTGGTAAAACTAAGATACCTTCAGCACCTGCATCGCGCAGGTTTTCGATGATATTCCAAAAATCATTCTCTTCAATCACGGAATGAAGAGAAAACCAACCCTTTTCGGCTAAGGGTAAGATGGACGGAGATTTCATTCCTGGCAATAAAGCGGTAACCTTCTGTATGTTCTCTTCTTGCACATTTAAAACGACATATTTAGCATTTTGTCCACGTTGTACGGAGTCAATTCTAAATAAAAGTTTGGCTAAAAGGGCTTTCTTTTCAGCAGTCAACGATGAGTTTGAAATCATGACTGCCTGACTTTGGAAAACCGTGGCCACCTCTTTTAAGCCATTGCTTAATAAAGTACCCCCTGTAGAAACGATATCGCAAATTGCTTCGGCTAAACCAATGCTAGGCGCAATTTCAACGGAACCTGATATCTCATGCGTTTCAGCCTTAACTCCGTTAGCTTGTAAAAATTGACTGGTTAAATTAGGGTAAGACGTCGCAATGCTTTTTCCTTCGAAATAGCTTAAATCAGTATATTTTTCACTACGAGGAATGGCTAAAGAAAGGCGGCACTTCGAAAAGCCTAATTCTTTTACGATATCCACTTTTCTAGTGTGTTCCATTAATACATTCAATCCGATTACGCCTAGATCAGCTACACCGTCTTCTACGTAACCTGGAATATCGTCATCACGAAGGAATAAAAATTCAATCGGGAAATTGCTTGAAATCGAACGTAGCTTAGAACTGCCGGACTCAAATTTGATTCCGCACTCTTTGAAAAGTTTCAAAGAATCATCACTTAAGCGTCCTGACTTTTGTACAGCAATTCGAATGGTAGTTGTGCTCATTGGGGTATATATCTAAAAAAGCAAGCCTCGATGTTATTCGAGGCTTGCAGAATCAATTTTATAAAAACATTTTGATTGGGTCCTCTAGGTATTGTTTTAGGGTTAACAGGAACGCAGCCCCTGTCGTACCATCTACCACGCGATGATCACAAGTCAAAGTTAATTTCATGATGTTCGTTGCATAGAATTGACCATTTTTAACACCTACCGTCTCTTTAATTCCGCCAACTGCTAAAATACATGACTCGGGGGAGTTTATGATGGAGGTGAATTGATCAATACCAAACATACCTAAATTAGATACAGTAAAGGTATTACCTTCCCAATCTTTAGGTTGCAATAATTTATTCTTAGCCTTAGCGCCTAAATCTTTAGCCTCTGCTGAAATTTGTGCAATTGATTTCTCCGATGCAAAACGAATAACAGGGACTAATAAACCGTCTTCAACAGCTACAGCCATACCAATGTGTACATGTTTGTTCACACGAATGCGATCTTCCATCCAATACGAATTCACTTTAGGATGCTTCGCTAATGATAAAGCTGTTGCTTTTATCACCATATCATTGAAGGAAATTTTAATAGGGAATGTATCGTTCATGCTTACACGAGCTTCCATTGCCTTGTCCATATTGATTTCCATCGTTAGATAGAATTCTGGCGCACTAAATTTAGATTCAGACAAACGGCGCGCGATTGTTTTACGCATTTGGCTGTTAGGAATATCTTCGAAGCTTTCTACGCCACCTGTAAAATTAGCGTTAGCTCCACCTGAACTAGGATTATATTCATCCACATCGGCCTTTGTAATACGACTACCTTCTCCCGTTCCTGTAATCCAGTTTAAGTTATATCCTTTTTCTTTTGCCAAAGCACGAGCTAATGGACTCGCCTTTAAATCAACACCTGGTTTCGCTGCAGATTTTTCTTCCACAACAGGTGCTTTAGTAACAGCTGGTCCGGGTGCGCTAGCCACTGCTACGACTGCTGGTGCCGCTGGTGCAGGAGCCGCTGTAGCAGGGGCAGACGCCTTAGGACTTGCCTCCGCATCTAAAATTAATTGGAAATTAGCACCAGGCTCACCTACGATAGCAATAATACCATCTACAATAACTCCTTGGCCTTCTTTTGCTCCAATATATAGTAAAGTACCATCTTCATAGTTTTCTAATTCCATGGTAGCTTTATCGGTCTCTACTTCTGCAATAATATCTCCGCTTTTAACGACATCGCCTACGGCTTTTAGCCATTTAGCAATCACGCCTTCGATCATCGTATCGCTCATTTTAGGCATACGAACCGCGGCAGCTTTTACTCCACTTAAATCTTTGCTTGCTACAATCGCTTCTGCTACTGGTGCAGCTGTTGCGGCAACAGGTTCTGATGCTACTGGAGCAGGGGATGTAGTTGCTGCTGGTGCAGCTAAAAGAGCTGAATAATCTTCGCCAGGTTTACCCACAATAGCGATAATGCCATCCACTGGAACTGCTTCACCCACCTTTATACCAATATATAGTAAAGTACCGTCCTCATAATTTTCTAATTCCATTGTTGCTTTGTCTGTTTCAACTTCAGCAATAATGTCACCAGATTTGATAACGTCACCCTCCTTTTTAAGCCAGTTTGCGATCACACCTTCCAGCATGGTATCGCTCATCTTAGGCATTCTAATAACTTCAGCCATCTTATTTTATTTGAAAGTTTAAAATTACGCCTTAAACCCTGTTTTTAAAAATTTTATGAGATAATTATTCTCTTTAATCAAGTTTCAGAACGGCCATAAATGCTTCTTGTGGGATTTCGACGTTTCCTACTTGTCGCATGCGTTTTTTACCTTTCTTCTGTTTCTCTAATAATTTACGCTTACGAGAAATATCCCCACCATAACATTTAGCCAAAACATCTTTTCGTAAAGCCTTCACCGTTTCTCTAGCGATGATCTTGAGACCAATAGCCGCTTGAATCGCAATCTCAAATTGTTGTCTCGGTATTAACTCACGTAATTTTTCACACAAACGTTTCCCCCAATCATAGGCCTTATCTCGGTGTACAATGGCAGATAAAGCATCTACTTTGTCCCCGTTTAACATGATATCTAACTTAACCATGTCACCCGGTTCGTAGTCTTTGTATTCATAATCTAATGAAGCATAACCTCTTGAAATTGTCTTTAAGCGATCAAAGAAGTCAAAAACCACTTCAGATAAAGGCATATCAAATGTCAACTCAACCCGATCAGTCGTCAAGTAAATTTGATTCACTAAAATTCCTCGCTTATCCATACAAAGACTCATAATCACACCCGTATACTCAGACTTTGTGATGATTTGTGCCTTAATGTAGGGTTCCTCAATAATGTTAATCAAATTAGGTTCAGGTAATTCTGCCGGAGCGGAGACCCACAATTCTTCCTGTGCAGTCGTAATCACTTTAAATTTCACGGATGGCACTGTCGTTATGACAGTCATGTCAAATTCACGTTCAAGACGTTCTTGGACAATTTCCATGTGCAGCATACCTAAGAAACCACACCGAAAGCCAAAACCTAGAGCAGCCGATGTTTCTGGTTCCCAAACAAGGGACGCATCATTTAGCTGCAATTTTTCCATGGCATCGCGAAGATCTTCAAATTCAGATGTTTCTACGGGATAAATACCTGCAAATACCATCGGTTTCACTTCTTCAAATCCTTGTATGGCTATTAAGCAGGGATTGACCACTTGAGTGATTGTATCACCCACTTTTACTTCTTTCGCTTCTTTAATACCCGATATTAGGTATCCAACATCGCCTGTTTTAATGATTTGTTTGGGCTCTTGTTCTAAACCTAATGTTCCGATTTCATCAGCATAGTATTCTTTTCCGGTGTTGATGAATTTTACTTTATCACCTTTTCTGATTTCACCATTGTATACGCGGAAAATAACTTCAATACCGCGGTAAGAATTAAAGGTGGAATCGAAGATTAAGGCTTGCAATGAAGCAGCCGGGTCACCTTTAGGAGCCGGAATGCGCGCTACTACCGCATCTAAAATGTCTTGTATTCCTATTCCTTCTTTACCAGAGGCATGAATGATGTCCTCTTTCTTGCAACCAATTAAGTCTATAATTTGATCAGATACTTCATCGGGCATAGCGCCTGGTAAATCAATCTTATTCAGAACAGGGATGATCTCTAAATCATGGCTGATGGCTAAATAAAGATTGGATATCGTTTGGGCTTCAATGCCTTGTGAGGCATCCACAATTAATAAGGCACCTTCACAAGCAGCGATAGAACGTGATACCTCATAAGAGAAATCGACGTGACCCGGTGTATCAATTAAATTAAATGTATACAATACCCCATCTTTCGGATATTGCATTTGAATGGCATGTGATTTAATAGTAATTCCGCGTTCACGCTCTAAATCCATATCATCGAGCAATTGATTCATCATATCTCGTTTTTGAACGGTATTCGTGAATTCAATTAATCGATCAGCTAAAGTACTTTTACCGTGATCAATATGGGCAATGATGCAAAAATTACGCAGGTGTTTCATATAGAATTATTTCTCCTCGGGGCGGCCCCCGTTAACTTAGCTACAAATATAGCCAAAACAAGGCATTTAACCCGTTTTATTGATTCATTAAATCTTCAATTTCCTCCCAATTCAATGGAATATTTTCCATTAAATTACTATTCTCTCCCTTTTTTATCACTAGGTTGTTTTCTAATCGTACGCCTAAACCTTCTTCTTGGATATAAATACCAGGTTCACAGGTTAGAACCATTCCTTCCTGAAAAGGTTTGTACTTATCCCAAACATCATGAACATCTAGGCCTAAATGGTGTGCCACTCCGTGCATGAAGTATTTTTTAAATAATGGATTAGCCGGATTTTGTTTCTCGACTTCTGCTCTAGAAAATAATCCTAAATCGACAAGTTGACCCTCCATGAAACGCTCGACTTCTTTTTGGTAATCCACCCAAAAAATACCAGGCTGCATGATTTTTGTCGCAAAGTCCAGCACGGAATGTACTGCTTGATAGACCTGTTTTTGACGCGGATTAAATCGTCCATTAACTGGAATAGTCCTAGTCATGTCCGCATTATAATTCGCATAGGAGGCGCCTACATCTAATAAAAGCATATCTTCGTCTTTACAAGGAAGCGCATTGTCAATATAATGTAGGACACAAGCATTAGCACCAGAAGCTATAATAGGCGTGTAGGCGAATCCTTCCGAGCGATTGCGTGTAAATTCATGAATAAATTCAGCTTCAATTTCGTATTCCGTTACTCCTGGTTTAGTAAAGTTTAAAACTCGTCTAAACCCTTTTTCGGTAATATCGCAAGCTACTTGTAAAGCTTGTAATTCTTCTGGCTCTTTAAGCATGCGTAAGTCACTCAAAATAGGAGCGAGGCGACCAATCGTATGCTGTGGATAAGTATCTCTTAATGTTATACCGAGTCTTGCATTTTGTGTTTGGACAATGGAAGCATTGCGCAAATGTTCGTTATCCGTTAAATAAAGATGATTCGCTGAATAAATAAGTGTCTTTAAAAGCGAGTCAAAATTAGGCGTCCATTGGATATTTTTAATTCCTGAAACAGAGGCGGCTTCTTCTTTCGTGTATTTATGTCCCTCCCAGATTTCGATTAGTTCTGAAGTTTCTCTAACAAACGCTATTTCTCTCCATTGGGGTTCAGGTGCATCAGGATACAAAACCAGCAAGGTTTCTTCTTGATCTAAACCAGACAAGTAAAACAAATCACTATTCTGTCTGAATCCCATGGTTCCATCCGCATTGGTGGGCATGATGTCATTTGAACTAATGACTACAATGGATTTAGGGGGTAATTGTGCGTACAATTTCGCCCGATTCTTTTTGAATAATTCAGCTGAAAATGGGTTATATCTCATCTTATTTACGACAAACGTATATGATTTCTTCTAAAGGTAAAGCCATTCTGGTACTTTCGGTTAGACCTAATTTTTTAATTAGATTTACCGCTTGTACTGTAAAGCCAGATTTCTCTAATTGCGTTCCATAATCGCGTCCATAAATCCGTAGGTGATCATCTTGTAAGAAATGAATTTCCCGCTCTCTTGGATCAGTAATGCTCGCATCTTCGTAAGTAGTGGCAAGATCGTAACGTTGTGGACTTTGGCATAAGGCAAAACCGGATGGCTTTAATACCCGTCTAATTTCTTGCATACAACGAACATCGTCTTTAACGTGTTCTAAAACGTGATTACAAAATACGACATCGAAGGTATTGTCTTCGAAGGGGATATCATGTAAATCCATTTTTACTTTGGCCAAAGGACTTTCAATATCCGCTGTTATATAGTTATCGCCTAAGTGATTTTCAAAACGTTCAATAAAGCAATATTCAGGGGCAATATGCAATAGCTTTGGTTTCTCTGTGAAAAAAGATGTTTCGTTTTTTAAATACAAATGCATCAAACGATGGCGTTCTAAGCTTAAGCATGATGGGCAAAGTGCATTTTCACGAGGAGTTAAGCGCCCATAAGGCAAGAAATGACGAAAGGAATGATCACATACGGGACAATACACCTTATTTCCAGTTAAGAAAATACTGTATACTTTAATCAGTCGATGTGCAAATAATTGAATGAATTTTCTCGGGATAAATCGTAAAACCCAGCTAATGATGTATTTCATAGAAACAAAAAAAGGGAAGGCTTTTATATTTAAAACCTTCCCTTCAAAATTAAGAAATTTATTACATTTTTCTTAACCAAATATTTCGGTAGCTCACTGGATTTCCGTGATCTTGTAAGCTAATTGGGCCGGGTCCGTGGACAGGATTCAATGGTTGACCAATATATTCCGTTGTGCCTTGAATCTTTGTATGATTTTGAATGACAATACCGTTGTGAATAACAGTTATATATGCAGGTGTATCAATTCCTCCATTCGTAGTAAATATAGGAGCTGTGTAAATAATATCGTAGGTATTCCAATCCCCCATTTTAGAACTGGCATTCACTAAGGGAGGTGATTGCTTATATATGGCACCAGCTTGTCCATTACGATAGGTGGGGTTTTGGTAAGAGTTCATTACTTGAACTTCGTACATGCCCTGCATAAATATGCCACTATTTCCTTTTCCTTGACTTTTCTGGGTTTCTGGTTCGATAGGGGATTGCCATTCGATGTGCAATTGGTAGTTAGTGAATTTTTCTTTTGTAGATATGTTTCCTGTCTTACCCACAACGGTCATTTTTCCTTCTGCTACTTTCCAAAGTGCTGGTGAACCATCTTTTGCCGATTCCCAGTTATCTAGGTTTTTCCCATCAAATAAAACAATAGCATCGGAAGGAATGGCTCCTGGAGTTACTACAGTGATACTTGGTTCCCAATATTCCGTATCGTTAGGATTAGTCGGATTCACCTTTACGTGACGATGATCTTGCGCAAAAGTGCTTGTTGTACCCGCTAATAGTAGCGTTGAAACAATTAATAGAGTCTTTTTCATTGTTTAGAGGATTTGTTGAACATAAAAAAACCGGCATAGACCGGTTTAAATATAAAGAATTTTATTCTTATTTAGCGAAGCTAGCTTTGATTGCTTCTACATCAACTAATTTGATGATAGGTCTTGCTTTTAAGATTTTGATAGCTGCAACCTTGTTGTTAGCTACTGCTTTATTTCTTCTGTCTTTACGTTTTAGTCTAGTTACTGCCATGTCTTTGATAATTAAGTTTGCAAAAATAGCTAAAATCAATTATTATCAAAAATATTAAGGCATAATTAATTAAATTTGTTTTTTTACAATCATGCAGAAACCAGCAAACGCTCGAGGTACTAGGGATTTTGGTCCCACCGAAATGGCAAAACGTAATTACGTTTTTGACATTATAAAGACTCATTTTCAAGGATTTGGCTTTCAAACTATTGAAACGCCAGCTATTGAAAATCTGTCTACCTTGACTGGTAAGTATGGGGAGGAAGGAGATCAGTTATTATTTAAGATATTAAATAGTGGGGATTATTTGTCCAAAGTTTCTCCATCAGACATCGATTCTGGTTCAAAATCTTTAACTAATAAGATTTCTGAGAAGGGCTTACGCTATGATCTTACAGTACCATTTGCCCGCTTCGTGGCAATGAATCGCAACGATTTAGCTTTCCCCTTCCGTAGATATCAAATTCAACCAGTTTGGAGGGCAGATCGTCCCCAGCGTGGTCGTTATCGCGAATTTTATCAATGTGATGCTGATATTATTGGTTCAGATTCATTGGTAAATGAGGCTGAATTGATTGCCTTATTTCAATCTATCTTTTCATCGTTACAACTTCGGGTGAATCTATACCTTAATTCTCGTAAGATTTTAGCCGGAATTGTAGATACACTAGGTGAAAGTGAGCGTTTTGTAGCTTTTGCAGTAGCACTAGATAAGTTAGATAAGATTGGTTGGGATAATGTGGCAAAGGAGTTAGTCGAAAATGGTTTTTCACAAGCGAAAACGGATGCCATTAAGGATCTTGTATTGTTTGAAGGAGCAAATGAAGAGAAAATTTCCAAATTGACTGCGTTTTTTGGTTCTAATGTTATCGGTTCACAAGGTATAGCAGAGATTACAGAAGTACTTTCTTTATCTGAAACGAATGGTTTTTCTTCCGATAACCTTGTGTTTGATTATAGGTTAGCCCGTGGTTTAAGCTATTATACTGGTTTAATCTATGAAGGCAAGTCAGTGGATGTACCTTTTGGATCTATTGTGGGTGGTGGTCGTTATGATGATTTAACGAGTTCATTTGGTTTACCTAATATGTCTGGAGTTGGTATTTCTTTTGGGATTGAACGTATTCTTGATGTAATGGAAGAGTTAAAGCTATTCCCTGAAATTGCAACGAGTGCAAGCGCTATCTTATTTACCTATTTTGATGCAGACGGTCGCAAAGCTAGTTTAGGAATGGCGAATGAATTAAGAAAAGCAGGTATTCCCACAGAAGTTTATCCAGATATTGCCAAAATTAAAAAGTCTTTCGAGTTCGCTGATAAGAAGAAAATCGCTTACGTAGCCGTAATAGGGGATTCGGAGTTGAAAGAAGGAAAAGCGAATGTTAAGAATATGAAAAATGGAGAACAGAATCTGCTCTCCATCTCTGAAATGATTACTTTATTGAAGTAATGATTACCTCCAAGCTTTAAATTGATTAATCAATCCGTTAGTAGAAGAGTCATGTGAAGTGATTATATTTTCGTTTTCTAATTCAGGTAAAATGGAATTAGCTAATTGCTTTCCTAATTCTACTCCCCATTGATCGTAGCTGAAGATATTCCAAATCACCCCTTGAACAAATATCTTGTGCTCATACATCGCGATTAACGAACCTAATGTCGCTGGATCTAGTTTTTTTATTAGGAATGAGTTTGTCGGTTTATTGCCTTCAAATACTTTAAAAGGAGCTAATTTTTCTATCTCCAATTCACTTAATCCTGCTTTTTGTAATTCGGCTACCACATCCTCTTTTGATTTCCCATTCATCAAAGCTTCTGTTTGTGCAAAGAAATTAGACATTAGAAGTGTATGGTGATTTGTGATCTTATTATGAGTAACAGCGGGTGCAATAAAATCAGCCGGAATCAGTTGTGTTCCTTGATGAATTAATTGATAAAAAGCATGTTGTCCGTTTGTACCAGGTTCTCCCCAAATAACGGGACCAGTTGCATAATTAACTCGTTTTCCTGTGCGATCTATTGTCTTTCCATTTGATTCCATATCCCCTTGTTGGAAATAGGCCGCAAAACGATGCATATATTGATCATAGGGTAAAATGGCATGCGTAGGAGCGTTGAAAAAATTCACATACCAAATTCCTAATAATCCTAAGATAACGGGAATATTACTTTCAAATGGGGCAGAGGCGAAATGAGTATCCATGGCTTCTGCACCGGCTAATAATGCTTCAAAATGATCATATCCTACTGAAAGACAGATGGATAATCCGATGGCAGACCATAATGAATAGCGACCACCTACCCAATCCCAGAATACAAACATATTTGCTGTATCTATTCCAAATTCAGCTACAGCTTTCATATTTGTGGATAATGCCACAAAATGTTTAGCAACCGTTGAGTTATCTTTTGCTGTGGCTAAAAACCAATCTCTGGCCGAGAAGGCATTTGCCATAGTTTCTTGTGTAGTGAAGGTTTTAGATGCTATTAAAAATAAGGTTGTCTCTGGATTTACTTTTTTTAATGTTTCAGCGATGTGCGTTCCGTCTACATTGCTAACAAAATGCACGTTTAATCTTGATTTATAAGGTTTTAAAGCTTCAGTTACCATTACTGGGCCTAAATCTGATCCACCGATTCCAATATTTACTACATCGGTGATTTCTTTTCCTGTATATCCTTTCCATTCTCCAGATATGACGCGATTAGAAAACTCTTTCATCAGCGCTTTTACTGCTTGAATTTTAGGGATGATATTTTCTCCATCCACCAGGATAGATGCTGTTGGTTTGGCTCTTAGTGCCGTATGCAATACCGAACGTCCTTCTGTTTGATTGATCTTATCGCCATTAAATTGTGCTTTAATAGCTTCTTCTAATCCACATTCTTTTGCCAAAGCCAACAATGACTGAAAGCTTTTTTCATCAATTAGGTTCTTCGAGAAATCAAAAAAGATATCGTTAAATGTTTTGCTGTATATAGCTTGTCTCTTAGAATCGCCATCAAATAGATTAGCAATTAAGGTAGAGGCTAATCTTTCTTGGTCAGATTGAAGTGCCTTATAAGCAGAGGTAGATGTGAAATTAATCGTTGATAACATGCGGATTATATTAATGAGCTACAAAAATAGCCTTTTAAAATAAAAAATGCCAAAATCCACGTTACATGAATGTTGGCATTTTATTAAATAACGCAATTCTACAAATTCGGTTGAGGTGTTTTGCGTAAATATGGTTTAACCGAAGTAAAGCCTTTAGGGAATTTAGCCACCGCATCTTCATTCGAAACAGCCGGAACAATAATTACATCGTCTCCATTTACCCAATCCGCAGGCGTAGCCACTTGGTAGTTAGCTGTTAATTGTAAAGAATCAATCACACGTAAAATTTCCGTAAAATTACGACCAGTCGAAGCTGGGTAAGTTAACGTTAATTTGATTTTCTTATCAGGCCCGATAACAAACACCGAACGAACAGTAGCTTTTTCTGACGCATTTGGGTGAATCATATCGTATAATAAGGCTACTGTTTTCTCTGGATCAGCAATGATAGGAAAATTCATCTTCACTGAATTCACCTCTTCGATATCTGGTACCCATTTATTGTGGGATTCTAAACTATCGACTGAAATAGCAATGGGTTTTACGTTACGTTTTTGGAATTCACCATTTAATAGAGCCGTTTTACCTAATTCAGTTGTACATACTGGCGTAAAGTCAGCAGGGTGGCTAAATAATAAAACCCATGAATCTCCAATAAATTCATGAAAGTTTATGTGTCCTAATGTGGTATCCGCACTGAAGTCCGGTGCGATATCTCCTAATCTTAATGACATGATGTTGGGGGTCTATAGATTTAAACTAGTTTGTCTACCAAATATATAGATTTTATAAACAATAAAAAAGCAATCCTAAAATAGGATTGCTTTTAACATTACACTTCATCAACAAACTAAAAACAAATTAATTAAATTGCTGTAGGAGAAGGATTCGAACCTCCAAGGTGCAGTTAGCCTCGACACAGAACTGATTTAGTGGTCAACCCATTACGCCGCGTTTATCCTGAACTCACCACCCCCGAGACAGGAGGGCACGTCTGCCAATTTCATCACCCTACAGTGAAAATTATTACCTTTGCAATAATTAATAGGACAAATATAAAAGGAGATTTTTAATTTTTCAAAATTTTTCAAATAAAATTGTCTTTTTTTGCATAATTTATAATATGTACCTCATATAATTACGAAAATTCAATGGAAAAGAAGTTTGAGCTAGATCCTTTAGATTATAAAATTTTAGAAATTTTAGTAAAAGATGCTAATTTACCTTATACAGAAATAGGAACTAGACTGGATGTTTCTGGTGGTACCGTGCACGTGAGGATGAAAAAAATGGAATCTTTAGGAATAGTTAAAGGAGCCCAACTGTTAATTGATTATGCTAAAATCGGGTGGGACATCACTGCTTTCCTAGGCATATATTTAGATAAAAGCAGTTTATACGAAGATGTCGCTAAGCAGTTAGAACAAATTCCAGAAGTAGTCAATATTCACTATACGACAGGTATTTATTCTATTTTTGTTAAAATTATTTGTCGTGATACACAGCATTTGCGTGAAGTACTTCATGATAAGATTCAACGTGTTACAGGTATCCAACGTACAGAAACATTTATTTCTTTAGAAGAAAGTCTAATAAGAAATACCCCTTTATTGTAGCTGTTTAGATTAATTCTAAACTAAGTCTATTTTTCTCTAAAATCCTTTTGTAATTTTGTATTCTAAATGCAAAATCATGGCAGAGAAAGTAGACGATATTTTACAAGAAGTAACCTCGTCCGATTATAAATACGGGTTTGAGTCTCATTTTGAGACAGATGAAGCTCCTATTGGTTTAAGTGAATCCATTATTCATTTTATTTCTGAAAAAAAGAATGAACCAGATTGGATGCTCGAGTGGCGTTTATCCGCCTACCGCTATTGGAGGACGTTAGCTGAACCAGATTGGGCTAATTTATTATATACTCCTACTAAATACGATGAATTAAAGTATTATTCTGCTCCTGTTCAAAAGAAGCAGTTAAATTCATTAGATGAAATTGATCCTGAATTACGTCGTACTTTTGAAAAATTAGGAATTTCCTTAGATGAGCAAAAGCGACTTTCGAATGTGGCTGTAGATGCGGTGATTGACTCGGTTTCGGTAGCCACCACGTTTAAAGATACTTTGCTAGAAAAAGGAGTCATTTTTTGCTCCATTTCAGAGGCAGTAAGAGAATATCCTGAATTAATCAAAAAATACCTAGGATCAGTAGTTCCCGTAAAAGACAATTATTTTGCGGCATTGAATAGTGCTGTATTTTCTGATGGTTCGTTTTGTTACATCCCTAAGGGTGTTCGTTGCCCGATGGAACTTTCTACGTATTTCCGTATCAATGCATCTGGTACAGGTCAATTTGAACGTACATTGATCGTGGCTGAAGATGAATCCTATGTTAGTTATTTAGAAGGTTGTACAGCGCCTATGCGTGATGAGAATCAATTGCACGCAGCGGTGGTAGAGATTTATGTGCATGCAGGTGCTGAAGTGAAATATTCAACGGTTCAAAACTGGTATCCAGGGGATAAAGAAGGGAAGGGCGGGATCTATAATTTCGTAACCAAACGCGGAATTTGTGACGGTGCTCACTCAAAATTATCGTGGACTCAAGTAGAAACAGGTTCTGCAGTTACTTGGAAATACCCATCAGTTATTTTAAAAGGGGACTATTCTATCGGAGAATTTTATTCAGTAGCGGTAACAAATAATTACCAGCAGGCTGATACAGGTACGAAGATGATTCACTTAGGGAAGCATTCTAAATCCCGTATTGTATCTAAAGGTATCTCAGCTGGGTTCTCTCAAAATTCGTATCGTGGCTTAGTTCAAATAGCGCGCAAAGCCGATGGATCTAAGAACTTCTCACAATGTGATTCCCTTTTATTAGGGGATAAATGTGGGGCACATACATTCCCTTATTTGGAAGTTAAAAATAACACAGCCTCCGTAGAACACGAGGCTACTACCTCTAAAATAGGTGAGGATCAAATATTTTATTGCAATCAACGCGGTTTAAGTACAGAAACAGCCATTGCTTTAATTGTTAATGGTTATGCTAAAGAGGTATTAAAACAATTGCCAATGGAGTTTGCAGTAGAAGCGCAAAAATTGCTGGCGATTTCTTTAGAAGGATCGGTAGGTTAAATTATTTAACTCCTCCTGTATGGATGGCCACTAGTTTCGTATTGGGAGCTATGTGGCCATTTTTTATGTGATCGACTAGGGCATAAAACATTCGACCCGTATAAATTGGTTCGATAGCGATGTTGTACTTAGTACGGAATTCTTCACAAAATTGATCTAACTGTATAGTTTGCTTAGCGTATTTGCCAAATATATAGTGATCGTCGATCATTAAATTAGGTCTAGGATAGAACTTTAGGTGGTCTTCAATTTCTGTTTTATTGTTTAGCGTCAAAATACCATGTACCGTTCCATTATAGTATTGTGCAATTCCGATGGCCGTTGCTCCCGTTCCTATGGCTGTATAAATATGATCGCAGGCGGGTATTTCTGTAACCAATTCTTCCATTCCTTGAATCGCTAATTCGCCAAAACCGCCTTCTGCTATAACCACATAATCCTCATAGCCTTCAGGGATCTGCTTTTCTCGATAAGTGCCACGGCTAATAAAGTGCATGTGCATACCCCACTTGTTCATTTGGCTTAAATAGGCATTACTAGCTGGGTGTAATTCATCACCTCGAACAATTCCAACCGTGGGGATTCCTAGGCTATTACCTACATATGCAAGAGCATAAAGGTGATTAGAGTAAGCTCCACCAAAACTTAATAGTCCAGAATGAGTGTTTAATGAGAAGGTTTGGAGATATTTTTTTAATTTGCGCCACTTATTACCCGAGATGATGGGATGTATGAGGTCGTCTCTTTTGACAAAAACCTGAATTCCTTTTGAATTCCAGCATTCATCAAATATTTCTTCTATCGGAGACGGTAAGTGTAACGCGTTAAATTCAAAATTTGCTATGTCCATCGATCCAGAAATGAATGCTTTAGAATCCGACGAAGAAGACGATTTATTTGAGCATTTTAATTTTACTGTAGACAAAGGTCAGCAATTACTCAGAATCGACAAATATTTGATGATTAAAATTGCGGGATCTAGTCGCAATAAGATTCAAGTGGGTATCGATGCGGGATCAGTGAAGGTGAATGGTGGCTTAATAAAGTCTAATTATCGTGTTAAACCACTGGATTCTATATCCGTTTCGTTTGCAACCCCTCCTCGCGACAAGGAGGTTTATCCTGAGGATATACCGATTGATATTATTTACGAAGACGAACAGCTTATTTTAGTGAATAAATCGCCTGGAATGGTCGTACACCCTGCTCAAGGTAATTGGTCAGGTACCTTAGTGAATGGATTATTATTTCATTGCCAAAGTCTCCCAGGCAAAAAAGATATTCGTCCAGGTCTTGTTCACCGTATTGATAAAGACACATCAGGCATTTTAGTCATTGGTAAAACAGAGTTTGCTTTAAATTTTTTAGGGCAACAATTTTTTGAACATAGTATTGAGCGTACCTATTATGCTATATGTTGGGGTGTACCTAAGGAGGCTAAAGGAACTTTACGCGGTAAGATTGCTAGAAGCCCTAAAGATCGTAAAGTAATGACCATATTTCCAGAGGATCATGAATTAGGAAAAATAGCCATAACACATTATGAAGTAGTGGAATCCTATGGTTTTGCTTCATTTGTCAAGTTTAAATTAGAAACCGGACGAACGCATCAGATTAGAGCTCATTTTCAGTCCATAGGCCATCCCTTATTTTCAGATTCAACTTATGGTGGCGATAAAATAAGGTTCATGTCTTCTATGGCTAGTTATAAGTCATTTATCGATAATGCGTTTAAAATTTGCCCTAGACAGGCATTGCATGCATTTTCCTTAGGATTTGTGCATCCAACTACGAATGAATTTATGCAATTTGAACAAAAGTTTCCGGAGGATTTTTTATCATTATTAACAAAATTACGAGCGATTAATGGATAAGATAGAAATAAGAAGAGCTACAAAAGAGGATATCGGATTAGTTCGAGAATTAGTCTTGGAATTAGCCATTTTTGAGAAAGCTCCAGAAGAAGTCAGCAGTACTGTAGATGATTATAGAGCAGAGGGATTTTCTGATAATCCTTTGTTCTTTGCTAACTTAATCTATTTGAATGGCGAGCTGGGTGGATTTTCTTTATGGTATTATCGCTTTTCTACTTGGAAGGGGAGACGATTCTATTTAGAAGATCTTTACATTAAAGAAAGTTTTCGTGGTAAAGGATTAGGCAAATGTATGATTGAGGAAGCAATACAGGAGGCTAAGCGAATGAAATGCACGGGAATGATGTGGCAAGTTCTTGATTGGAATAAACCAGCCATTGAATTTTATGAAACCTTAGGAGTAAAGATGGATTCAGGTTGGCTAAATGTGCATTTAGATCTATAAGGATCCTCTATCGATAAAATAGAAATCGTTTGACTCGCGACCTTTTTCGTGATTATGAATCATTTCAGCAGCGCGCTCTCCCATTTTTTTGAAATCATTTGAAATAACGGAAATTCCTTCTGCTATTATTTCTTTCAATGGAGTGTCATCATAGGAGATGATGCCAATGTCTTTTCCTACTTTCAATTTATTTTTAGTAGTCCAATTGATCATTTTGATAAGATCATACTCGCGGAATATAATATATACCTGGTGTACTTGTAAATCATAATCGTCATCTAAATCAGGGATAATATCAAATGTAAGTTCATTTTCAGTGCAGAACTTAGTAAAACCCTGTATTATTCCATCTGGCGTATATTGGAAGCTTTTAGAGCTTAATACTAAATTTGTTTGTTGGTATTTTTTTATTTTTTCTAACGATTGAAGTAGTCCTTGATATATATTGGACTCAAAGTTTTGATATAAAATAGCGTAATCATCACTTAACTCTTTCACGTTTATATCTAGTACCAATAATTTATCCTTAGGAATTTTGGAAATAATCCTAGCTACATTTTTATTGAAATGAGGTAGAATAATGTAGTGATTGTATTTTCCCAAATTATTCGTGATTAACTCTTCGAACAATTCAAGATCATGGTAATGGAAAAATAAGTTATGGCTTACTTCGTCGCCTAAATTTGAGATAATACTTTCATATAATGTTTCTTTATAAGGTGTTAAGGCATCCATCAGTATAAATACGCGTAATACATTTTTCGTATTAGTACTTGCTACGTAAAATCCTTTACCATGGTGCGAACTAATTAACCCTTTCTCACGTAAGTCATCATAAGCCTTAGTGACAGTCATTCTAGCCATATTAAAATCGCTAGCCACCTTATTGATAGAAGGTAATTGTTTTCCGTGCTCTAATAAGCCTGAATTGATTCCATCTATGATACCATCAATAAGTTGCTGGTATTTAGGTTTGCTACTGGTAGGATCAAAATGTATCATAAGAACACGATTAATGCATGATTATCGACTTTTCTATATCTTCTAAATTGGCTCCTTTAGTCTCTGGCATCATTAAGGCCACATAGACTAATTGTGCCACCATCATAACGGCAAAAAAACCAAAAATTAATGTTCCACCGTAACTTTCGGTAAATAGTGGAAAGAAATTAGCCACTAATGCCGCAAACACCCAATGCGTTAAGGAACCCCAGGCCATACCTGAAGCGCGAACCGAATTGGGAAATATTTCTGATATAAAGACCCAAATAACTGAACCTTGCCCTATAGCGTGTGAGGCTATAAAGGCAAAAATATAGATCGGGACAAAGGTATACGATTCTGTATAAAAAGCATGGGCAATAAGACTGAGTGTAATAATATATCCAATCGAACCTATATACATGAGTATTCTGCGTCCCACACGATCAATTAAGTACCATCCCAATAGGGTAAATAGTAAGTTAGCGATACCTATGCCCGCAGTTGATAAAAGAGCTGATTCTTTGCCTAAACCCGTTAATTCATAGATTCTAGGCGCATAATAGATGATGGCATTTATACCCGACATTTGATTAAAGAAAGCAAATAAAAAGGCTAAGGTTAATGGCCAAACAAATTTCTTAGTAAATAAGGATTCCTTGGAAGTACTTTTTTTAGCATTTGTTTGAATGCGTAAAATGGTTTCTTCTGGATTCGGGTCGGCTAATTCTAAGACTTTGCGCGCTCCTACCAAATCATTGCGTTTTAGTAATAAAAATTGTGGTGTCTCCGGTGTTAGTAATATTAGCACCGAGAATACTAACGAGGGAAGAGAAACAACGCCTAACATGATTCGCCAATCGTTTTCTATACCTTGAATAAAGTAATTAGATACGTAAGCAATTAAAATACCTAAGACAATATTTAATTGAAAGGAGATAACTAGTTTACCGCGGTGTTTGGCAGGAGCAATTTCTGAAATATAAATAGGAGCGACTACGGAGGATGCTCCAATTCCTAATCCACCTAAAAAGCGAAATAACATGAATAAATTCACATCTGGAGCTATAGCAGCGCCTATAGAAGAGATGAAAAAGCTTAAGCCTATCCAAAATAAGGTCTTTTTTCGGCCATATAAATCTGCTGGAACTCCACCTAATGCTGCTCCAATGACGGTGCCATACAAGGCAGCCGCAATTGCTAAACCATGAGTGAAAGAATCCAAATGCCATAATTGTTGAATGGCTAGTTCCGCTCCAGATATAACAGCGACGTCCATACCAAAAAGTAGACCGCCTAATCCTACTGTAATCGACCAAAATATAACGTGTTTGTTCATAGCTTATTTATATCCTACAAAATTTAAAAATTTTAGTTGATATAAATTGTAAAAAACAGACAATTATAAATTCTTTTGAAAAATGGAGGTGTAATGCAATAGATGCTCGGGGGAGATGTATTGTTTGAATTCATCTATAAATTCCGAGTCTTTCATATCAAAAAGACTGCTTTTGAGGCTTTTGGGAGTTTTACCAGTATACTTCTTGAATTCATTTATAAAATGAGCTGAATCATAATACCCTAATTGATCAGCTAAATCCTGGCTTTTAATATCTTTTGTGGATGCAAATAGTGCTAGCGATTGGTTAATACGTTTTATTTGAACGTATTCCTTAGGACTAATACCAATTACTTCATGAAATAGTCGAGATAGTTTTTTATAGGAACTAGGCAATGCACTAGATTCTGAATCTAGTTCTTGAAGCATTAGTAATAAATTCAAATACTTTTTAGCCTGTTTATCAATCAAATGAGCTAATAAGTAGGCCTCTATTGTTTCGCAACGTTGATCAAAATCGATTGTATGACTTAATGACGGTAGATCTGGTAAGAGCGTGTCCGCTTCTGAACTCTCATTATTCGTTGCAGAGATAGGAGAGAGTAAGAAAGGAAACAAACCTCCCACTCTAAATTTTACCCCAAAAATATGGATACCTGGCAGATGTTTATAAAAATTAGGGGCCTGGTGAAGTCCCTCTAGTTGAACTCCATTTATGGCCCTAAAGTTCTCCGTGTTCGCATGAGAACGATAATAGTCTTTTCCAAAAGAATAGGTCAGTACTGTTTGGTCTTCAGGAAAAATCGTTTCAATATCATAAGGTATAATACCAGCTTCATCCACTTGTTTTTACCATAAATGGTCTACAAATGGGGCTAATGCCGTTGAAGGTTTACGGTATTCTATGATCATCTTTTATTTGCCCAAGTTTTAGAGATAAAGGCTCCTAAAAAGCCTAGCACTACAATTAATACTAAGGCTTTGTCTAAACCGACAAAATCTGACAAATAACCGATTAACACAGGACCTAGCAGGAAACCAACGTAAGCAATTGTAGAAACACCTGCAATAGCTATGGATGGCATAATTTCCTTTTGATTTCCAGCCTGAGAATAAATTAATGGGACCACCGTAGAAATTCCAATACCAGTTATAAAACAGCCAGTCACTTTAAAATAAATGGATTCCATTCCTAAGGTTAACATCATTCCTAGCGCGGTCAGTATTCCGTTGAAAATAAGAATAGTAGATACATCATATTTTAAGGAAATTTTATCCCCTAAAAACCGTCCAATTACCATAGCTACAGCAAATGATGAAAAACCGATGGTGATTGGATAAGGTGAATTAGGAATGTATTCTTTAAAATAGAGTGAAATCCAATCTGCCATGGCTCCTTCGCACAACATGCCACAAAAGGCTATAAAGGACAAAATGATCAAATAAGGCCCTAAATTCAATATAGATGACTTAGGTTTATTTTCGTCTTGAACGGGTCTGTCTGTCAATAAATTCCTGATACTGAAGGGAATAAGTAAAACATTAGATAATGCCACTAGTCCAAAATGTTCTTGTGTACTGAAATTTGCTCTTTCTAAAATACCACCTAAAAATGCGCCTGACATTAAACCAATCGAAAATACGGCATGAAAGGAGGACATAATGATTTTGTTCATTTTGGCCTCTAAACTTACTACCTGCGTATTCATGGCTATATTCATAATATCACCAACCATCCCAAAGAAAAACAAACCAATAAATAGACTGATAGCGGAATTCATTAAACTTAGGCCAGGAATGACAATTACATACATGGCTACAGCCATGACACAAATCCACCTGGATGCGTATTTAGTTAACAACCACCCAGCTATAGGTAAGGATACCAAAGAACCTATAGGAAGTCCCATTAAAACGGTTCCTAATTGGGCATCGGATAAATGTAGATAGGTCTTAAAATCAGGAATACGCGTTGCCCAAGTAGCAAAATTCAATCCACAGATAAAAAATAAAATACCAATACTAAAACGTGTTTTTTTCATTAATCTAACAAAAGTGTTTCAATCTCTTTCCAATTATTCACACGTTTGAAATCATGAATATGTATATTATGTGGAGCTGTAAATAGGAGTGGAGTCCCTGTAAAGGTATGTAGGTTTTTCTCATGATCATCAATTAGATAATCTGCTTGAATCATGTGTTTATGACCACAGAAAACGATATGTCTCCAGGTGATAAAAGGAAAATGCATTTCCATCCAATCTAATTTTTCTTTCAAGGAATTAGGGAATTCTGTGGCAGCCGAAACGATGAAGATTTCATATTGACTATGTAGTTTTTTTACGACCTCTACTGCATCCTCGTTTACTGGGATATTTGTAAAAAAACCAGGTTCCCATAAGAAAGAATTGTTAGCTAGATAATGTCCATAAAATTCTAACTTTATGGCCTCATCTCCAGTTAATAGCTCCTCGTAAGTGTATTCTTTGGAAACTAGTTGGTTGATTCTATCAATAATTACATGGGTTGTTTTGGCCAAAACGTCATCCATGTCAATGGCTATTCTTTTCATTTTCTATTATTCAAAAAAAAACTCCCCAAATATGGGGAGTTTTCAAGGATTAATCTAATTAAAACTACATCATTCCACCCATTCCACCGCCACCTTGGCCGTGTCCATGTGCTGGCTCATTTGCTGGTTTGTCAGCAATTACACATTCTGTTGTTAACAACATACCTGCGATAGAAGCTGCATTTTCTAATGCTAAACGAGTAACCTTAGTAGGGTCGATAATACCCGCAGCGATCATATTTTCATATTTATCTTCACGTGCATTATATCCGAAGTCATCTTTTCCAGCTTTAACTGCATTGATTACAACAGATCCTTCACCACCTGCATTCGCAACGATTGTACGTAATGGAGATTCTACTGCTAGACGAATAATATTGATACCAGTTAATTGGTCTTCGTTTTCGCCTTTTAGTTTGTCTAATGCTTGAATGGCACGAATTAATGCAACACCACCACCAGCAACGATTCCTTCTTCAACAGCAGCACGAGTAGCATGCAACGCATCATCTACACGGTCTTTCTTTTCTTTCATTTCCACTTCCGTAGCAGCACCAATGTAAAGAATTGCTACACCACCTGATAACTTAGCTAAACGCTCTTGTAATTTCTCGCGGTCATAATCAGACGTTGTGTTCTCGATTTGAGCTTTGATCTGATTAACACGATTATCAATATTGTCTTTAGTACCAGCACCATTAACGATGGTTGTATTGTCTTTATCAATGATTACTTTTTCTGCTTGACCTAAATATTCGATGGTTGCATTTTCTAATTTGAAACCTCTTTCTTCAGCGATAACAGTACCACCTGTTAGGATAGCGATGTCTTCTAACATAGCTTTACGACGATCACCAAAACCTGGAGCCTTAACAGCTGCCACTTTTAATGCACCGCGCATTTTGTTTACTACCAGAGTAGCTAAAGCTTCTCCATCGACATCTTCTGAGATAATCAATAGGGGACGACCTGTTTGAGCTACTGCCTCTAATACAGGTAGTAATTCTTTCATAGAGGAAACCTTCTTCTCAGAAATTAAGATAAATGGTTTCTCTAATTCAACTTCCATTTTGTCTGTATTTGTCACAAAATAGGCAGATAAGTATCCGCGATCAAATTGCATTCCTTCTACTGTCTTCACTTCAGTTTCTGTACCACGAGCTTCTTCCACTGTGATTACACCTTCGCGACCTACTTTCTCCATTGCTGAAGAAATCATCGTTCCGATTTCAGAATCGTTATTAGCAGAGATAGTAGCTACCTGAGCGATTTCTTTAGAAGTAGTGATAGCACGTGATTGTTTCTTCAAATCACCTACAATAGCCTCTACCGCTTTCTCAATACCTCTTTTAAGATCCATTGGGTTAGCACCGGCTGCCACGTTTTTAGAACCAATCGTGTAGATTGATTGAGCCAAAACAGTTGCTGTAGTTGTTCCATCACCTGCTTGATCAGCTGTTTTTGAAGCAACCTCCTTAACAAGTTGAGCTCCCATGTTTTCAACTGGATCCTCTAATTCGATTTCTTTTGCTACCGACACACCATCTTTAGTAATAGAGGGTGATCCGAATTTTTTATCTATAATAACGTTACGACCCTTAGGTCCTAAAGTTACCTTAACCGCATTTGCAAGAGTATCAACCCCTCTTTTCATCTTTTCGCGCGCTTCGCTGTCGAAAAATAATTCCTTTGCCATATGATTTTGTAATTAATGAATTGTTAAAATTATAAAACTGCAAAAATGTCAGACTCACGCATGATCAAGTAATCTTTACCGTCAATAGTGATTTCTGTACCTGAGTATTTACCATACAAAACAGAATCGCCTACTTTAACTGTAATAGGCTCATCTTTTTTTCCATTTCCTACCGCTACGATCAATCCTTTTTGTGGTTTCTCTTTCGCTGTGTCAGGAATAATAATACCAAATGCTGTTTTCTCTTCAGCTTGAGCTGGCTCCACAATAACCCGATCCGCTAAGGGCTTAATACTTAAATTTGACATGTGTTATAAATTTAATTTAAAATTAGAGATTATACTCCCATGCGTAAACATGGTATAATAGGTCAAACAATAATAATGCCAAAACTCATTGCTGAAATTTTGGCAGTATAAATAAACAAAAAACTGTAATAACTATTGCTTCGGAGCCACTGGAGCAGGAGCAACGGGAACAGTTTTTGTAGCTGCTTTTTCGACATTCACCGAAGTACTTGCCTCTTTTGTTTCAGATAGAGTGAAATTCGTCGCTAAAACTAATACTAGAATAGCAATAGAGAAGCCCCAAGTTAATTGCTCAACAATGTCCCCTGTTTTTTGAACACCAAACATTTGCGTAGCACCTGAAGACGAAAATTCTCCACTAATACCGCCACCCTTAGGATTTTGTACTAAAATAAGTACAACTAATAGGGCAGAGAAGATAATTATCAATGAAATAAGTAAAGTAAACATATTTATTCTGTTAGTAAATTTTGTAATTCAGAAATTCGAGATGCAAAGTAAAGCCTTTTTTCAGGTTTAATCAAACTTAACTTCTCATATAATTCAATCGCTTGCAAATATTTGCCTTGTTTAGTTAATAGAATCGCAATAGTTTCAGAAACCGGCAAGGTAAATTCTACCGCTGCTAAATCCTCAACTGGTTCATCTTCGTCACTAGATCGCTTAGGCTTAGATAAAGTGGGTTGATTGAGAATGAATTGATCAATAATTGTATCTTGTATAGCTTTTATTTCCTCCGCAGGGATTACTTCTATTAGTTGTTCAGATGTCTCTGCTGAAATATCATAGATTGATTTGAAATAGTGTTTTCGCTGAGCAGACTGCAAGGCTATTCTTTGTTGCTTTAAGACTGAAAAACGCTCATTCCAATGTAATAAATAGAAAAAAGGATAAGCAGACTTATCTATTGCTAAATCTTGTTGATCTGCTCGTTCTATTTTGTTCAATAAGAACCAAAGTTTTTGTGCCTTTGACATATTCATTTTACCAATCACCAGCAATTTTATTAAACAAATCTAAAATAATTTGATCCACTAGTTTAGGGATTAGGGTCTTTTCTACTTGTGTTAAGGTTTGACTTTGAGAAAAATCTTGGTAAAAGGAGAATTCTTGCTCAAAGTTTTTGTCCTCATCTAACCTATTGGTTAAACGAAATTGAATGCGTAATGTAATTCGATTTAAACCGGCTTTATCATCTCCAGTAGGAGCTTGAGGAGTTAACTCGTATCCAATTATACTCCCTTCAATGGTTAAATCAGGGTTCTTGTTGTTGATTTTTAGTGAGGTATTACGTTGGAAATATTCTTTTAATTTCTCGTTTATTTCCAAAGTTAAATTAGCAGGCCCCCCAGCTGTTTCCATCCGAATGTTGCTAACCTGAATAGTCTGTAATTTAGGGTCTAAACTAGCCCCTTTAAAGCTGTAGCAGGAGGACAGGCCTAAAATAAGACTTGCGAAAACAAAAATATTAATCCAATTCCTCCAAATCATATTGCTTGATTTTACGATATAACGTCCGTTCTGATATGCCAAGATCTTTAGCAGCGTATTTACGTTTGTTCTTATTCTTCTTTAATGCACGAATGATGATTTCTTTTTCCTGTTTTTCTAATGATAAGGTTACATCATTTGCTGGCAAGATAACTTCTTCAAAGCTAGAATCAATGAGTTCCTCCTCAAATTTTGTTTCCTCCTGTTCGTGCATAGGCAAGGTTAAGCCAGCATTTAAAGTAGGTGAATCAGCTGTATGGCGAACTTCTTCAAAAACGGCCCTGTTATCATGAAGGATTTCGTAGCCTTTAGACTGATCAGATTCTACCACTTTTAAAAGAATCTTCTTTAATTCTGTTACATCTCGTTTTAAATCGAACAAGATTTTATAAAGAATTTCTCGTTCATTCATTCCTGCTGGCCCAGTGAAAGCATCTGCTTTAACAACCGAATTGCCTAATTTAGGTTCATTGAACTCTAAATAGTATTGCAATTGGATTTCATCGATAATTCGATCGCCTATTTCCAATACAGAAATTTGCTCAGCCAGATTTTTTAGTTGTCTAATATTACCAGGGAAGCGCTGTTTTTGAAGCAAATCCTTAGCCTCTTTCGTCAGCATAATCGGTTTTACACGATGTGACTCTGAGAAATCAGTGGTAAACTTTCTGAATAATAATTCAATATCATCTCCACGTTCTCGAAGAGGTGGAACATAAATAGGAACGGTACTTAAACGATAATAGAGGTCTTCTCTAAATTTGCCTTTTTCTATCGCTTGCTGAAGATTAAGGTTAGTGGCCGCTACAACACGCGCATTCGTTCTCTGAACCTTAGATGAACCTACCCGATAAAACTCGCCATTTTCTAGGACACGCAATAAGCGCGCTTGCGTTCCTAATGGCATTTCAGCAATTTCATCTAAGAAAATAGTTCCGCCATCTGTTACTTCAAAATAGCCTTTCCTAGCCTCGATAGCACCTGTAAATGATCCTTTTTCATGGCCAAATAATTCGGAATCAATAGTCCCTTCTGGAATGGCACCACAGTTCACTGCAATAAACGAACCATGCTTTCGCTTAGAAAGAGAATGAATGATCTTAGAAAATGATTCTTTACCTGATCCACTTTCCCCCGTAATTAAAACGGTCATATCTGTGGCCGCTACTTGTTCAGCTACAGATATGGCGCGTAATAGGGCAGGAGCGTTTCCAATAATCCCAAAACGCGCTTTTATACTAGCAAGATGGCTGTTATCTAACATAATTCACCTAATAAAGTTCCTGATGTACAATGTGTTACATTCACAAAAACATAATCCCCTTTCACTTCATTCTTTTTAGAAAAAACAACGACTTTATTGGAATCTATTTTTCCAAAATGATGTAGTTTAGATTTCTTCGAATCTCCTTCTACTAATACTTGCACTTTTTTTCCTACCCACATTTCATTGCGTTTAGCCGAATGTAATCGCTGAAGATTAATGATCTCTTGCAGTCGTCTCATCTTTACTTCTTCTGGAACATCATCAGCAAATTTCTTTTCAGCGGGAGTTCCAGGACGTTCAGAATAAGCAAACATGTAACCGAAATCATATTCAACTTCCGTTAATAAGGATAAAGTTTCCTGGTGATCTTCTTCTGTTTCTGAACAAAATCCCGAAATCATATCTTGTGATATACCACATTCGTCACCTAAAATAGAGCGAATAGCTTTAATGCGTTCTAAATACCATTCACGTGTATAGGAACGATTCATAAGTTCTAATATGCGGTTGCTTCCGCTTTGAGCTGGAAGGTGTATGTTCTTACAAATATTATCGTATTTTTTCATCGTATACAATACTTCATCTGTAATATCTTTCGGATGAGAAGTAGAGAATCGAACGCGTAGGAGTGGATTAACTAAGGCGACCGCTTCTAATAAAGAGGCAAAATTGACTAGATCACCTGAATCACTTGACCATTTATAGGAATCCACATTTTGACCTAATAAAGTAACTTCCCGGTATCCTTGCGCATATAGCTTTTCACATTCATTTAAGATGGAAGGCAAATCGCGTGATCTTTCTCGACCCCTTGTATAAGGTACAACACAAAATGTACACATATTATCACAACCTCGCATAATACTTACCATGGCAGTTACTCCATTGGAGTTTAATCTAACTGGTTCAATATTTCCGTAGGTTTCTTCCCTTGAAAGGAAGACGTTAATGGCTTTTTGGCCATCTGAAACTTCTTCTAATAAGGCTGGTAAGTCACGGTAAGCATCAGGACCAGCTACTAGATCCACAATTTTTTCCTCGTCGATTAGCTTGGTCTTCAAACGCTCTGCCATACAACCAAGAATGCCTATAGTTAAAGCTGGATTCTTCGCCTTTAAATGAGTGAAAACTTGCAGGCGATGGCGAATTTTATGTTCTGCATTCTCGCGAATAGCACAAGTATTCAATAAAATAGTATGTGCTTCTTTCAGGTTTGATGTAGTCGTATACCCGTTTTCTTGCAGAATAGAGGTAACCACTTCTGAATCGGCGAAATTCATTTGGCAACCATAACTTTCGATATAGACCTTTTTGCCAAAAGAATTAGTCACCACTTGATCTTCCGAAATTCTAGGAACATCTAAGCCATCTTTTTCTTCCTTCGTCAAAACTTTTAAATCCTGCATTTTACAATCAATGAAATTTAGATTGTAAATTTATGACATTTTGGCAGTAAATCTATTCGATTCGTCCAGAATTTAGATAAATTACTTGATCTGAATGAGAGGTTAATTTATCGTTATGGGTCACCATGATGATTCTTTGTTGCCAAACCGCCTTTAATTCAATAAATAAAGCATATAAGTTTTCCGCATTCTTATTATCTAGATTTCCGGTGGGTTCATCTGCCAATAAGAGGGATGGCCGATTAATGAGAGCTCGGGCTACCGCGACACGTTGTTGTTCTCCACCTGAGATTTGAGAAGGTAATTTTTTTAAAATATCCTGTATACCCAATGTTTGAATAATTTTCTCAAACAAAGCCTCATCCGATTCACTTAAAGCTGTTTCTTTTATAAATAAGGGGAATTTTATATTTTCTTCACAGGTGAATTCACCTAGTAAATTATGAAACTGAAAAACAAATCCTAATTTTTGGTTCCTAAAAACGGACTGATCTTTTTCCGTCAGGGAGTCATAGGATAATCCATCTAAATGGACGCTTCCTGTGTCTGCTTTCATCAGCATTCCAATGATTTGCAGGAGTGTACTTTTACCTGAACCAGATGGGCCTAAAATGCTAACCATTTCAGACTCTTTTACCTGTAAAGAGATATCGTCTAGAATTAATTGAGTCCCATAACTTTTGGAAATATTTTTTAATTCTAACATTTTTTTGTCTTTTTTTTAGAAAATGGGAATGAATGACTTCTTATTTAATATTTACGCAAATAAATAGTAATTTCACGAAATTAAAATTTTACTAAATGAATATTCACGAATATCAAGCAAAAGAAATCTTAAAAGGTTACGGAGTGCGCATTCAAGAAGGGATTGTGGTTGACTCAGTTGATAATGCTATTTCTGCTGCTGAGCAATTAAAAGCTACCACAGGTACTGGATGGTTTGTTGTTAAAGCTCAAATTCATGCGGGTGGCCGTGGAAAAGGGGGTGGCGTTAAATTAGCTAAAAGCTTAGATGAAGTAAAAGAACGTGTTTCTCAAATTTTGGGAATGCAATTAATTACGCATCAAACAGGTCCCGAAGGAAAAAAGGTTAATAAGGTTTTAATTTCAGAGGATGTGTATTATCCAGGTGATTCTGAGCCTAAAGAATATTATTTATCGATCTTATTAGACCGCGCTAAAGCTTGCAATGTAATCATGGCAAGTACAGAAGGTGGAATGGATATCGAAGAAGTGGCTGAGCATAGCCCAGAAAAAATTATCAAAGAATGGATTGATCCACGCGTAGGTCTGCAAGACTTCCAAGCGCGTAAAGTAGCCTTTGCTTTAGGTTTAAGCGGAGCAGCTTTGAAAGAAATGGTTAAGTTCATTCAATCACTTTATCGTGCTTACGTGGAGACAGATTCATCTATGTTCGAAATCAACCCTGTGTTGAAGACGTCTGATGATAAGATTTTAGCAGTGGATGCTAAAGTTGACATTGATGATAATTCTTTATTTCGTCATAAAGACTTAGCGGTTTTACGTGATATTGAAGAGGAAGATCCTTTAGAGGTGGAAGCGTCTGAAAATGATTTAAACTACGTGAAATTAGATGGTAATGTAGGTTGCATGGTAAACGGAGCTGGTTTAGCGATGGCTACCATGGATATAATTAAATTATCTGGTGGTGATCCCGCTAACTTTCTTGACGTGGGGGGTGGAGCTAATGCGAAAACAGTAGAAGCTGGATTCCGTATTATTCTTCAAGATCCGAATGTGAAAGCTATCTTGATCAATATCTTTGGTGGTATTGTGCGTTGTGATCGTGTTGCGAATGGAGTTGTTGAAGCCTATAAAAACATTGGAGAAATTAAAATTCCAATTATTGTTCGTCTACAAGGGACTAATGCAGAAGAAGGTGCGGCTATTATTAATAGTTCAGGCTTGAAAGTATTCTCGGCTGTTTTATTGAAAGATGCAGCTCGTTTAGTTTCAGAAGTATTGAAATAAGTCATGAAAATAATTTGCATCGGTCGTAATTACGTTGATCATATCGCTGAATTATCGAATGAGAGACCCACAGAACCTGTGGTATTCTTTAAGCCTGACACGGCTTTATTAGATGCAAATAGTCACTTTTACTATCCTAAATTCTCCTCAGACGTTCATTATGAACTTGAGTTAGTTTTTAGGATAGGTAAAGTGGGTAAAAATATTGAGGCAAAATTTGCTCATAAGTATATTGATTCTTATGGTCTAGGTATTGATTTTACTGCTAGAGATGTACAGAGTAAGTTGAAAGAAAAGGGTTTACCTTGGGAAAAGGCTAAAGCGTTTAACGGCTCTGCTTTTGTTAGTTCATTACAAACATTTGATTCCTCTATTTTAGAAAAACCGATTCATTTTGCTTTGCAAAAGAATGGCATTGTTGTTCAAGAGGGGAATTCAGACTTGATGATTTGGAATGTAGCTGAATTAATCGAAGATGTTTCTAGGTATTTCACTTTAAAGACAGGGGATTACATTTTCACTGGAACTCCTGCGGGTGTAGGTCCTGTGACTATTGGTGACGTACTTACGGGGTCACTTGAAGGATCTCAATTATTTGAATTAGCCATCTCTTAATATGAAACTAAAAATAGGTGATACCGCCCCTTCCATTCAGATGATGGATTCCGATGGAAATGCTTTTTCTATTCCTGGTAGTAATAAAATTGTATTGTATTTTTATCCCAAAGACAATACACCTGGATGCACTGCGCAAGCATGTAATTTAAATGAGAATTTATCTTCACTTCAAGCAAAGGGTTATCAGGTAGTAGGTGTGAGTATTGACTCAAACTCATCTCATACTAAGTTTAAATCCAAATATAATCTTCAATTTCCTTTATTGTCTGACCCAGAACATCAATTAGCCGAGTCTTTTGGAGTTTGGGTAGAGAAATCCATGTATGGAAAACAATATATGGGTGTGGCTAGAACCACTTTTATTATCTCCTCAACAGGAATTATTACAGATATTATTGAAAAAGTGGACACGAAAAATCATAGTTCCCAAATCCACTAATTATAGAACATGCAAACACAAGAAATACAAAAAATTAGTTCTCAGGTACGCAGAGACATTTTAAGAATGGTTCATGCTTGTCAGTCAGGACACCCAGGTGGATCATTAGGTTGTACGGATCTTTTAGTAGATCTATTTTTTAGTACAATGAATCTAAAAACGGATGCAGCCGGTAAGGTCGTATTTGATATGGACGGAAAGAACGAAGATTTGTTCTTTTTATCTAATGGACATATTTCCCCTCTTATTTATAGCGTTCTTGCTCGCAGAGGTTATTTTGCAACAGCTGAATTAGCTTCTTTTAGAAAGATTAATACGCGTTTACAAGGTCACCCTACGCCGCACGAGCATTTAGAAGGTATTCGTATTGCGTCAGGATCTTTAGGCCAAGGACTTAGTGTTTCAATTGGAGCAGCCCAGGCTAAAAAGTTAAATGGCGATTCGTCTACTGTTTATTGCCTAATGGGTGATGGAGAGCAAAATGAAGGACAAGTTTGGGAAGCAGCTATGTATGCGCCTCACCATAAGGTAGATAATTTGATTGCTTTTATTGATGAAAATGGTCAACAAATTGATGGTCCTACAGAAAAGGTAATGAGCAACCGTGATTTACAAGCAAAATACGAAGCGTTTGGCTGGAATGTGATGCGTATGGACGGTAATGATGCAACAGCTATTCAAAATACGTTGATTAAAGCAAAAGCTACATTAGGTCAAGGGTCACCGATTATGATCATCATGAAAACAGAAATGGGTGCAGGAGTCGATTTTATGATGTATTCGCATAAATGGCATGGTGTAGCACCCAATGACCAACAATTAGAAGACGCATTAGCGCAGTTAGAAGAAACTTTAGGCGATTATTAATCAGATAGAAATGGCATTATTTACTTACGAAACAAAAAAGGATACGCGCTCAGGTTTTGGAGCAGGTATGGAGTATTTAAGTCAGCATAACCCTAAAGTGGTCGCTTTGTGTGCTGATTTAATTGGATCATTAAAATTAGAAGGATTTATCAAAAATAGTCCGGAGCGTTTTTTCCAAACAGGTATAGCTGAAGCCAATATGATAGGTATATCGGCTGGTTTGACTTTAGGTGGATTTATTCCTTTTGCTACGACATTTGCTAACTTCGGTACAGGTCGTGTATATGATCAAATTCGTCAGTCTGTTGCTTATTCAGGAAAGAATGTGAAGATCTGTTGTTCACACGCAGGTTTAACGCTAGGAGAGGATGGAGCTACGCACCAAATTTTGGAAGACATTGGATTAATGAAAATGCTTCCTGGCATGGTAGTGATTAATCCATGTGATTATAACCAAACAAAAGCTGCCACTATTGCCATTGCTGATTATGAAGGTCCTGTTTATTTGCGTTTTGGTCGCCCTGTGGTTCCTGTCTTTACTCCTGAAGATCAAAAATTTGAAATAGGTAAAGCGGTACACTTAGTTGAAGGAACTGATGTAACTATTATAGCAACGGGCCACTTGGTTTGGGAAGCTATTCAGGCAGCAGAAGCGCTATTAGAAAAAGGAATTAAGGCAGAGGTGATCAATATTCACACCATCAAGCCCTTAGATGTTCAGGCTATTTTAGCTTCGGTTAAAAAAACTGGCTGCGTTGTAACGGCAGAAGAGCATCAGTATAATGGGGGATTAGGGGATTCGGTTGCGCAATATTTGGCGTTAAATCACCCAAGTCCAATGGAATTCGTAGGCGTTAATGATTCCTTCGGTGAATCAGGAAAACCTGCAGAATTAATGGAGAAATATGGCTTGAACTCTAATGCAATTGTGGAGAAAGCAATTAAAGTAATGGCTCGTAAATAATCCTTAGAAAGGATATCCAATACCAATATTAAATTCAATAGGGTTTTGTCCACCTTCGAAAGAAGTCTCGGGCAAAACCCATTTTTTATTAACAGGATTTGCTGGATTAATTACTTTTGTCGCTAAATCTAGGCGCAAAAGAAAGAAGTCGAAATCCCAACGTAGTCCAAAACCTGTTCCTACAGCTATCTGATTATAAAAATTTCCTAACTGGAATTGGGTAGTGGGATCTGTATTACCTTGACTCATGTTCCATATATTTCCGGCATCAACGAAGAAAGCCCCATTCATTTGACCAAATAGAGGAAATAGCTTGAATCTAAATTCTATCGATGATTCGAGTAAGATACTTCCTGGTTGTTCTACTAAATTAGAAGAGGAGACATACGCACCAGGACCCAATCGCCTTGGTTTCCAAGCTCTAACACTAGAAGGTCCTCCAATAAAAAAGTTCTTTTCGTAAGGCAATTGATAATCATTGTCAGCACCATAAGCATACGCTACACCACCTAGTAGTTTAAACGCTATTTGTGACTTACGATTTTGGCCCAGCATCTTATACTTTCGGTAGTCAAAATTGACTCTTAGAAAGCGGTAAAATTGTATCTCCTGTCCACTATTAAGTAGATCAGCAACAAAATTAAATTTATAATTAGGCAATATGTTTAATGTAGATCCTCCTGATTCTAAACCCAGTTGAAATATCTTTCCATTTTTTAATTCGTTGGTAGGTAATAGGTCACGATAAATGTATTGAAAGGAAATACTGCTAACAAAACTGGGGTTAAAACTTCGATATAAATTATTTCCTTTTAATTGAAGTTCTAACAAATAATCTTTAAATGCATCAGAAGTGGCCGTTTCTGGATAATTAGTATTTAATAAGTTTAAATTGATAGGAGAAAATGTGTAATAGCTAAACTCACTTTTTTGCCACGTATAGCGCTGGAATATATTAAAATTTGTTCTTTGGTATTCCGGTCTATTAATAAAATCAAACCCAATTCCTACTGAAGTTTTTGCACCATAATAAGAGCCTAATTTACCAAGTAGTGATTTTGGTAAATAGAGTGTAGGGAAATTAATGGAGGCGGAGACATTTAGTTCTAAATTATTACGCGTGTCTGTTGTATTGATAAAACCGGATTGAGCCTCGTAGCCTAATCGGGTAGAAAAATCGAAATAATCTAAACTTGAAAATAGACGTCTTATTTTGAAGGAATTGGTTAGAAAGGGTCCTGGTATTCCTCTAAATACGCTTCCGCCTAGCTCGGAACTAAAATTATATTTCTCATTTTGGAATAATTCAATTTTAGGAAATAGGCGAGTACGAGTTGTGTCAAAACGAATAGAAACAGTCTTAAATTGATCTGTTAAGTAGATGTTTTTTAAACTTTGGTTAAAAATATCCACCGAATACAAATCATCTTCTTTTAACGTAATAAGTTTACTTAAACTTTTTAAAGGTGGATTTACTGCTGGATTTCCTAATGGATCTGATATGTTAAATTCGGGTACACCTATACGATACAAACGATCGTAGTTTGAAATTATATTGCGATTTTTAAATTCAGGTATTTTATAGAAAAGAGATATTTGGCGAAGTGTACTGTCTTTCAAGTCATTTAAACGAATACCTATCGCATCGGTCGAAAAATAGTAGTAACCCTCATTTCTCAAATGATGACTTAATTGCTCTTTCTCTTTTTTTAATAAGGATAGCTGCAATCTTTGCATAGGGTGTAGTACACTATTTTCCTTTAAATAAGCATTTACATGTTCCGCTAAAATGGGATTATCTACTGATACGGAATCTTCTTTAGTGAAATAGCTAGGATCTCCTTCTTGTATTAGAAAAGCTACGTTAATCAATTTTCCTATCGTATCTATTTTAGGCGCTACAATTGCCTTTAAAAAGCCATTCTCCCGGTAATAACGCTGTATCTGACTTTGGTTAGTTTCTAACCAGCTTCGGCTGTAGGTTGGATTAGGAGATTTAAAGAATTGAATGAAACTTGGTTTAATTTGAAGAGAATCTTTTCTTTTCCTTTTATTGCCCAGATAAGTATATAATTTTGTAGGTAGTAATCGATGATAGGAATTTTTTATTCCGATTATATTTGACCGCAATTCCAGATTAGAAATTTGTCGAGTTCCTGTTATATTAATTTGATTAATAACAGGTTGTTGTATTTCATAGCTTTGGTATTGTCCACAAGAAATGAGACCCAAACTCAAGATAACAAAACCGATAATTGATTGATTCTTCAAAAGATGCTAACTAATAAACAAATAAAGTTAATTAATTCCCTACATTCTAAAAAAGGAAGAAAAGAGAATGATTTATTTTTAGTAGAAGGAGAGAAGTCTCTGTTTGAATTAGTAAAATCTGATTTTGTTATCGAATTCTTTGTTATAAATGAATCTCAATCAGATGTAATAAATCAAATTAGTCTGCAATCTAAGGCTCCTATCTATTCTTTAGATGCCGAGTCTATTCAAAAGCTTAGTACCTTAGTTACTAATTCTTTCGGATTAGCTGTCGTTCAACAAAAAAGTTTTTCTTCCTTTCAGTTAAAAGAAAATTATACCATTATTTTAGATGGGATCAGAGATCCAGGAAACCTCGGCACTATTATTCGCATTTGTGATTGGTATGGATTTAAACAATTGGTTCTTTCTGATGATTGTACTGAATTTTATAATCCCAAAGTGATTATGTCCTCGATGGGCTCTTTTTCTCGAATTGAATTCACGTACGTAGATTTAGTTGTTTTTTTTAAAGCTCACCCTTCTGTTAAAAAGATAGGTGCTGTATTAAACGGTGAAAACATTCATCAGTATAAGTTTCCCGATAATGGTTTTATCATTTTAGGAAATGAATCAAATGGAATTCGGGAGGACGTTTTAGAATTACTAGACGAACGAATTACTATTCCTTCTTTTGGTGAGGCGGAATCTTTAAACGCAGGTATTTCCACAGCGATTATTGCTGATAATTTAAGGCGTTTTATCTTGAGCTAAATATTTCTCAATACCCCAGTGTGCTAGATATAGGACTGGGGTGAATAAAATAGCCACAAAGAATTTGTAAAAGTAATTATTGAATGAAACGTTCATCCATTGACTAAAAGTCCAATTCCCGAAAAGATAAAAGGCAATACCAATCACTAATACACTGTCAATTAATTGAGATATAAGCGTAGATCCGGTGGCTCTTAACCAAATATGTTTTGATCCAGTTCTAGCCTTTATTTTCTCAAATACGAGTGCATCGATGATTTGACTTACTAAAAATGCCGATAGTGATCCTAAAATGATTCCTAAGCCTTGTCGAAAGATGCGCGCGAACGCTTCGTTGATATTAAAATTACCTGAGCCCTTATTAACATCCACCCAAAAATCAGCCGGAACTAGTAGAGTGGAAGTGTAAATGATTAAGAAGGAAAAGGCTATGAATAGGGCAGTAGTAAAAGAAATGAATCGAACGCCTTTCTTTCCAAAGTAATCATTGATGATATCCGATGTTATAAATACTAAGGGCCAATTCAGCGCGCCTGCAGTCTGATTTAAATCCCAGAAATCACCCCAAGGTGTTTGCCAATGCAATGGTGAAAATCCCAAAGTTCGCTCTATACTTACAATCTTTACACCAATAATCTCTGCTACGATAGCATTAGTAAGAAATAGGCCAAATAGGAAAATAAATAACTTTTGTTTTCGAGAGAACTGGTTAAAGATCATTTTCTGTAGTTTTCGAAATGTTGTGCGATCTTGTCTAAAGCTACTCCTAATTGCTCTACGTGTGGTAAAAAGACAATTCTAAAATGATCATTTCCGCTAAAATTGAATCCCCGACCACCCACAACTAAAATCTTTTGCTCTTCTAATAGCGACATCACAAAATGATTATCATCTTCAAAATTGAATTTAGATAGATCAATTTTAGGAAAGAGATATAAGGCTCCTTTGGGTTTTGCTGCACTAACTCCATCTATGGCATTGATACGCTCGTAGGCTAGATTCATTTGTCGATTTATGCGACCTTCTTTAGCCACCAAATCATTTATAGACTGGTATCCACCTAAAGCAGTTTGTATACCATATTGTGTAATAACGTTAGCGCAAAGACGTGTGCTAAATAAAAAATTCAATCCTTCAATGTATGATTTAGCCTTATGTTTAGCTCCAGTCAATATCATCCATCCACCTCTAAACCCCGCTGCGCGATAATTTTTAGATAATCCACCCATAGTAATGATTAAAATATCATCTGATAAACCAGCAGCCGTATGGTGAACCGTTCCGTCAAATAATATTTTATCATATATTTCATCCGCAAATAGCACTAGTTGATACTTTACAGCTAGAGCAACTACCTTCTTGACTGTTTCTTCTGAATAGACAGCACCCGTGGGATTATTGGGATTGATTAAGACAATAGCTCTTGTTTTAGGTGTTATTTTAGATTCTATATCCACTAAATCAGGAGCCCATTCTTTTTCTTCATCACAGGCATAATGAACAGCTCTACCACCTGCTAAACCTGCTACTGTAGTCCACAGAGGATAATCGGGAGAGGGAATCAATACTTCATCATCGGTATTAAGTAATGCCGTCATTACTAGAGAAATAAGCTCACTAACTCCATTTCCAATGTAAATATCCTCAATAAGTATATTTTTTACGCCTAAGTTTTGATAATACTGCATAACCGCTTTACGCGCTGCAAATAAACCCCTAGAATCAACATATCCCTGAGCATTTCGTATATTTACAATTATATCATGGACGATTTCATCAGGTGTTTCAAAGCCAAAGGCGGCTGGATTACCTATATTTAGTGAAGTGATCTTGTAACCCTGATTTTGAAGAGCTAAAGCCTTATCATAAACTGGTCCACGAATTTCGTATTTAAGGTGATCTAGGCGTTTACTTTTTAATATATCCATGCTATTTTTGATAGAATTGTAAAAATAGCAATTAAATTTTATTGAATTTACCCGTCTTTATGAATTTAAAGGAAATAGGTATTTTATTGTTAAGCCTTTATTTGGCATCTTCTTTACTAATCGCATATAAATATTATAAGGCTAGGGGAGGCGTGTTTAAGATTTCACGCATGCTTGTCTTTAAATATATCTATCGATTTATTTTATTGGTAGGCATTTGCGTCTTGTGTTATTATACGACTAGCATTAAGCCTTCTAATGAATTAAATACGTCAGGCAATAATTTTAGTATGTTTGCTATAGCTTCTAACAGCTCCAGTCTTACTTGGAAGAGTATCCATGCTAAGGTTAGTGAGATGCCTAAGGATGGACACTATAGTTTAACTATGTTTATGCCTAAAGAGCAAGAATGGCTTCAAATAATTCCATCAACAAACAAGGATTCTTTTTTGCAGTTAATTGAACATGCGCATGAATCACAAGTTATTCATTCTAAATTAGTTATAACTGATAAGTTAAATCGTATTCCTAAAGAAGATCAGTTTGTTTTATATTCTGTGAAAAATGGTCATTGGGAAGTAGAAGATCGCGAATTAAATAATTCGTCTTTTTTATCTACTAATCTTTTAAATAGTTGGATAGGAGCTTCATATGTGAGATTCTATTTAGTATTTTTGATTCTATTTTTATTATTTTTAGATATAGCATTTACTGCCAAAGCAATTAAAATTTAGATGTTTTCAACACTGTTTTATCTTTTTATATTATTCTATGAGGGATTATTCTCCAGATCTTCTGAAGAATATAATCTTCAGGTTTTGCAATTAAATCAACAAATAAAGAGTCGGAAGTATGAATTAGCTTTTCAAAATGCACAAAAGCTAAAAAGATCTACCTTATTTATTAATCCTGCTCTTGAAAATGTAATAGTCGTTTTAGAATTAAAGTTGCACTCGACTAGTCATTTGAGGAAATCTGTTTCATTAAAATCTAATTCAATTTCGAACGATATATTATTAAGCCATTTTTCTGCCTTAAGAGGTAATAGTGCAACTGGTTTGGAGGATTTGCATCAATCTATAATTAAAAATGGCAATGTGGACACCTTAGTAAAGTCATACGAATTGTATGCATTCAATTTTCCGCAGAATAAATTAAAGAAACAACAGCAATCAACTCAAATGATTAGCCAATCTCAAAAAATAAATACGCAAGAAGCTTTATCTTTACTTGATTTGATGAAAAAAAAGCAAAAGAACCTTATCTATTAATTAGCCTTACTATGATTTCAGCTCCGTATCAATTTCCTAATCAACGCTCTTTTTATAAAGGAAAAGTGCGTGATGTGTATGGAATTGGAGATCATCTTTTGATGATTACTTCAGATCGTATATCTGCTTTTGATGTTGTATTGCCTAAACTTATTCCATTTAAAGGTCAAGTCTTAAATCAAATAGCCTCTTATTTTTTACAAAAAACGGCTGATATAGTACCTAATTGGTTAATTGCGACGCCAGATCCCAATGTGGCTTATGGAATAAAATGTGAACCATTTACCATAGAAATGGTTATAAGAGGGTATCTAGTGGGACATCTTTGGAGAGAATATAAATCAGGTAAAAGGGAAGTTAGTGGTGTAAAATTACCGGAAGGATTAAAAGAAAATCAACAACTACCTGAGCCTATCATTACACCTACGACTAAAGCTAGCGAAGGCCATGATGAAGATATTTCAGTTGCAGCTATTATTGAACAAGGTATCGTTTCTAAAATGCACATGGATGAATTGTGCGCTATTACAAAACGTTTGTTTCAACGAGGACAAGAAATGGCCGCAGATAAAAATTTGATTCTAGTAGATACTAAATATGAGTTTGGTTTACATCAGGGTAAGATTATGTTAATGGATGAAATTCACACGCCAGATTCATCTCGTTATTTTTATAGGGAACCTTACGCTGATTTATTTGCAAAAGGCTTAGCTCAAAAGCAGTTATCTAAGGAGTTTGTACGGGAATGGTTAATAGCAAATGGATTTCAAGGAAAAGAGGGGCAACAAATTCCAACTATTACTGAAGAATTTGTACAACAAATTTCTGAGCGCTATATCCTTCTTTTCGAAGAAATTACAGGCTTAAGTTTTAATAAAGAGCCTCAAGAAGATTTATATAATCGTATTTATACTAACACAACTAAGTTTTTACAACATGTCTGACGTAAATTCATTTAAACTCGAACAAAACGAGAGTTATGCCCTTATCGATTGGATGGCTAATGACTTAGCTTCAGCTAATTCAGAAGAATTAGAGAACGCTATTCGTTTATTATTTAAGAAGGATTATGCTAATATGGTTCTTAATCTTTCTAAAACAGTAGAAATTGACGGTTATGGCGTTTCCGCCATACGTAAAGGAACAAAGATTTGTACCAATGAAGGTGGTTTGTTTGTCGTGGTTACTAAGAATGAAGCTATAGCAGAAAGATTAGATGCAGCGAAAATTGAAAATTTAGCTTTATTGAATACAGTACAAGAAGGTGTAGATGCTATTTACCTAAATGATTTAGAGAATGAGTTCCAAGATGAGGATGATACGGAGGGAGAGAGTGAATTTGGGGAATCGAGTGGCGATGATTATGATTAAAATAGCACTATAACAAGAAAATTTATGCTCCTTTTTTGATATTTGCAAATCAGAAGAATATTTTGTCTTTAGAAAGTTTTGCCAAATATAATTTTAATTAAATTTAAGATTACTTATATTTTATATCTTTTATTGTCTTGTATTCAGTCAAAAACGATTTAAGATTTATTATTAATTTTATTAGAATATTTATAGTTTACTATGAGAAATCCGAATGAGGTAGGTTTGTACAGAAAAGAATTTGAACACGATGCATGTGGGATTGGCTTTGTTGCTAGTTTGAAAGGCATTAAATCTCATCGAATTGTACAAGATTCAATTAAGATGTTAATTCGGATGGATCACAGAGGTGCCTGTGGATGTGATCCTAATTCGGGTGATGGTGCTGGTGTTTTAGTACAATTGCCTCATGAATTCTTTTTAGAAGAAACAAGTGTACTAGGTTTTGCTTTACCTTCATTAGGTAATTATGGAGTGGGGATGGTTTTCTTTCCCCAAGATGAAATATTGATTAAAGAATGTAAAGAGGTAATTGAACGCAAGACTAAAAAATTAGGACTGCGTGTATTAGGTTATAGAACTGTCCCAGTTGATAATTCGGAAATTATAGGAGCAGATTCGGGTAATACGGAGCCATCGATTCAGCAATTATTTATTGAAAGACCAGCTGATTGTGCCTCAGAGATTGATTTTGAGCGTAAGCTATATGTTTTTAGGCAGTACGTTTCTAAGTTGCTAAACGAAACTATTTCTGGATTAGATAATAACTTCTATTTCGCGTCTTTGTCTTGTCGTACCATTATTTACAAGGGTATGTTAACGACCATGCAAGTTCCAGGTTATTTCTTAGATCTATTTCAAGAAAATTTTACCTCAGCTTTAGCCATTGTCCATTCACGTTTCTCTACGAATACATTCCCAGAATGGAAATTGGCTCAACCTTTTCGTTTTATAGCGCACAATGGAGAGATTAATACGGTAAAAGGTAATTCTTCTTGGATGCAGGCTCAATCAGCCTTGTTTTCAAGTAAATATTTCACTCAAGAGGAATTAGACATGATTCTTCCTGTTTGTAGTCTTGGACAATCCGATTCGGCCATTCTAGACAACGCCATTGAATTATTGTATTTAACGGGCCGTTCTTTGCCCCATGTGATGATGATGCTGATCCCCGAAGCTTGGGATGGTAACGAAAGCATGAAGAAGTACAAAAAGGATTTCTATGAATACCATGCGGCAATGATGGAGCCTTGGGATGGTCCTGCGAGTATTTCATTTACGGATGGTAAAATGATCGGGGCTACTTTGGACCGTAATGGTCTTCGTCCATCCCGTTATTGGGTAACCTCAGATGACCACGTGATTATGGCTTCAGAAGCAGGTGTCTTAGATTTAGATCCAGCCACTATAGTTTCTAAAGGCCGTTTACAGCCTGGTAAAATGTTTGTGGTGGACATGGAACAAGGACGTATTATTCCTGATGAAGAATTAAAAGAAAAGATTTGTCAACAACAGCCTTATGGGGAATGGTTGTTAAATAATAAGATTAGAGTAGAGGATTTACCAGAGGCTGGAAGTGAATTTAGGCAGCCAAAAGCTATTCAATTAGTTTCTAGACAACAGATATTTGGCTTTACTACAGAAGATATTCGTATTGTTCTAGCTCAAATGGCAGAGACAGGAAAAGAGGCTCTTGGTTCTATGGGTATCGATACGCCATTAGCCGTATTGTCTGAAAAGGCACAACATTTATCTTCATATTTCAAACAATTATTTGCTCAAGTAACGAATCCGCCCATTGATCCAATTCGTGAGCGAATGGTAATGTCGCTACTTTCTGATATTGGTGGTTTATCTAACTTACTGGAAGAGAGTCCATCTCATTGTCGTCAAATCGAAATTCAACAACCCGTATTACGTAATAAAGAGGTAGAGAAAATCCGTTGGATTGATCATGAGAATTTCCAAACAAAAACCATTCACATGACTTTCCGTGCGTCGGACGATGAAGGTGTTTTGAAGAGAGCTTTAGATCGCATTAATCAATATGCGGAAGATGCAGTGGATGATGGTTATTCCATCATTTTATTAACGGATAGAGGAATCGATAGTTCCCATGCACCCATTCCGTCCTTATTAGCTTTAGCCTCAGTACATAACCACTTGAATCGTACGAAAAAACGCGCTAAAGTGGGTATTATTATTGAAGCAGGGGATGTGTGGGAAACCCACCACTTTGCTACTTTGATCGGATACGGCGCGAGTGCAATTAATCCATATATGGCTTTTGAAACAATCAAAGCCATGAAAGATCAGGGTTTTGTTAATCAAGATTTAAGCTATGATAAATTAGAGTATAATTATATCAAAGCGGTGAATGGAGAGCTTTTAAAGATCTTCTCTAAAATGGGTATTTCTACTTTGCAATCGTACCAAGGGGCTCAAATTTTTGAAATTTTGGGTATAGGCAAGGATGTCGTTGATACTTATTTTACTGGATCGATTTCACGAATTGGTGGAATTAGTTTAGATATCATAGCGAAGGAAGCTCTTATTAAGCACTCTTCCGGATATCAATTATTGAAACAAGAATCACCGAAATTAGAAGTAGGTGGAATCTACCAATGGAAACAAAGAGGCGAGGAGCATTTATTTAATCCTGCCACAATCCATTTATTACAGCAAGCTACGAGGCAGAATGATTATGCTGTTTATAAAAAATATGCCCAATTAATTGATGACCAAAGTAAAAAGACCATTACCTTACGTGGTTTACTAAAGTTTAAATCAAGTACGGCTATTTCAATTGATGAAGTGGAGCCAATTGAAAATATTTTAGCTCGCTTCGCCACAGGAGCGATGTCTTTTGGATCTATATCTTTTGAAGCTCATACGACATTAGCTATTGCGATGAACCGCATTGGTGGTAAATCTAACACAGGCGAAGGCGGTGAAGATCCGATTCGTTTTGAAAAAAGGGCTAATGGCGATTCCATGAATTCAGCGATTAAGCAAGTAGCCTCGGGTAGATTCGGTGTGACGGCACATTATTTAACGAATGCGAAAGAACTTCAAATTAAAATGGCTCAGGGTGCTAAACCGGGCGAGGGTGGTCAGTTACCAGGACATAAAGTGGATGATTGGATTGGTAAGACGCGTCATAGTACGCCAGGTGTAGGTTTAATTTCTCCTCCTCCGCACCACGATATTTATTCTATTGAAGATTTAGCTCAGTTAATTTTTGACTTAAAGAACGCGAATAGAGCAGCCAGAATTTCAGTTAAATTAGTTTCTGAAGCTGGTGTAGGAACTATTGCAGCAGGTGTGGCTAAAGCACATGCGGATCATATTTTGATTGCTGGTTATGATGGTGGTACTGGAGCGTCTCCCTTATCGTCTATTCGCCACGCTGGTTTACCTTGGGAACTTGGTTTAGCTGAAACTCACCAAACACTAGTTAAAAATAAGTTACGTGGTCGGGTTACAGTTCAAGCAGATGGCCAAATAAAAACGGGAAAAGATATTGCAGTAGCTGCCCTATTAGGGGCAGAAGAATTCGGTGTAGCGACCGCTGCTTTAGTTACAGCTGGATGTATCATGATGCGTAAGTGTCACTTAAATACTTGTCCGGTAGGAGTTGCAACAACAAATCCTGAATTAAGAGCTTTGTACACAGGTCAAGCAGAACATGTGGTGAATTTATTCCATTTCTTAGCGCAAGAATTGAGAGAGATTATGGCGGAACTAGGTTTCCGTAAATTAGAAGAGATGGTAGGACGTGTGGATTTATTGGAGATGAAGGATCTTTCAAGTCATTGGAAATTCAAGAATTTAGATTTAAGTCCCATTTTAGCACCTGCGGTATTATCAGATCGAGTTGCTGTATTTAAGTCTGAAGAGCAGGATCATGGTTTATCAGAACAGATAGATTGGGAATTACTAAAAATAGCTCAGCCTGCGTTAGAGAAAGGCCAAGCAGTTTCTGCAGAACTTGATATTATCAATGTAAATCGTTCGGTAGGTACTATTTTATCTAATGAAATAACTAAAAAATACGGGGCTAAGGGCCTTCCAGCTGATACCATTCATATTAAATTTAAAGGTACAGCAGGACAGTCGTTTGGAGCCTTCTCTGTGAAGGGAATTAAATTCGAAATAGAGGGGGATGCGAATGATTACGTCGGTAAAGGATTATGTGGTGCTACCTTAGTGGCATATCCATCATCTGAGGCATCATTTAAAGCATCTGAAAACTCCATCATAGGTAATGTATCCTTTTATGGCGCAACTTCTGGAGAGGCTTATCTAGCTGGTATGGCTGGAGAACGTTTTTGTGTAAGAAACTCAGGCGCTAAAGTCGTGGTAGAGGGAATAGGGGATCATGGTTGTGAGTATATGACCGGAGGTTTAGTTATTATTTTGGGTGATACGGGTAGAAATTTTGGTGCTGGTATGTCAGGCGGAGTAGCTTATATCTTAGATGAACAAAATAAGTTCGATGCTAAAGTAAATCGCGAAATGGTAGAAATTAGTGAATTAACGCCCGAAGACAAGAATATTATCTTGATGTATCTAGAAAAGCATGTGGCCTTAACTGGGTCTATTAAAGGAAAACAAGTCTTTGATAATTTTAATGCTTTAGCTAGTCAATTTAAGAAAGTATTACCTGTTGATTACAAGAATGCTTTAAGCTCCCGGAAATTAACTATTTCAGATGTATTAGCAGATAAAGATCGAGTGTATCAAAATATTCAAGTAGATTTAAAATAATAGACAATGGGTAAGCCTACCGGATTTTTAGAAATTGACCGCATATTAGCTCCTAAAAGAGCTGTTTCTGAGCGTGTTAATGATTACAAAGAAATTGAACAAATCAATACTACAGCGGATACGGAAGCACAAGCCAGTCGTTGTATGGATTGCGGTACTCCATTTTGTCATAATGGTTGCCCGCTTGGAAATATTATACCTGAATTTAATGATGCTGTTTATGAGCAAAATTGGAAATACGCTTATGATATTCTAAGCACCACTAATAATTTCCCTGAGTTTACAGGACGAATTTGTCCTGCTCCTTGCGAGTCATCTTGTGTTTTAGGTATTAATAAACCAGCAGTAGCTATTGAGTTAATTGAGAAATCCATTATTGAGAAAGCTTATTCAGAGGGTTGGGTAATTCCCTTTGTGCCTAAAATACGTAGTGGTAAAAAAATTGCTGTTATTGGTTCTGGTCCAGCGGGTTTAGCGGCTGCTGCTCAATTAAATAAGGCAGGTCACTTAGTTTCGGTTTATGAGCGTGCTGATCAAATTGGTGGCTTATTACGTTATGGAATTCCTGATTTTAAATTAGATAAGTCTGTCGTTTCACGCCGGGTGGATGTGATGAAAAAAGAGGGTATTACCTTTATTACAAATGCAAATATTGGAACATCTGAAAAATTAGCTAGTCTAACTAATGATTTTGATGCAGTATTGATAGCTACAGGAAGTACGGTACCTCGTTTTATTCTTGCAAAAGGAGATGATGCTAAAGGAATTTATCCAGCAATGGAATTTTTATCTCAGCAAAATAAACGTAATGCCACGATTTCTCTAGAAGTAAACCATAAAGGTGAAGTCTATGGTAATAATGATATACATGCGAAAGGAAAGCAGGTGGTCATAATTGGTGGTGGTGATACAGGTTCTGATTGTGTAGGAACATCTAATCGCCATAAAGCTGCCTCTATAACTCAGATTGAAGTAATGCCTAAACCTCCAGTAGATAGAGCTTCCACTACTCCTTGGCCTAATTGGCCTTCTATGTTACGTACATCTACTTCGCATGATGAAGGTGTGGAGCGCTTATGGTCGATCGCCTTACAGGAATATGTTAAAAATGATAAGGGTGAATTAGAAGCTCTGATTATTGGTGATATAGTTTACCAGATGAAGGAAGGGAAAATGGAGCAAGAGATTATCAATAGCAGAAAGATTCCTTGTGATTTAGCACTTATTGCTGCAGGTTTTTTACATACGGATCATAATGACTTGTTTGAGCAGTTAACGGCTGTAGGAGTGAAGTCCGACGAGCGTGGTAATTTAACGGCAAGTTCAACATATCAATCTGATAATGAGAAAGTTTTCATCGCAGGTGATGCTAGACGTGGTCAATCTTTAGTGGTTTGGGCGATCTCTGAAGGTCGGGAGGCCGCTAGAAATATGGACTTATATTTGATGGGAAAAACTAATTTAGAAGGTAAATCTATCTCTAGTTTTGACCTAATGGCTAAATAATTTTTCAGCATAAATTTCATTTACTAAATATATTTAGTACATTTGTGCTCTCTTAAATGCTAGGAGAGATGCCTGAGAGGCCGAAAGGACATGTTTGCTAAACATGCGTACTGGTAACGGTACCGAGGGTTCGAATCCCTCTCTCTCCGCCATACGATTCTCTAAATCAGTCTAAAAGCGTGTAAAATCAAGGTTTTACGCGCTTTTTTAATGTTCTTCAAAGTCTAAAAAAGTCTAGGTTTGTCTATACTTTTGGTTTCTTAGGGGGTTTCTTTTTTAGGAAGCCAAAAAAGAAACCAAGCACTTAGACGCTAATAGACATAATAAGACTGAAAAACAATGAGTTAGGCGCATATTTTCTCCTTTGGAAACGTACATTTGTAACATAAATAAAGGGGGGCACAACGTAAAAAATTTGTGCCAAATGTCGTCAAGTCAAAAATCAAATTTCTCGCTGGTTGTTTACATCAGCAGAACAAAAGAAAAAAAGAACGGAGAAGTACCTGTTCTAATGAAAATTAACATCAATGGAGAACGTGTAGTTTTGCAGCTCCAGCGAAGTATTCAACCTACTGACTGGGATTCTAAACGCGCCAAAGTAATTGGTCGCTCTCACGAAGCTCGCGAATTCAATGACTACATTGATTCTGTTATCACTCGAACTCGCCAAAAATACAGCGAGCTAATTACTATGCACGATACGGTTACTCCGCAACTTTTGCGTGATGCGGTACTCGGAGTAAACACAGCAAAAGCCAAGATGATTATTGAAATTTGGGAAGACCACATCGAGGGACTTCGCAAGCTAATTGGCAAGGAAAGCACCTATGCAACTTGCCAAAAGTATAATGCAGCCAAAAATCATTTCTCAAATTTCCTCAGAAGCAAATACAAAGTAAGCGATGTGCCGATTAAATCTATCGACAACTACATGGTGACAGAATTTGGTATGTATTTGAAAACGGAAAAGGGTTGCAATTTCAACACCACCAATAAATTCCTTCAAAATCTCAAAAGGATAACCGCTAGCGGACAGGTAATTTACATGAACCGTGGCAAACTGTTTTTTCCGCTTTTCAAAGAATACCTGGAGAAAGAAGTAGGCTACAAGCGTGGGGTCATGTATGATAAAGTTAAGGTTGATGAAGTAGAAATTATCTCCTCGGAAATCAACGATACGCGAAAGGAAACTATCAAAGAAGCTTTCCTGGATGGCGTGGTGAAAATCATAATTGGAACCGCCACAATTCGTGAAGGAATTGATTTACAAAAACGCGGTACAGTTATTTACAACTGCTATCCTGAATGGAATCCAACAGACATTCGTCAACTTGAAGGTCGTATTTGGAGACAGGGAAATTAGTTCCAGTATGTGCGCATTGTAATGCCTTTGGTGCAGGATTCCATGGATGTATTCGTATTCCAGAAGCTAGAAGAGAAGACCTCTCGTATCAATGACATTTGGTTCAGGGGTGATAGAGGAAACGTGCTTGATTTAGAAAGTATGGATCCAGAGGAAATTAAGCTTGCACTCATTACAGATGTTGACCGTTTGGTGCGCATGTTCTTTGACCAGGCGAAAGAGCAGCTTAATCGCGATTATAAGAAAATCGGACTAGCCATTGAAATGCTAAAAGAAGTACAAAGCGATATTAGAGACTACAAAATTTACCGTGAAAAATCCATTGAAGCCATCCGCTATTTTTATACTTCGCTGTTAGCATCGAATTATTTGGTTGAAACACCAAAAGTGGCCGAGGATGGTGAAGTGATTAACAAGCAATCTAAGAAAGCAAAAGAACTCAAAGAAGATATTGAGGCGGTGCTGAATTCAACGGATCAACAAGACAAAGAAATTCTAGCCATTGGACGGAAAATTGAAAGTTCTTACCAGGTGCTCGGAATTTACTTTTCTAACCGCTACTACCTCAATTATTTCAAAGAGTATGTGAGCAAGGTGCGGAAAACGGAACGCACCTTATTAAAGCCAAGAGGTTATTCACTTAGCAGTGATTTAAGTACTGTAATGGCTCAATACGAAGCGGAAAAACAAGCTATTTAAAATCAATCACAAAGTTATAACGGCGATGAAAATTCGCCAAAATGGGCGGAGCTTAGGCTGGAAATACAAGCTAAAAAATCAGCACTGCAAGTTGAAGGCAGAAGTGCCCAGGATAGAGCCTCGGAATTTCAGCGCTTGAATTACTTATTGGAATACCGAACAAACTTAGCCCCAGCTACAACAACACAAACATTCAATACAAGTGAATTAGAGCTTGAAGCTTTAGCCCTTGAAATAGAACACGAACTTATAAATTTTTAAACCATGCTAAATACGAACAACTACTTTTCAAAAGCCGCCAGCATTAACTGGGATAATCTACCCGAAGCCCTTGCCAAAGGACATAAACTCGTTGAAGGGGCATCTCAAAATAATTGGGCAGCGTACAACTCAAACGAAAACTTCAAACGTGTGGTGGATGCTTTTTTTCAAAAGCTGGACGAGTACCTGGATAAAAATCCCAGTGCTGTAACTGCCGTTTCTAAAAGTTTACCAAGTAAAACAGAATCAACTGCAACCAAATCCGCCGCGCCAAAGCCAACACCTACAACGCGTAAAATGCCACCTAAAAAAGAAGCGGTTGAAAAAGAGGAATACGACAGCGAAGATGTAGAACTGATTGATACCGATGTTCAGTTTATCAAACGTTACGCTGCCATGCATGGAAAAGTAAAAAGTCAGGCACAAATATTAACCCTGTTACACAGTCTTCAAAAAGCCATTATTGAGCGCAGAATAGGAAAGGACTCCCCTTACGCGAAAGAGATTGACATGATGCAAAAACAACTGATTTCTTGCTATGAGAAAATGGGCGACATGGCAGAAATTAAGATTGACAGCAAAAACTTAAAGCGTTATTTAGAAATTGCGCATAGTCAGGAAGGCATGTTTTCTGTTGCCTTGTTAAAATCCTATATCGCACTTAACGGAAAACGTGATGTAAAGGACAGGTCTCAAAGATTATTTAATCACATTAAAAAAGCTGTTGAACAAGGAAAAATCACGAAATCGGATAAGTATGCCGATAAGTTAAATGAAGCCTACCAAACGCTTAAAAACTACATTGACGGTGATTCTGCGATGTTGAATATCAACAAGGCTCAGCTTAATGGATTAATGGGAATTCTAGGAGAAAATCTGTTCAGTCAAAAAAAAAGTCTCAACGGTTACGATGATGACAATGGAATGATTGTGAGTTCGGGTGAATTGCTTGCCATGGACTTTCAAACAATTGGGCTCCAAGGTAAATACAAGGAGCTCATTGGTGATCCAAGCGTAGGTTTTACCGCAATGGTTTATGGACTGCCAAAGTCAGGCAAATCAACCTTGTGTTTAGACTTTGCAAATTACCTAGCAGCCCACCATGGAAAGGTATTGTTTTGTGCCATTGAGGAAGGATTTGGTTATACGCTAAAAGAAAAGATTGAACGCTTAAAAGCACATCATCCTAATTTGTACATCACCGACCGCGTTCCTGAAAACCTGAACGATTTTCAATTCGTTTTTATCGATAGCGTTTCTAAGGCAGGGATGGATGTCAATGCCATTGATCAACTTCGCAAAATGCACCCTGATACTTCATTCATTTTCATTTATCACACCACCAAAGAAGGCAACTTCAAAGGCGTTAACGAACACGCCCATGAAGTGGATGTAATTGTACAGGTTGATAAAGGAAAAGCAACTTCCACTGGCAGGTTTAATGCTGGCGGAAGTATGGATATTTAATGTATTTACATTTCTGCAAAGTTCTCATTGAGAATCAATCAAGTTCATAGTACTCAGTTGCTTTTCTATTTCCTGTTTGATTATGGTTGCAAATTTTTCTATTTCAGTTTCATCAATTTGATTCGTATTAATCTCCTTAATGATATTTTTTGCTTTAAAATATTGAAAAATCGAAATGGATCGGCCAACTTTTAATATTGATTTTCGAATACTTTCCTTTTCACTAAAAATGATATTATTGTGGAAAATATTCTTTATAAAACTGTCGATTTGCTCATGTTCACTTTCAGGAAATTGAGTTTTAAAATCATTGGATATACCATCAAAGTATAACGTTGACTTCTCGAGTGATTTTGCAAGATGACTGATTTTATAAGCCAAAATAGGTTTTTCGGAAGCTAAAGAAAGAATAAGTGATGAATAATTATCGCTAAGTTCATTTAATTCATTTATAACATCTTCAAACATTACTTTAAATAAAATACCATTTAAAAACGGTTTAACTTGATCAGTTTCTGATGGATCAATATCTAATTTTGAGAATATTTTATCTAAAAAATGATCTGAATCTTTAAGCCTTTCTAGTCTAGTAATGTTACCATAAACTTCAATCAGGATGTATAAAATACTCCTTCTGTTTCCTAATCTTTCTTTTCTATACGAAAACAATTGAAGAACAAGTGCAAATGAACCACCTAAAAATGCAATTAAAATATTTCTAATTAGGTCATTCATTACAGTAATTGATTTTTCTTAAAATTTTCAGCCTGTTCAAAAATCTCAACATAAACTTCGTCTTTATCTACTGGAGGATATCCGAACTCATCAAGTAATAGAATCAATCCAACTTTTAAAGCAGATTTAATGTCGTCACGTTTGTTCCAATCGGGGAATTTGGCTTGACCGTCAACCAAATCTTTAACCGCTTTAGCCAATTCAATCATTTTCTCGTCAGGGTATTTGAAATCGTATTTGATACAAAGCTCTTTCAAAATATCGTAAAATGCTTTTTCTTCAAAGTCAATTCCCAGTGCATCACCTGCTGAAAATTCTTTATGCACTTCCCAAATCAGATCCGTTAAAGCTGATGCCATTTCCTCATACACTTCACTTCTCAAAATATCATTTGCGTCACGTTCGTTGTAGCGTTCGACAAGAGCTTGCATTTTTTTTGAAAAATCAATTCCTTTTACTCGATTAACTTTTTTGATCTCGGCAATCACCTTAGCTAAAAGCTGTTGAAGCAATTTAATTTTTGTATTGGGTAATTTGATTTTATCAATTTTAGCCAGGTAATCTTCATCAAAAATATCTTGTTCTGTTTCTGCTTCATCTCCAAGTTTGAATATTTCTTCAACACCTTCACTTTGCAGTGCTTCCTTTATCATTTCACGCACTTTGGCATTCATTTGCGCAGTATCGGGAGCATTTCCTTTGGTGAGTTTAAAAATAATTGAGCGAACCGCTAAATAAAAATGAGTATAATCTCTTTCTAACTGGGTTAATTGTTCGCTTCCTGCACATATATCATATGCAGCTTTTAAACGTTTCACCAATCCCATAAAACGGGTCTCGAATTCTTTAGATTGTTGTGCGAATTCGGCAGCCATATTCAGCGTATTAAGCTGCTCAATGGTTGTGCCTTTGAAATATTTTGAGCTCTCAAATGTATGAAACAACTTCCCATGTAGGTCAATGTGATTTCTAACTATAATTAATGATTCAGCGATGTCTTCAAAATTATCTTTGTCGCCTTCGCTGTATTGCTTTAACGCTAGATTCATTTGCGTTTTGATGCCAATATAATCCACTACCAAACCTTTGTTCTTTCCTTCAAACTTGCGGTTGACTCTTGAAATAGTTTGAATTAAATTGTGTCTTTGTATCGGCTTATCTATGTAAATGCTATCCAAGAATGGAACATCGAATCCTGTGAGCCACATATCAACTACCATTGCAATTTTGAAATTTGATTTTTCGTTTTTGAATTGTCGGTCAAGTTCTTTACGTTGGTCTTTTGTTCCCAATAAATCATACATTTCTTTCGGGTCGTCTTGCCCTCTAGTTGCAATAAGTTTAATTCGCTCAATAGGCTTTAATTCACGTTTGTCCTTATCAGTTAGTTCAGCACCTTCTTCCGCAGCTAGTATTTCGTTCCATTCAGGTTTTAAAGCAATAATATTTTTATATAATTCATAGGCAATTTCACGAGTACTACAAACAAACATTGCTTTACCTTTTACTGTTGAACCTTCTGAAATTCTTTTTTCGTAATGAGAGACAAAGTCTTCTGCTACAGCTTTCAGGCGTTCAGGGTCGCCAATAATGGCATACATCTGAGCCATTTCTTTTTTGCTTTGTTCAATTTGGTTTTCGTTACTTCCAATTTCAGCACACTTAGCGTAATAATCTTCAATCTCTTTTAGTTTGGAATTATTCAATATCACTTTAGCTGCTCTACCTTCATAAACAATCCTAACAGTAATTTCGTCCTTTACAGATTCTGTCATTGTATAGGCATCAACAACTTTTCCAAACACATCAAGCGTTGCATCTATTGGTGTTCCTGTAAAACCAACGAAAGTGGCATTGGGTAAAGAGTCGTGTAAGTATTTTGCGAAGCCATATGTTTTGGTAACTCCTTTCTCAGTCACTTTTACTTTTTGGTCAAGGTTTACTTGGCTTCTATGAGCTTCATCTGAAATACAAATCACATTTGACCTATCACTGAGCAACTGAGTGTCTTCGGTAAATTTATGAATGGTGGTTAAAAAAACTCCACCACTTTGTCGGCCTTGTATCAACTCACGTAAATTTGCTCGGCTTTCCACACTCATCACTGTGTTGTCACCAATGAAGTTTTTTGCATTGGTAAACTGTCCCGAAAGTTGGTCATCTAAATCGGTTCGGTCGGTAATTAATACAATGGTTGGACTTTCAAAGTATTCACTTTTCATCAATAAACGTGTGAGGTAAAGCATTGTAAAGCTTTTTCCGCATCCAGTAGCGCCAAAATAGGTACCGCCTTTTCCATTTCCTCCAGGCTTTTGAGCAACTTTTATGTTATCATATAAAGCTCGTGCGGCATAGTATTGCGGATAACGGCAAACAATTTTTTCGTTTTTCTTTGAACTATCAGGTATATAAATAAAGTTTCGAATAATATCTCTTAATCTAGTTTTATCAAACATACCTTGTATAAGCGTAAACATGCTATCGATGCCGTCAACGTCTTTTGCCAGGCCTGCCACTCTTCGCCAAGCATAGAAGAAATCATATGGCGCAAAAAATGACCCTGATTTATTATTGATGCCATCACTAATAACACAAAATGCGTTGTATTTAAAAAGTTCAGGTATGTCTCTTTTGTATCGAATAGTTAATTGCTTGAAAGCATCATGAATAGTAGCTTCTTCGCGTATGGCACTTTTAAATTCAAACACAACCAATGGCAAACCGTTGATGTAAACAATGCCATCAGGAATTCGTTTTTCTGTTCCTAGAATCTCTAATTGATTAACAAATTTGTAAATGTTATTATCAAATCCATATTCTGCCCGTTGCTCAGAGACAATTGAAAGAAGTTGTTCTGCATCGGGTTGACGGTGATTATTTAGTCCTGAAAAATCAATAAACTGGATGTAAATGTCCTTTTGATTTCGGTCTTCTCTTTTAAGAATAAAACCATCAGAAAGCAGTTGCAAAAATGTCTTGTTGCTTTCATACAAATCAGTAGCTGAAAGCGATTTGAGCTGAAGAATAATAGATTTAATTTCATTTATTGTGATACCATGACTTGCATATTGCATTAGCAAAAAGTTTTGTAAATCTTCTTCTATCAGTACTTCGTCAGGTTTTCGGGCAATGGTAATGCCTAAGTGGTGAGGGAATCCTTCTTGCCCCAGCAATTCCGTAAATGCTCTTTCTAATTTTTCTTCCGTGAATTTCATTGCTTGGGCTTTTTCAATTTCTTGATATCATCTTCAATCTCTTTTAAACTCTGCTCTTTTTCAATTGATTTTTGTACAATTTTGTATTTTTCAAATTCTTCTCCTGATTTTTTCAAAGCGAATTCGTGACTAACTTTACCTGTATGGGTCAATAATTCTCTACCATTCAATTGTAAAATACTATCTAAGCGTTGAGCCCAATCAGTCATGTACATAGGCGTTTGCTGTTGTGCCATAGTTTCTGCAAATGCCAAATATTGCTCTACCAATAATCCTAGCAATTTTATTTCATCTTCATTCAGATAATTTTTAGCTATGCTTACATCAGCCTTCTTAATGGAAACAGCGTTTTTCTTATCAAACGATTGCATTCCTAACAAAGGTAAATTTGCATCAACTCTACGATACACCAATTCAGCTGCCGTTTGTTCACTGATCGCCCACAACAATTTGTTTTGAATTACCTTGAAAAATTCAATTGTTTTTTCGTCTTTGGGTTCATAATCAATACTAGTTGTATAGATGTCTTTTATTTTCTGATAGAAGAAACGTTCTGACAGTCGTATTTCGCGAATGCGTTCCTGCAATTCGTTAAAATAGTTCATTGAAGTGCCAGACTTAAATCGATCATCATTTAATGTAAATCCTTTTATGATGTATTCTTTAAGGCGTTGTGTAGCCCAAATTCGGAACTGTGTACCTTGGGCTGATTTTACGCGATAACCAACAGAAATAATAACATCTAAGTTATATCCATTCACCTCAACTTCTTGGGTTTTTCCAGCAATAGCGCCATGTTGAGTGGTTATTCGGAATTTCCGAACTACCACTTTTTCATCTAATTCACCTTCTGCAAAAACATTCTTGATATGTTCGTTGATAGTGGATTTGGCTTTTCCAAACAAAGTTGCCATTTGGTCTTGTGTCAACCAAACGGTTTCTTCCTCTAAACGGACATCAATTTTGATGTTGCCATCTGGGTTTTGGTATATGATTATATCGCTGTTGTTCATACGTACACTAATTTTCTTTTGTGAATTTCATTGTCTAAACGTTATGGGAAAAATTATACAAATAATCCATCATCTCACTTGCAAAACTTCTGATGTCCTCTTCGTTACTACTAGTAAACAAATGTGAATCAGGGTTTAGAGTAGTTCTAAATTCATTAAACTTAGCTCTTACTAGGTCATTGCCAGCAAATAGAGCGTCAATTTTTCCGCTTAAAGTTCCTAAAGGTGTTCCATTTAATTTGAATTCATGAAATTTTCTGATGTAAAAATGTGGCAAATATTGGCTTTCTAAAAACGGTCTTAGGTCGCTTCTAATATCATCTGTTATTTCACGATTTATGAAAGCCATAATTTTCGAGTAAACTTTTTCGTAGGGATTTTCAACAAATTGCTTATTGGTAATTCTCTCAAGAAAACTAGTGTTATTGTTTTGTTGAATTTGAATAAATGATGGCGTAATTTCATCATTTATTCCTCTTTCTAGAAAATTTCGAATAAAATGAGAATAATGTGTTAATACGATTATTTGATTTACACTTTGTAGTGTTTCCTTAATGCGATTAATTGATTTCAAAATGCGATTGTCATCAAAACTTGTAATAGGGTCGTCTAAAACGATTATTGTTCTTAGTTTTTCATCGGTTGTGAGAAAATCTAATTTTGCCCAAAATAATGAGAGAGCCAAAGCCCTTTTGTCTGACTCACTAAATACCTTGGCAATATTTGAGTCATTAATATCTACGTTCTTGAATTTTACTTTGAGATAATATACAGGTTGGTGACCTCTATTGTCTGTACCTCTTTCAAGTGTAAAATGTTCGCTACCAAACTGCTTAAAGTGAAAATCAATACGAGTATAAAACCTTTCAAGATATTGATTTTGATTAGTAAATAATGCCAGTTCATTTGCAGTTATTCTTGCCTCAATAACTGAGATTAGTTCTTGTTCTGCTTGGTATAAAATACAATTGTCATTTTGTTCAACCCTTGCAATTGCTCTTTTATTAATTTCAATTTCAGCTTCAATTTCTGAAATCCTTATTTTTATCTGAGTTAAATCTCGATAGGGTTCTTTAAATACTAGAATTTCCTCTCTTATACTTTCAATGGTTTCTGCTATCGAAATTAAATTACGCTTGTAGTTGAGATCCTTATTTAATATGTCAATAAAATCAATTGATTGAATACGTTCATGTGGCTTCCTTTCTTTATTTATAAAAATTTGATTTACTTGCTGAGTAAACAGGGCTAAAAGATGATTAAGGTCAATTTCGTTAGTTGATGTAATTAATTCATTAATACGATTCACTAATCCATTGAACTCTTCTGTGTTTATTAAATTAGCATATTGTGACAATAATGCTTGCTTTACAATGACGGCATTCAATGATTTGTAAGCCAGTATTCTCCATTGATTACCTATGTTTTGAATTGCATTCTCAATATCAGAAATATATTCTTTGTAAGCTTCATTGAAATAAGAGTGATACGAATTAAGTACATCAGAAGCATTTTCTAGGGATTGACCACAGAATGAGCAGTTATTAGAATCAATTTTCCGAGAGTCTAAACCATCTTTTATCCATTGTGTAGCATTATCAGTATTTTCAAAATTATTTTCAATATGCTTTTGAAGTTTAACAATTGCAGCGGAACTAATTTCACTGAACTCCCTTCCAATTAGAACATTTGTTTGATTTATTAAATCTTGAAGATTATTTTCTTGAACTACAAATTGGGAGATATCTTCAATTGACAGTATTTCTGTTGGTCTTTTAAGTCTCTGCTTTTCTTGACTTAATCTTTGTTCTATTTGAGATAATTGTTGTCTTGATCCTTCAATATCTATAGAGTTTGGGTCTGTGCTCAAAAATTGTAAATATTCCTGTTCTTGCTTTCCTCTTAAATATAACGGGAGCAAATTCGGGATATTACCTTTTTTCTGTCTTAATTCTCTTTTATCTTCAGCAATTTGTGTTGCAAGTTGTACTCCTTGTTGTCCAAGAATAAATCTTGTGAAATTCTCTTTATTCTGTCGTTCAATTGAAAGTCCAGTAAATAAATTTTTGTGAATAAAGTCTGAACCAAAAATATGAATGTCATCATTTGAATGAATGTGTGTCCAAGAAGTATTTGTAAATATATAGTCCGTTTGATTTATTGCCCCAAATGGTTTTATTGAGATTCTAACACTTTGATTTGTAGGTATTGTCGGAATGGATTTTCGGGTTGTTATTAATGATGGCTCATTTTCTTTCAGCGAAGTGATTATGTCTGTTAATGTTGACTTACCTCTAGTGTTTAAACCATAAATAAATGTAAGTTTTTCAAAATGAATAGGCCCACCAGTTGTGAATTCCCGAAAGTTACCAATATTGTTAATGCTCTTTATTTGCTTTATCATTCTAGTTTTCTATATTTTGAAATTGAAAACTCTCCACAACACCCTTCATCAAAACAGGGCAAAGCGGCTTAATAGTATTTTTCAATCGCTCATTGATGCGCTTGCGAGTTTCCAAAGTGTTATAAATAGTTACGATTGCTTCCTGGATTTTGATGCAGGGAATGGGCAATTTTACATTGCACATATCGTCCCAGTTGAAAGTTTCTCTTGCACTTCCCCAAGAATGAAATCTTGCATATCTGTCTATGTCTTTGCGTTTAAAATACATTTGCAAAAATTCAGGCAACAATTTTTTTTCGTCTTTAACTTTGAAAACAACGTGAATTGAAGAAATAATGATTGGATGGTTAAATTTTGAAAGGCAAACAATTAAAACTTTCTCGTTATTGGTAGTTTGAACATAGCCGAATTCATTATAATTTACTATCCTGTAATTGGATAGGTTGCTCATATTTACTTTTACACTTGGCGTTCTAAATTCTTTCAAAACACTCATTCCCATCACATCCTTAATTGAGCTGTCTTCGTTTCGTTTGTCAACTTTTGCTATATACTCCCCGAGTGTTTTAAGTTCTTCGGTTTTAATAAGATTTTCAATGTAAGTATCACAAATCAATTGCAAATCCTCTAAACTATTCGCATACGTTTTTTGATTAGTTAATAAGCCATTATAAAGAGTAACAAATTTTCGTTGTTCTTCAATATCAGGTATAGGAATTTCTATTTCACAAAAGCGATTCCATTCTAAACCACCTCTAACACTTGAATCGCAATAAGTCCAAGCTCTTCTGTCAAATTCAGGTCTTTGAAATTCCATCATTAAATACTCGGGGAGCAATACATTTTCATCAATAACTTCAAAAGTCATGTAAGCAGGAGAGACTATTGCAGGTTCTTCATTTTGATATAATGCAACTGGCAGAACTTCATCTCTGTTTACGTGCATAATGTTTGTTGCAAATTGACCTTTCTGAATGATTTTATATTTTGACAAATCAACTCCAGAAGTATTCGCAACAGAAGGCATAAAGTTCTTGTAAATGTTTACTCCCAATAAATTAGAAATTGCCCAATTATTATTGCGGTTACTTACCAATCGTATATAATCTCCAATACGCTTATAACTCATAGCCCAAAGTTTTAAAAGCGTTAATCAATTGTTCTTGAGATTGTTTTTCTTCTTTCAAAAGAGTTTTAAAATCCTTTTGTATGCGTTTCATTTCCGTATCAAAATCTATTTCGCTATCACGGTCAATAAACTCAATGTATTTGCTTGGCACCAAAGAGAAATCGTTTTCTTGTATTTGTTCAAAGCTTGCAGAATAGCAATACTCCGCTACATTTTTGTAAGAGTTTTTATTTTCAGTCTGTTGCCAGTTGTGGTAGTTTTCTGCTACTTTGGAAATATCTTCTTCGGTAAGTTCAATAAACTGCTTTTCAAATTCCTGTCCCCAACGCCTTAAATCAACAAACAAAATTTCTTTTTCGCGATCACGGTAATTTTTCTGTTTACTATTTATTTCAACGGTTCTAGCTTTTTTGTTTTTATTTAAAATCCAAAGTGTAACGCTTATATCTGTTGTATAGAATGTATCTCTAGGAATAATTACAATAGCTTCTATCAAATTATTTTCTATGAGCTTTCTACGTATTTTATACTCTTCGCCACCGCCACTCAATGCGCCATTTGCCAATATGAAACCAGCAATTCCATTTTCAGATAGTTTTGAAACCATATTCAAAATCCAACCATAATTTGCATTGCTTTTAGGTGGTACATCATAACCTCTCCAACGTGGATCATCAATCAATTCATTTTCACCTCTCCAGTCTTTTTGATTAAATGGTGGATTTGCCATGATGTAATCAGCTTTTAAATCTTTGTGCTGGTCATCGGCAAAAGTGTCGGCATCTTTTTCACCAAGATTAGCGGAAATACCTCTAATAGCAAGGTTCATCTTTGCTAGTTTGTAAGTGGTTTTAGTGTATTCCTGTCCATAAATAGAAACCTCTTTTTGGCTTCCATTATGTGCATTGATAAATTTAATAGATTGAACAAACATACCACCTGAACCACATGCAGGGTCATAAATGATACCTTTATAAGGTTCTATCATTTCGGCAATCAAATTTACAATTGTCTTTGGCGTATAGAATTCTCCTTTACCTTTTCCTTCTGCAATTGCAAACTTTTTTAAGAAGTACTCATAAACACGACCTACCAAATCTTGTTCTTTGTCTTTGAGTGTATTGATGCTATCAATTTCACTAATCAAAGAAGCCAACTTCGTAATGTCTAAACCCAAACGAGAAAAATAATTATCGGGTAATGCGCCCTTCAAAGATTTGTTGTCTTTTTCAATGGTGTGCAAAGCAGTATCAATGATTAAAGCAATATCATTTTGCCTTGCCTTTTTTACAATATAACTCCAACGTGATATTTCTTCTAAGAAAAAAACATTGCTCATATTGTAGAAGTCCGCCATTTCAATATACTTCTCTTTGCCATCTACTATAAGCTTTGCGCGGTGTTCTTCAAACTTGTCACTAGCAAATTTTAAGAAAATCAATCCTAGTACCACGTGCTTGTATTCGGCTGGCTCTACGCTACCTCTCAATTTATTTGCCGCTTCCCAAAGTGTTACTTCAATTGCTTTTTCTTTAACCTCTTTTATTTGTTTTGCCATTGGATATTTTTATTTCTAGTTTATTTACAGTCTTAATATTTGTTTTTTAATTCGGATATCTTTTTAATCGCTTCATTGAAAAAGGGTTCCTTACCAAATTGCTCATCAATCCTTTGATTCAACAATTGAATTTGAATTTCTTTATAATCCAAATTAAATAGTTCTGATAAGCCGTTCAGCATGTGAGATTGTAGCTGTCTTTCTCCATTTTCAATCTTACTAAGTAGAGAAATATCAACACCTAATTTATCTGCAACGATTTTTAAAGAATACTTTTTCTCTTTGCGTAAACCATGAATATATGATCCAAATTCAATCGGCTTTTCCATTTCTCTAATCATTATAATCTTTATGTATTTGACAAACGTGTCAAAAATAGGAAATTAATGCCATTACTCATAATCATAGAATGAAATTATTCTGCCATTTAAGGTCAAAATCAGTAATACTGCGGAACCACGCGGTAAAAAAGAAAGTCCCACGGAAAACCGTAGGACTTTTACCAGAAAAGGGGGGCTAAAACTGGTAATTTCGCAGTAAAAACTCCGAATTTCGTTAGAAAGGCAAGGTGATTAGGCAGTATTCAAGGGCATTTGAGGGGTTTTTCTCAATGATTTCATTATCCTTCATGAATTTTATATACGATCTGGCTGTTCTATCTTTCACATCCATGCTTTCCATTATGGCCTTAATTAAGTTTTGGTTACTGATGTACACGCGGTTCTTGAAGATTTCGCTCGCCACATCTTTGAGCTCACTGGTTTTTCTGGTATCAGAGTCTTCCTTGCTTTTTTCTCCAAGGAAAACATGTCGGCCCTCAACTTTACTCCAGCCAAATTGCATCATCGGCACATCCAATGGCGAACCATCTCTTACTTTTAATGCTTTCACCACACTGCAATTGTTGTTGTCGTCCTTTTCAATTAATAAAATACCTGCTGCCTTTCGCTGAACTTCGGATCCTAGGTGTCCGCGAAGTTTCATACCCGATGGTGCAAGGTGTAACACACAAATAATAACCGTATTGTAAATTGCGGCCATTCGAAATAGCTCCTCAACGAGCTTCACAGAGCTTTCTTCATCGTTAACAGCTTCAAGTAAATCAGCGATACCATCAATTACAACCATGTGTATGCCACCATGCTCATAAAAAAAACGATCCATAGATTCCAGGATTAAATTTATTCGTTCACTTCTTGAGATGCCAACCAAACAAAATGCTTTGAACCAATATGGTGGCTTTTCTTGTGAAGATCTTCGAATGATGTAGGTCAAGTTTTTATACAACTGAAATTCGGATTGCTCAGTATCGTAGAGTAATACTGCCTGTTGATGGATGTTCTCTTTGATAGTTGTTCCCAATGTGTCAATTTCTATCTCACCTGGTTTAATTGCTCCAGAAAGAATGCCACCTAAATAATTTGTCTTCCCACTGCCTTCGGAACCAGCTACGCAGACTATGTTCCCAGGTGTTCCAATGGTAACATCGTTAATGGTAATAAGCGGTTCGGGTGCTTTTGGTGGATTCTCAAAATCAATTTCACAGCTCTTCATTACCGCAATGGTGTCTTCATACAAGTGATCTAGCATCTCACGAAACAGCATCATTAAATCATCCGCTGAATGTTTTAAGCGAAAGAAATCAGAAATATCTTTTTCTGTTTTTTCGCCTGACAATGGCAGGTGTACACTTTTAAGTTGGTACTCCTTTAAATCTTTAATAAGCTTTGCCACGGATGCTTTCCCTGTTTCATCAACATCGTATAGTAGGGTGATGTGTGTACGTCGTCAAACTAAAGTGGACTTTTCCTTAAGGAGTGTTTCGTGTTTTTGTGAATGTATAATTTCTTTTTTTTCTGTGCAATCTTTGGCTGTTTTTATTTTCTCATAGTTCAATCTTCTTTGT